>JAOAJF010000001.1 GCA_026414325.1 Microcaldota archaeon
CATAACTATTTTTTTCTCCAAAGCCATAATCAAGGGCAAATTCCAATATCTCTTTTTTTTCTTTGCTTAGGTTTTCAAATTCAAATTCCCATAAAGTTCCAAGTAAAAAAACATCTTTGTTTTCATCAGCCTGAAAACAAGCTCTAACTGTTTTTACTAGCTTTAGTCTCTCAAAAATTGGAAATTCATTTAAGCCATTTTGATTATAAAATTTCTTATATTTCTTGAATATATTATCCTCAAGTTGTTTAACAAATATCTCAAATGGATATTGGGGCTTCCAATATTCTATTTTATTTTTATTTTCTATTCCATAAAGCTCGTAATTTTTAGGAGGTATCCTAATTATTATTGGGGTTGAAGTTCTAAGATTTATTTTTTTAGAGTTTAGTTTAGTTTGAATGGTTTTAATCTCCTCTATTTTAAAAAGCAGCTCACCAAATTTAACAGTAGAGAGTTTTTCCATTTTATATTTTAATAATTCTATTAAAATCCTATCTGGAGAAGAAATTAGCAAATATCTTTCATCCCCTACTTTTAGATCTCCTACTGGAAAAATATTAGAAAAGCAAAAAAATTTAGGATTTTTAGAATCATGTAAATTCTCTAAAGGAGTATTTTTAAGAAGAGAATAAATAAACCCACTGATTTTTTTATAATAGTATAAATCATATGCAGCATCTTGCAAACTTTTGAGTTTTATTAACAATCTCAAAATTTTCACCAATTTAATTATTATACTCTAACTTATTATTAACAAAAATATTTATATTTTTATCGTTTTTGTTCCACTTATTATCTCTATTTATAATATATCTTTACTATTTATCTATAACCAAAAAGCATTACTCCAATAAATCAAAATTATAAAAATATATTTTTTATTATAACTTTACAAAATATTTATAAACCTATTTATCTATATATATCTGGGCAGATTCATGCTTAAAGCAGAAAAGAAAAAAGTTTTAATTGCAACTATTTATAGCTATGAGCCAGTTATGATTAGTGTAACCAAGATAGGTCCAGATAAACTAATTTTATTAATAGACCAAGAACCAGATCAAAAATTAAGAGATTCTATTAGAATAATAAAAGAAGCACTTTCTAAAGTAATAAAAATCGAAGAAGTTCAAATAAAACAATATGATATAGTAGACACTGCTGCAAAAGTAGTTGGATTAATAGACGAGCAGCCAAAAGACTGGGATATTTATGCAAATATTAGTGCAGCAAGAAAAACAAAGGCTTTAGGCCTATTATTTGGTTGCTATGCAAGAATTGAACGAGTTAAAAAAATAGTTTATATAACAGAAGAAGATAATTCAATAATTTATTTGCCAAGATTATCTTTTTATCTTTCTACTTCTGAAAAACAAGCTTTACAAGAGATTTCCAAATCTGAAGATAAAGAAATATCAATAAAAGAAATAGCAAAAAAAGTTGGGCTCTCTGCCCCAATGCTCTATAAAATAGTAGAAGAATTAAGAAAAAGAGATTTTATAGAAACCAAAGATGGTTTAAAACTAACAGATGCAGGAAAAATCGCTAAACTCTAATTTTTAATGGGCCCGGAGGGATTTGAACCCTCGACCTACAGCTTTCCTAGAGCTGCCAAATTTTTATGGCTGTCCATATAAGACTGCCGCTCTAACCAGCTGAGCTACGGGCCCAAAAAATATAATGAAAAATTAAAAATATAAGTTTACCTATCTTTAATAGCGAGAAAAATGAAAAAAATAAAAAGTTTTGCTTTTGTACCTTCTTTAAATACTCTTGCTCTCCAGAGAATAGAACAATTATTAGAATATGCAAAAAAAATTGCTCTTTCTCAGCCAGAATATTGTAAAAAGTATGTAAAACTTGCAAAAAAGATTGCAATGCGCCATAAAATTCCTTGGGGTTGTAAAAGAAAACAGCTTTTTTGTAAAAATTGTAATCTGGCGTATACAAAAAAAACTCTAAGGCTGAGTTTTGAGAAAAATTTTGCAAAATTTTTATGCCTTAGTTGTAACTCTGTTTATAGAATTCATCTTTCTAAATTGCTTGATAAATACAAAAAATTGGCTAAAAAACAAGTTTTATAAATAAGCACTAACTAAATAATATATAAATTGGCTTTTTTGTAAACCTAAAAGGGCCTCTTAGCTTCTCATATCATCCAATGGATGATCATGGCTGGAGGTAAAAAGCCTACTAGAGGGAAAACATGGTAAGCATCTATGATGTAGAACCACTAAAATTAATAAAGAGAGTAGCAGAAAAACTAGAAGAAGAAAAAATCCCTAAACCAGAATGGGTTGGAAAAGTAAAAAGCGGGGCTCACCGCGAAAGGCTTCCACAAGATGAAAAGTTTTGGTATATTCGCTGTGCCTCAATCTTAAGAAATGCTTATGTTAACCAAGTGATTGGGGTTGGAAGATTAAGAACCCATTATGGCGCAAGAAAAAAACGAGGGGTAAAACCAGAAAAACATAGAAAAGCTGGGGGAAAAATAATAAGGCTTGCTATTCAAACACTTGAAAAATTTGGATATTTACAAAAAACAAAAAAAGGAATTGGTAGAGAATTAACTCCAAAGGGCAGAAAACTTTTAGATAATACTGCTTATGAAATTTATAGTCAAAAAAGTGATAAAAATGCCTAAAAATGCTGGAGAAAAAGAGCCAGATCAGGAGCAAGTCATGGAATATTTAAGAGTATTTTCTGCAAAAATACTTGAGCCAGAAGCCTATTCTAGATTACTTTTAATAAAAGGTAAAAATCCACAACTTTTTATGTCTATAATGCAAACATTGATATATCTTTATCAAAATGGGAAGCTTTTAAATAAGATAAATGAGCAACAACTTTTAGAACTAGCAAGAAAAATTTTAAGTGGGCAAGAGCCTAAAAAGGAATCAAAGATTATAATAAAAAGAAAAGGGGATTGAATGTATCATCCAGGAAAAGTAATTGAAGTTTTTAGACCAAAAGATAAAGGAATTTTGAGTGCAGATAACTATACTCAGGCCACATGCGAGATGTGGGATGAGAACATATTAACATTTTTAGTTGCAAAAAAAATAGAAGGTAAAATAAAACCAGGCCAATATGTTTTAGTAAGCTATAGACCGGAGCAAAAATACAATCCACCAATCCCGGAGCATGTGATTATAAAGATTTTACCAGAAAAACAGGCTCAAAAAATTTGGGAAAAATATAAAGAGATGTACAATTCTAGAAAAAGAAAAGCACAACAGCAAAATGAACAAAGTTATATAGCTTAAGAGGTGTAAAAATGTCCAAAAAAAGTTTGAAAAAAAAGCTAATTTTAGCAAAAAAAATAAAACAAAATAGGCCGATCCCTCTTTTTCTTGTAGCAAAAACAAAAAGAAAGCTTAGAACAAACAACAAAAGAAGAAATTGGCGAGTAGACAAATTAAAACTAAAGATTAAATAGAGTGAGACTATGGCTGAAGAAAAAAAAGCTGAAAAAATAGAACGAGTTTATACGTTTAATTTATCTAAAGCTTTTAAAACAGTGAGACAAAAAAGAGCAAAAAGAGCAGTTAAATTATTAAAAGAAAAAGTTGCAAGGCACCTAAAAACTACTCCAGAAAATGTAAAGCTATCAAATGCTCTCAATAGCTATCTTTTTTCTAAGTCTATGAAAAATCCACCAAAAAAAGTTAAGATAAGGGCAATAAAAGAGGAGAAAATCCTAAGAGTATACTTGTTTGATGAAAAAATAGGCCAAAAAGAGGAAAAAAAGGAAAAGAAAGAAAAAAATGTTCAAGCTAACAAAGAACAAAAAGAGGAAAAAAAAGAGGAAAAAAAGCCTGAAGAAAAAAAAGAAACAAAAAGCTAAACCTCGTTAAAAGAGGTGAAAAAAATTGGTAATTTTAAAAACTGATTTTCAAGCTAATGAGTATATTGGAATATATTCTAAAACTTGTGAAAATTATACAATAATACCAGATAATAGTCCTAAAAAATTTGAAGAGGCTATAGAAAAAAGTTTGGGAACAGAAATAATAAAAACAAAAATAGCCCAAAGCCCACTCATAGGTTTTTATATTACAATGAATTCATATGGGATTATTTTACCCCCATTTTGTACTGAAAAAGAAATAGAAAGTCTAAAGGTTATGAAAAAGCAGATCTATATTCTAAAGGATAGTAGATATTGTGCTAATGGAAATAATATAGCTTGCAATGACTATGGAGCAATAATAAATCCAGACTTAAGAGAAGAAGAAGTAAAAAAAATAGAACAGACATTAAATGTACCAGTATATAAAACAAAAATAGCAGATTATAAAACAGTTGGGATGATGGTTGTTCCAACAAACAAAGGATTTGTAATTAATAAAAAAGCTACTATCCAACAGCTAAAGAATGTGGAAGAATACTTAAAAGTAAAGGGAAGTGCAACAACAGCAAACTTAGGTGTTGGGATGGTAGGCCTATCGATTGTTGCAAATACAAAAGGAGCGGTGATTGGATCAAGAACCTCTGGTTTTGAGCTTTTAAAAATTCAAGAAGGCTTAGAGCTATAGGAGGTTGAAAGCAATGCAATACTTAATAAAGGCTAAAGTAAAAATAAAAGATAGAATAGTTGAAATGAAAAGAGAGATAGAAGCTGAAAATGAAAAAATGGCTGAAGAAAAATTTAAATCAAAAATAGGCTCTGAGCAAAAAATAAAAAGAAGCCAAATAAGAATAATAGAAATAAAAAAGGTGAGTTAAATGCCAGCGGAAGAAGCTGAAAATGAAAAAGAAAAAGAGGCCCAAGAGGAGGAAAGTTTAGAAAAGCTATCCATTAGAGCTGAGCTACTAGACAATCAGGCTCGAATGATTAATGAACAATTACAAAGACTAAATACAATGATAGTAGAACTAAACAGAACCATAGAGACAATAGAAAATTTAAAGAATTTAAAAAAACATGGTCTTTTACCTATAGGAAGTGGGGTTTACATTACCTGCAAAGATGTGGATGAGGAATTGTTTGTAAGTATTGGTGGGGACTTTATTGTTAAAAAAACACCTACAGAAACAAAAAAAATTCTTGAACAAAAGATAAAAGAATTGAATAAAACAGTGGAAGAAGGACAAAAAAGACTTGTTTTGCTTAATTCTATGATTGATGAGATAAATAAAAAAGCTGCTGCTATTGGTGCAAGGATGAAAAATGTTTAATTTTATAAAAAATAAGATTTCTGATTTTTTAAATAAACTTACTAAAAAAGACGAAAAAGAGGAGAAAAAACAAGAAAAACAGCAAACTGCTAAATTAGAAAAGGAGGAAAAAGAGGAACAAATAAAAAAAGAGGAACAGAAAATAGAGGAGAAAAAAGAGCAGCTGCCAAAACAAACTGAAAAAAAAGAGCAGGAAAAAAAAGAGGAAAGTAAAAAAGAGATTAAAGAGTTAGAAAAATTGCAAAAAGTTTCAGCCAAAGAGGAGATAGAGCTAAAACCAAAGGTAGGACTGATCAAACAAATTAGCTCTGTTTTTAGTAATAAAATAGTAATAGAGAAAAAAGATATAGAAGAGCTTTTGGCAGAATTAGAATTAGCTTTAGTTGAAGCAGATGTAGCCTATGATGTGAGTAAAAAAATTGTTGAACAGATAGAACAAAAATTAGTTAATAAAGAAATAGAAAAAAAGGAATTGAACAAAATAGTGAAAAATATAATAAAAGAGAGTCTATTAGAAATTTTAGTTGTTGAAAAAAGCGAGCCGTTTGAGAAAAAAATAAAAGAGCTTATACAGACAGAACAAAAACCTATAAAAATACTTTTTGTTGGACCAAATGGGGCTGGAAAAACAACCACAATCGCAAAAATAGCAGATAGACTAAACAGGCTTGGCTATAAAGTAGTGATTTCAGCATCTGATACATTTAGAGCTGCAGCTATAGAACAAATTGAAGAGCATTGCAACAAGCTTGGAGTAAAACTAATAAAAAGCAAATATGGTGCAGACCCAGCAGCTGTTGCTTTTGATGCAATAAAATACGCTCAAACAAACAACTATGATTTTGTTTTAATAGATACTGCAGGTAGGCAAAACACAAACATAAATTTAATAGATGAACTAAAAAAAATTGCCAGGGTTAGTAAACCACATCTAAAAATTTATGTTGGTGAGAGCATAGCTGGAAATGCGTTAGTAGAACAGGTGCAAACTTTTAAAAAAGCTATAGAATTAGATTGGGCTATTCTTACCAAGCTTGATTGTGATCCAAAAGGTGGAGCTACTCTTTCCTTAACCTATTCTACAAAAGTTCCGATTGTTTTTTTTGGAGTGGGACAAGACTATTCAGATTTGAAAGAGTTTGATCCAAATTGGGTGATCGAAAACATAATACCTAACTGAAAGAAAACAAAAGCCTAATTAAAAACTTTGTTTAATATACTATTTAGGGCTTTAGGTATGGATATTAAAAAAGGACTTAAGGAAGCTTTTAGAAAGCTAAGTGCAAAAGTAACCCTAGACAAAGAAAGTATAAAGGAGTTTTTAAAAGAGGTACAAATAGCTCTAATTAGTGCAGATGTACCTGTAAAATTGGTTTTTGAGCTAACTAAAAAAATAGAAAATTCTGTTTTTGAAGATAAAATACCTCCAGCAATAAGCCTAAAAGAGTATGTTCTTAAAAAAACATATGATGAACTCTGCCAGCTTTTGGGTGGAGAAAAACCAACAATAGAGCTAAAAAAGAAAAAGATACTTTTATTAGGACTTTATGGGAGTGGAAAAACAACTTCTGCAGCAAAGCTTGCTTATTTTTATAAAAATAGGGGCTTAAGTGTTGGGCTTTTATGTGCCGATATAGATAGACCAGCAGCTTATGAGCAATTAGAACAACTGGCAAAAAAAGTAGGCGCCTCTTTTTATGGTATAAAAAATGAAAAAAATTTAGAAAAAATACTTGAGCTAGAAAACCAAGTAAAAGAGGATGTGCTAATAATTGATTCGGCTGGGAGAAATGCTTTTGATCAGGAGATGGCAGAACAAATAAAAAGAATAGAACAAAAAATTAAACCTGATGAAAAAATTTTGGTTGTTTCTGCTGATATTGGCCAAATTGCTGGCCAGCAGGCAAAACAATTTGACCAGGTTTTGAAAATAACTGCTATATTTATAACAAAATTAGATGGCTCAGGTAAAGGAGGAGGAGCAATAGCTGCTTGCCACCAGACAAAAGTACCAATAATGTTTATAGGAACTGGAGAAAAAATAGACCAGATAGAGGCTTTTGATTCAAAAAAATTTGTTGGAAATTTGCTTGGCTTTCCAGACTTTGAATCATTAATAGAAAAGATTAAACAGGCAGCAGAAAAAGAAGAGCTAAAGATGGAAGATTTTGAAAGCTTGGATTTTGAGACTTTTTACAAACAGCTAAAAGCAGCAAAAAATTTAGGCCCTCTTAGTAATGTATTAGGTATGCTTGGACTAAGTGAGGTGCCAGCTGATTTAGTTCAGCTCTCAGAACAAAAACTAAAAAAATACGAGGTAATAATAAACTCTATGACTAAAAAAGAAAGAAAAAATCCAAAACTTTTAAAGGAAAGTGGAAGAATTGAAAGGATTGCGAAAGGGAGTGGGCTGAAAGTAGAAGAAGTTAGGGAGTTTATAGCACAATTTAATAAAATGGAAAAATTGTTTAGTGGGATAAAGAAAAACAGAGGTCTTCAAAAAAGGCTTGAGAAAGTTCTTGGCTCTAAAAAAATAAACGAGATTTTAGATAATTTTAAACCAAATTAAAGATAAAAACTTAGTCCCTCATCGAGGGAAACAAAATAACTTCTTTAATAGAATTATTATTTGTAAAGATCATTGCTAATCTATCAATACCAAGGCCCATCCCTGCAGTTGGAGGCATACCATATTCTATTGCCTCTAAAAAGTCTTCATCAACAGGATTGTATTCATCCTCACCTTTTTGTTTTGCCTGTTGATAAAACTTAGCCCTTTGCTCTATAGGATCGGTTAACTCAGAATAACAATTGCCACATTCAATGCCTCCAATAAAAAGCTCAAAGCGCTCTGCTAAAAGTGGATTGTCCCTTTTCTTTTTTGTAAGAGGACAAATTTGATAAGGAAAGTCTATTAAAAAGATTGGATCAAACTGGTCTTTTAAAACAAAATGCTCTACAAGTACTTCCACGCATTTTGACAAAGTTTTTTTCGATGGGTTTAAGCCCAGAGCAGAAACCTCCCTAAAAGCTTGCTCTTCATCCTTCCAGCTCAAAATATCAATAGAGGTTTTTTTTAATATTTCTTGATAGAGCGAGATTTTTCTAAAATTATTAAAGTTAATTATTTTGCCTTGATAGTTAAATTCTTTTGGAAGAGCTAAATCGGATAAAAGCTTGTCAAACATTTTTTTTGTAAGCTCCATATAATCATTATAATCTTTGTAAGCTTCATAAAATTCAACTTGAGTAAACTCTGGATTGTGAGTTGAATCAATATCTTCGTTTCTAAAATCTTTTGAAAACTCATAAACTTTTTCTATTCCTCCTATAATAAGACGTTTTAAAAATAACTCGTTAGAAATTCGTAAATAGAGTTTTTGATCTAAAGCATTGTGATAGGTTAGAAATGGTTTGGCAGCAGCTCCACCATAAACCTTCTGAAGTATTGGGGTATCAACTTCTAAATAACCAAGGCTGTTTAGAAATTCTCTAATGCTGTCTATAATTTTTTGCCTTAGAACAAAAAATTTTTTAACCTCCGGATTAGCAATTAGGTCCAAGTACCTTTTTCTATAGCGCAATTCAGTATTGGAAAGGCCTTTGAATTTATCAGGTAAAAATCTTAAAGATTTTGAAAGCAGCTCTAGCTCTAAAGCATTTATTGTAATTTCTCCTTTTTTTGTTTTAAGAACCTCGCCCCTTATCCCAACAATATCTCCAATATCTAAAAATTTAGATAGCTCTAGAGCTTTTTTTTGTGCATAATCAGAGCGAAGCATTATTTGAATTTTTCCTTTCTGGTCTAGAATATGAAAAAAGATTAAATTTCCAAAATCTCTAAACTGAATTATTCTTCCAGCAACAGCTACTTTTTTTCCTTCATAAAAAGAATAGTTTTTTAAAATATCTTCTGAATAGCTGTCCCTTCTAAAAAAGTAAGGGTAGGGGTTTATTCCCATTTCTTGTAATTTTTTTAGTTTTTCCAATCTGTTTTCATCAGGATGAGACATTTAAAACCCTGCTAAAAATTCTAAGCTAAAAAACAAAAAATTAGAACTGAATTGGAATTTTTAAAGATTTTGTTTTTCTGGACCTTTTGGAATAGAGGGTGAAAAAGGAGCCTTTGGCCCTCCAGTAACACTAGCCTTTTTTTGTTCTAATTCTAATTCTTTTTTAACCAATTCTTCTAAAACTGATTTTGCAATAAGCCTTTTGCCACCAATTTTAACATGAGGAATTCTTCCCCTGTCTAATCTTCTTTCAAAAGCATTTCTTTTTATTTTAATGTTGTTTTCATGTAAAAATTTAATTGCCTGAGCAACATCAAAATAATTTTTTGAAACATGAGTTAGAGATTCTACTATCTCTTTTGGAATTAAGCGCTGAGTGTTTATTTTTATAGATGGAATGGTGTTTTTTTCTATTCTTCCAATAAAAGCTCTTAGATTTAGGTCCTTTTCATGCTCTTTTAGTATTTCATAGGCTTTTTTAACAGAATAAAAATTTGAATGAACAGAAATCCAGTCCTGAAGTATTGGAAGAGGAATAACTCTTCTATTTGCTATTTTTTCTGACCTTAAAGAACCACGCTCTATTCTACCACCAAAAGCTCGTCTAGAAATTTTAATTCCTGCCTTTTTTACTTCTTCATAAGCCTCATCCAAAGATAGAAAACCAAGAGACTTTAACCTTGCTTTGTCTAATTTTTCCTGCCTATGAAGGTTTTCTGCCTCCTTTATCATCTGCTCTACATTACTAAAAAGCTCATTTTCATATTGCTTTCTTTTTGTTTTTAAAGCTGCTAAATTAAAATTTTTTAATTTTATTACCACCGGATCAGGCGGTGTCTTAGAAAGTATAATTTTTTTTCGTCTTGGCATAAAGCATCACTTCCTTCTAAAAAACATACACATAGATTACATAAATAATAACAACGATGCTATTTAAAAATTTTTCGTTTTTTTATTTAAAATAACCGAATTTATTTAAAACCAATAGGTTATTTACGGCCCAATAATTTAATATTTTACTTTTTAATTAATAATATATGAATATAATACAGCTGCTAGCGCAGAGCTTTAGACTAAGTATAGAAAATTCTAGGGTTTTGTTTGTAAACAACTTGTTTTTAGCCTTAGCTTTATTTGTAAGTTGTGGGCTCTTTTGCTTCTTTTTTCTAGTAGGGCTTTTTGGGCCCTATTTGTTAGAACAAAGATTTGAGTTGGGGGTATTTTTACTGCTTTTTTTTATAGGATTTGCTGTTAGTAAAAGTCTTTTTTTTGCTGCTTATGGAACATATATTTATTTTACAGAACAGACTCTACACTTAAGAAGAAAGGTTACTTTAATTGAAGAGCTTGAAACTTTAGATAAAAATCTGGCTAAATACTCTTTGGCTGGCTGGACTTGCTTCTGGCCTATAGCTTTTGGCTGTCTACTAGCTTTTATTTTATTTTTTTTAAAACAAGAACTTATAATATTTTTCATAGCGATTTTTGCGTTTTTGCTCTATAGCCACCTCTGGCTTGTTTATCCTTCAGTTATAATAGGCCAAAAGACTCTCTTAACTGCCATAGCCGAGTCAATAAAAATATCAAAAAAATATTATATCCAAACCCTACTTGTTATATTTGCACATATTGGTCTGATATTTTTTGGTCTAATTAGCCTTGTAGCCTACCCATTTTATTTAATTTTGATTACAGCACCAGCTTATAGCTATAGCCTTATCCTTTTTTATAAAAATGCTAAATAGGATTCTTTATTCTTCCCTAGTTAGTACAAAATTAGCCAGCTGGATTAAGTCTTCTTTGTCTTCATTTGCCTTGAAATTTTTCAAATAACTTTTTGCTTTTTCTACCAGAGAAAGAGAGTGTTTTTTTGCAAAATCAATTGAACCAGTGCTTTTTATTAGCT
Organism: Microcaldota archaeon; assembly: GCA_026414325.1. Lineage (GTDB taxonomy): Archaea > Micrarchaeota > Micrarchaeia > Anstonellales > Anstonellaceae > JAOAJF01. Next base: position 11,104 of record JAOAJF010000001.1, read on the forward strand.
CTATTGCCCAGGCAATATCCTCCTTTTCTGGCGAGGAGGAAAGAATTTTTTTTAATTTTATTTTATCAGATTTTGAGCAATGCTCTAAACAATGAAGAACCATTAAAGTTCTTTTTCCTTCTTTAATATCTCCACCAATCTCTTTTTTATATTTTTCTTCCTGTCCTATCAAATTCAAAATATCATCCTGAATTTGAAAACCCAAACCCAGATAATAACCATAATTAAAAAGATTGTTCTGCTCCTGAGAATTAGCCCCTCCAAGCAATGCACCAACCTTACAGCAACCACCTAATAGAGAGGCAGTTTTTCCACCAACCATTTTCATATAATCTGAGATGGTTAGATCCCATTTGTTTTTCTGATACCAAGCTAATTCTATAGCCTGACCCTCTAAAACAGCAGTAAAAGAATCTAATAAAATTTTTTGTGCCTCTAGATTATGTTTTTTTATATTTAAAGCTGCTTTCCAGACAAGCATAAACAGGCCATCCCCTGCATTTAGAGAAAGAGGCAGACCATATTGTACGTGAAGACAAGGCTTTCCTCTTCTCATTAAAGAATTATCCTCTATATCATCATGAATTAAAGTAAAATTGTGAAACAGCTCTACAGCTATTGCTGCATCTATAGCATCTGAAACTTTTCCACCAACTAAGGAACAGGTGGATAAAACTAATAGTGGTCTAAGGCGTTTGCCCCCTCTTTTAATAAATTCTTTAATTAAAGAGTATACTTCTTCTGGCTCGTTTTTGGTATCTAAAAACTCATTTAGCTTTTTTTCTATTAACTCTTTTCTAGAATAGAAGTGCTCTAACATAAAAAAGATAAACAAATCAAAATATAAAAAATAGATGGATTAAAAATAAAAAGACTAAAACAATAAAAAAGAATATGAGAATTAGTAAAATTCATGTTTTTCTTTTGATTTTAGTTCTTCTCTTTTTTATTATTTTGTTTATTCCAACACCAACTGCTAAAGAAGAAAAAACTCAAAGCCAGCCTCAGACTGAAAAAGAGAACTATCCGCAGTTAAAAGAGATTTCTCAGGTTGATTGGGGTGAAGAAAAGGCAATTTTAGCTCATATTAAATTGCCTGATGAAAAAGAAAAAGGCCCCTACAGTGCTAAACTAATACTTTATTTATCCAAACCTAATTTGGAGATCAATTTACTTAAAGGAAAATGGGCTGGGGCAAACAACTATGCTAATTTTAAAAAAGGTTTAGAACAAAAAGCTTCTGCATTTGGTTTTGTATTTAAAGAGCTAAATATAGAGGATGGAATCTATCCTCAAAACTCGATTGTTATAATACCTTCAGGAGTTTGGCCAGCTACTTTTAGTAAAGAGATTAAAAAGTATTTTGGGCCAGAGAGCATTGTAATCTATCTTGGGACTGCGGAGGATATGAGTATAGATTTAGATGGAAAAATTATAAAAGGGAGAGTAAATAAGGAGATAGATGGGTGCACAAAACCTACTGAGACTGGCATTGGACTAAAAAACGAGGAGTGGCCAAAAATAATCCATATTAGAAAAACTATAGATGAAATAGAAGATCTAAATTTATTTATAAATAATCTTTATGAGACTATTTTAGAGGAGCAAAAAGAAAAAGTAAGTTCTAAAAGTGTTTTGCTAAATGCTTCAAAAAATATTGTTAGCCCTGCTCTAAATAGCACATATGCTGCTATTTTGTATTATAAGGAAGGAAGATTAAATAAAACCTGGATAAATCAAATAAAAAAATTTGATGGTAAGATTAGCACTGCTAAAAAATCTGAAACTGGAGCTATTTCGTTACAACTTTCTCTTAAAACTTTCGAGGGCCAGAACGTTACTTTTTATTTACGAATTTTAGACAAAAACTTGGAACAAAAAAGCATAAAAAAAATAGCAAGCTTTGATGGCTCTAGTCCGTACTGGGTAGGCTCCCTTTCTTCAATAAAATTACCAAATAGTGAAAATATTATAATAGAGGTGATTGACCAGTATAAAAGAGAGTATGCTAAAGCCCTTGTACAAGCACCAGAATATGAAATAAAACTTACTAGTTCAAGAAGAGATGTGCGAGAATATTGTATTACAAAAAATAAAGCAGCTTTAGAAAAAGGCTTGATTTTGGTAAAAAAGGAGGGTGGAGAGTGGACTGCAGTTGATATAGTTAACTCTTGTTTTGCAGTAAGTTCTAAATGGAATGAAGGTAAAAACAAGCTCTATTTTAAAATAGATGAATACGAATTTGTAGAGGAATGGGAAGAAGAACCCTCCAGATGGAAGGCTTTTGTTTTTATAGGAATACCTTTTTTTATTCTTTTTATTATCTGGTTTTTGTTTTTTAGAAGAGAGAGTGGGCGAGTATTTTATTTAGAAGTTCCAGAACAGCTAAACATTGAACAACAGACAATTGAATTAAAAGCCTCTCAAATAATCGAGTTTATAAAAGATGTAAAGACTTTCGATGAAGTAAAAAAATTAATAATTGAAAAAATAAGAAAAGAAAGGGGGTTTGTGCCAACAATAGAAAGTATTGAAAATGCTTTAGGAGAGTTGGTAAAGAAAGACAAAATAAGAAATTTTCAGGATTATTATGGAACAAAGAATATGAAGGAGGAAGAATTTTATTATAAAATTATGTTAAGAACTATTGAGGAATTTTTAAAAAGAAATGGGCTAACTTTGAATCAAAACTTAGTAGACACAAAAGCTAAAAAATGGGCCATAGTGGTTGATAAATTCGAATTAAAAGACGGGCAGATTCCAGATTTTATGGTATTTTTAGATGAAGAAAAAATGAATAATTATTTAAAAAAACTAAAGCAAGAATTGAACAAAGAGAGTGCTTCCCTATTGCTTGCGATTAATACAAAAAAAACTAAACTTCTAACTCTCGAACAGTTAAAAAGACAGGAAGAATATTGGTGGGCTTAATATGATAAGTAAAGAATTTCTAAAGCTAAAACCAACTGCAATTTTACTTTGTTTAAAGGATGAGACAAAGGAATGGTATCCTTCAAAAATAGCCAAATATTCAGGCGCATCTTATGTTTATACTACTAATTTTTTAGAAAAATTAAGCTCGTTGGGTTTAGTTAGCCTAGAAAAAAAAGGAAAAGAAAAGGTAGCAAAACTTACTGAAAAGGGAAAAGTAATCGCTGGTTTGATTGATGAGATAGAAAAAAGACTAAAGGAGCAAAAACAGCAAGAAATAAAAAAGGAGCAAAAAGATGCAACTTTAGAATAATTTAGAATAATCTAAAGTTATACTGCTCTTAGCTCTATAATTTTTCTAACCATATTTAGAATATGTTTATAATCTCGATAGTGAGAATAAATTTTTAGAACTAATTTGAATGTTGCAGGAGGTGTCTGAGAACTAGCATAGATTGGAACAGAAAGCTCTTTTGTTTGCCCTGGTTCTATATTTCCTAATCTAAATTCTTTTGATTTTGTTAAACAAGTACTATCCAAACCGAGCTGATTTGGAACTTCAATTACCACTGAGCAGAGATGGGCTGAGTTAGATTTGTTTTTTATATTTAAAACTAAATCAACAGAATTTTCTTTTCTACTGTTTAATCGGATTGGTCTAAAGGAATTTGAAATTATGAAGGGCGAGGCTTTTGCAACTTCAGATAGATCCTCCTCATCAAAACTCTTTTCGCCTTTAAAAAACGATAGGATTTTATCAAATACCATTTTACTCACCTTTATTTTTTTATTAAAAAGTAGGCTAAAACAAATAAAATTATAGCAGTAACAGGCTTGCCAACATCTAAAGAAGCAACTGAAANTGGGATGAAGAAAAAAACTTCTAGACCAAAATAACTTAAAAGTAAGAGAAGAGCATATAAGAAAAACACGCCTGCAAAAAATCCTTTAAAATTCATCTCCTCACCCAGCAATCTAAATCTATAAATCTAACCCTAAATATTAACTTACTTAATATATTTAAATTCTCTTAACCAATCTATTTCGTTTTTATAAAATAGCCTTATGTCTTTAATATCAAAGGAAAGCATAAGTGGTCTTTCTAAAGATAATCCCCAGGCTAGAACTGGATAAATTCCACATAAGGGTAGTGAAACTTCTGGTCTAAAAATTCCAGCCCCTCCAAGCTCTAGCCATTGAGAGCGAGAGCTGTCAAAAACCTCTATCTCTAATGAAGGTTCGGTATAAGGAAAATAAGAAGGCCTAAATCTAATTTTTTCAAACCCAAGTTTTAGATAAAACTCTTTTAAAATTCCTAAAAGATGGGAAAAGTTAGCGTTTTTCCAAACTACTATTCCCTCCACTTGATAAAATTCTGCCAAATGCTTATAATCAGTTGCCTCGTTTCTAAAAACTTTCCCTATTGCAAAAAACTTTTCTGGCAATTTGTTTTTTTTCTTAAAAAGTGTTCTTGCACTTATAGAAGTAGTGTGTGTTCTAAGTACTGTACTACAAGCAAGCTCTTCTGACCAGACCCCACCCCATTTTTGTTCATGTATTTTTTTTATTTTTTTTATAAGTGAGCTATCAACTTCCGCCCTAGATTGTTTATTGATATAAAATGTATCGGCTAGATCCCTTGCAGGATGATCCTGAGGCTGAAAGAGAGCATCAAAATTCCAAAAAGAACTTTCTACTATTGGACCAGACATTTCTTTAAAACCCATAGAAAGAAAAATTTGCTTTATTTTTCTTCTTAGAGCTTGAATTGGATGAAACTTTGCTAAAGTCTGGCCAGAAACCTCTACTTCTAAATTATAGGGGCTTAGATAAGCATTTTTCCAACTCCCACTAAGAAGAATCTCCCTACTGAGTTGGCTAATTGTTGGTTTTTCTTCTTGTTTTAGTGGTTGATAATCCTTGATTAACGAGACAATATAATCATCAATAACTTGTTTTTGTTCTACCAAACCTCTCTTTTTTAATGACTCTAAAAAGCTAAGAGTGCACCCAGAGAGTTTTTCTTCTTCTACTAAAGTTGGCCAACTTTTCTTTTCTAATACTTCTTTTCCTTTTTCTAAAAGAATTATGCTCTGATCAGAGAGTTTAAACCAACCATTTTTTATTCCTTGAATTAGTCCAAAATTTTTTTCATCTTGACTCAAATCATTTATATTTAGAGTTTGGGTTGAGCCAAATCTTTTAAGTAAATTGCTTTCTGGTAATCCAGAAAGATAAGTTTGCTTTCCTTTTTTTGTGTAGCACCATTTGGAAGAAAATTTTTTTTGTTCTATTTTAATTATGCCCTGGCTAGAAAGCTTCTCTATTAGAGAGCTAATGGTAGAAAAATCTAAGCTTAGAGCTAATGAAATTTCTTTTGCTGAGGAAAAACCCTCTTTTAATTTTTCTAATATTTTTACTTCTAAGGCTGAAGACACAAATCCTCACCATTATTTTTCTAGTTTATTTAACCAATAAAAAGAAATGGCTAAAATTGCTAAGGATAAAAAGTATGGTGGGTTTAAAATGAATATAAAGAGGCCAAACAATTTTGTCTGTAAATTTAGAAAAAAATCTTTAATTTCTTCCTCTGGGGTTTGCTCTATTTCAAAAGAAAAATAAAATTTTGAAAGTGTTTGTGATTTCCAAATAAAGGTTCTTTCTTTTCCCATATAAAAATTTTGAGAGGTTACTGGATCGAATTTAAATAGGAGTGGGTTTTCTTCTATATTGTTAGGAGTACGAGAAAAGATTATTTTTGTTGCTTTATCTGGAATAGAAATTTTTAGACTATAATCTGAAGGTAGAATAATATCGTCAGTTTTTGAGAGTTGAAATGAGAAGGGCTTTGTCCAGAGAATATAGCGTTTAGTTCTTGGTTTTATCTGAGTAATTTCAAATAAACCAGAACTATTAGTAAATGGCATAACATCATATTCAATAGAGATTTTTCCAAAGCAGGTGTTTGCAACATTATTACAATTAAAAACAGAAACTGGCCTTACTCGAAAGTTAACTAAATCTACAAATGCTCTGCTAATATGCGGTCTTAATTCGCTTATTTTTGTTCGTTCTGACCAGGAGGCAATATCATTTACTACAAAAGAGTTTTCATAGAGCTGAATTGAATAGCTTCCATTAATGAATAGTAAAAAGTCTTCTATAACATGAACTGAACCATCTGGATTTATAGTTAGGCTCATAACATAATTTCTTAATTCAAAGTCTGCATAAAGTATATTAAAAAAAAGAAAAAATACAAACAGAACAGATTTTAGCCAAAGGTTCATATAAATAAAATGTAAGATGGATTTAAAAATATAAACTAATAGATAAGATATAGCTAAAAATAAAAATAAATAAAAATAAATAAAAATTGCTGATGTGGTGTGGTATGGTAGACTACATCCAATATTTTGGTAATTTGACTGTGGAGATAAATATAAATGAAAGAATTTGCTTATTTAACATAAATACAGCTAAGAAATTATATGGAGAAGAAAGAAAAGTACCATCAAAATTCGATCCAGCTGCTGTTAGAAGATGTGATTTTATATTCTCTACAGATGAGAGAGCTGAGTGCTGTGAGCCGGAAAGTATAAAACAAATTGTTGAAAGAACACATGCACTTTATATTGCCCCAAGGCCAGCTTTAGAAAAAGTTGAAATCAAAGAAAAAAATAAGATAGAAGTTGCAGAGGGAGAAAAATTTAATATAAAGGGTTTGGATGTTGAGGTTTGCCATTCTTCTCAGCCAAGAGCTCAACACTCAGTAGGATTTATTTTAAATTCTCCAAAATATAGGATATACTATGCTGGAGAAACATATATTTTTAGCTCAATAGGACAGATAAAAGCAGATATTGCCCTCCTTCCAATAAAAGGAACACATATGATGGATTATTTTGATGCTGTTCAAGCCTCTAAAGAGATTAGGCCAAAATATGTAATACCCCTAGCTTATGAAAATAATTTAGATAGTGAGGGGGAACTAAAAGAGTTTATAAACAGCCTACCTCAATATAGTAAACCAATAATAATTAGGCCAGGCCAAATTGCAAAATTGCCTTGATAACTTAACAGCGATGAAGAATAGTAAAACAAAAACAATAAAACAATAATTTTAAATATGTTTTAGTCCAATACAATACTATCTTAACTAATTTAAAAGGTGGTAGAATGATAACTGGAATTAGGATCGATAGTGTTGAAGCAGCAAGAGAAAAAAATGATGATATTGTTGGTTTAGATGTAAATATTGGAATTGACGAGATAAAGGTTAATTCAAACCAGATTGAAATAAAATTTAATTATCAGGTTAGCTACAAAGAGAAAATTGGCTACTTGAAGATGAAGGGTGTAATATACACTCAGGAAGAGGCAAAAAAAGCTAAAGAAATAGAAAAAAGCTGGACTGAACAAAAAAGATTGCCAGATGACTTTTCAGAAATGATACTAAATGCTATTAATTTTACTTGTGGAACAAATGGTGTGTTGGTAGTAAGACCAGTGAATCTTGCTCCTCCAATGATGCCTCCAAAAATACAATTAAAAAAAGAATAGCTACTTTAGCTCTATTTTCAATCCATCGCTAGCAAGAATAGAATTTTTAAAGCTCTTTTTTGCTTGCGTAAGAAGAATAGATGGGTCTTTAGAGTATCTTGCACTAATATGAGTTAGAAGAAGAGTTTTTGCTTTTAGTTTTTTTGCAAAATTTGCAGCTAGAGCAGGGGTTGAATGAAAACGCTCTTTGGCCAAATCAATTAGGTTATTGTCAAAAGTGCAATCATGGATTAATAAGTCTACTTCTTTTGCGTCTTTTAATTTTTTAGCTAGTGCCGAATCAGAAAGCCCATCTCCTAAATATAAAATAGATTTGCCTTTTTTGATATAGCTTACATCTTTTAGATAAACCTTTTTTTTGTTTATTATAAGGCTGCCTTTTTTTTGAATTTGATTAAATAGATAACCTTTTAGGCCTAATTTTTTAGCTTTTTTTTCATAAAAACAGATTTTATCTTTTTCTTTTATTAAAAAAGCATAACTTAAAACACCATGATTAGATATAGGATAGTAAAAAATTTCTAAAGATTTATAGCAAAAAATTGGGTTTTTTTGTTTTTCTAATTCTACTACCTCCACCAGCTCTTTATCCACATTAAAAAGCTCAAAAAATTTTTTCAGGCCCTTGGGGCCAAAAACCACAATTTTGCTCTGCAAGCCAGTTAGCCTGATTGTTTGAAAAAGACCAAATAAACCTAGAAAATGATCTAAGTGTAAATGGCTTATGAATATTGCACTAATTTTAGAATAGCTTAAAGAAAATTTTAATAATTGTCTTTGGGTTCCTTCCCCACAGTCCAACAAGAAAATTTTTCCCTCATAACCCACTGCATAAGAAGGTAACGATCGGTCTAAAGTTGGAACAGATGCAGCTGAACCTAAAACTGTTAAACTTAGCATAGAAAAATAAAAGGATAATAAAAATAAAAAATTTTTCTTTTAACTAAGATTAACTAAGATAAGACTTTAAAAAAGCAAGCTCATCTTCCTCAAAGCCATAATAGGAAATAAAATGCTCTTCTATGTTTTTTAAAGATTTTAGCATATGCGCCAAAAGAAAGAGATAGCTTTCTGCTTTGGAAGTAGTAGTGTGTGTTTTTTTTGCTATTTTTAATAAAACTGATTTTTTTATTTGTCTTTTAGATTTTGAATAAGACATTTGTTTTAAAAACTCTGGAAATTGATATTGCACAAAATAAGAAAATTGCTTTTCTTCCCTCACAGAGGCCAGACCAAATAACATCAATTGATTAGAATATCTTAAATAGCCCCAATATTGATTGTTAATAATTCTTCCATCAAAAACATCTGCTTTTGAAAGTCTTTCATAAGCATGAGCAATTTCGCTTGCTCTTTTAAATTCGATTGGGATATTCTGGGCTAAAAATAATTTTAATAAATCTCGATCTGCTGTTGAGCCTAATTGAAAGGAGAGATTTTTTGCTTCTACAAGACTTTGAAGCCTAAAAATAGAGCGAATTAATTCAAATTGATTTTTTTCTTGTTCTCTAGCTGCAGCAATATTTCTTGCCTGTAAATCATTAATTGCTGCTCGAATATCTCCCTTGCTATTTTTTGCAATTATTTTAAGTTGGTCTTTAGCTAAAAATAATTTTGCTTTTTGAGAGATCGCTACAAGCAAAACAAAAATCTCATCGCTGCTTGGGGCTTTAAACTGTAGGGGCTCGCAAAAAGCCCTTATATTTAAAATGCTTGGGTCATAAAAATCGTTTGCTGTAAAAATTATTGGTATTGAGTTTGATCTAAAAACATCGCTAAAAAGAGAGAGGATGGTTTTTGATTTTTCTTCTCCCCAGCCATCCACATTTTCAAAAACTACTAAGACTTGTGAAGAAAAAAGAGTTTTTGACTGAGTAAGAGCCTCTAATTTTGTTTTCCATTTTTGTGCCTCTTGCTGATCTGCAGGTGGAACTACATAAATAAGGTTTGCTCCATATTCTTTGGCTAAGGCAGAGATTGCTGCAGATTTTCCACAACCACTCGGGCCGTAAATAAGAAGAGGTTTTTGTTTTTTTGATACAAGAAAACCTAAAAACCATTGTTTTAATCTACTTAAAGCTGATTTGTTTGCAAGGCAATCTTCTAATTTTGAGGGAGCAAAATCCTCTACAAACAAACCCATAAAAGTATTTTAATAAGAAAACAAATAAATAACAATATGATAAAGATTGGAATAATTGGGGCCCCAAATAAAGGCAAGAGCACCTTTTTTTCTGCTATAACTAAACAACAAGTAGCGATTGCAGACTATCCCTTTACTACTATTTCACCAAATGTTGCAATAGCTTTTGTTCCTACAAAATGTGTCTGCTTAGAATTAGGAGTAAAATGCTCAACACAATATTGCGATGGGGAATATAGGTATTTGCCAGTAGAGGTGGTTGATGTTGCAGGGTTGGTAAAAGATGCATATTTAGGGCGAGGGATGGGTAATAGATTTTTAGACGATTTAATAAAAGCTGATGGATTTATACAAGTAATTGATGCTTCTGGCCAGACAGATTTGGAGGGTAAAAAAACTCAGGATTTTCCTATTGAAGAGGAGATAGGGTTTTTAAAAAACGAGCTCATACATTGGCTAAAAGCAATAATTTTAAGAGGGTACCAAAAATATAAATTAAAAAAATTAGAAAACATGCAAAAGGAGCTCTCGGGTCTAAAGATAAGTGCTGAAGAGCTTAAGCACGCTCTTTTAGAAGTTGGTCTAAACCCAGAAAGAATAGAGCTGGATGAAAAAAAAGCTTTCCGACTAGCTAGTATAATAATAAACACAAAACCAATGCTAATAGCAGCAAATAAAGCAGATAAAGGAGGGGTAATGGAGCGAATACAAAAATTTAAAGAAAAAAATAAAGATATTCCATTAATTGCCTCGAGTGCAGAATATGAATACAGCTTAGCTTTAGCTGCAAAAAAAGGTTTGATCGAGTATAACTATGCAAAAAATAGTATTAAAATTTTAGAAGGACTTAGTAGTGAGCAAAAAAGAGCAATAGAACAAATTAAAGAATATATTAAAGCCAATAATGGAACTGGGGTTTGGGAAGTTTTAAAACAGCTAATATTTGAAAAAATGAAAATGATAACCGCTTATCCAGTAGAGGATGAAAATAAGTATTGTGACTCAAAAGGCCGGGTGCTGCCAGATGCTTTTTTAATAAAGAGTGGAACGAAACTAATTGACTTTGCCACATTAGTTCATAGTGATTTTGCAAATTATTTTGTAGGTGCGATAGACGCAAAAACAAAAAAAAATCTTTCTAAAGAATATATTATAAAAGATAAAGACGTAATTAAACTTATTGCTGCAAAAAGGTGAAAAGGTGGAAAAAAGTAAAATACTTTTAATTAGTATTTTGTTTTTGTTTTTGATTTTAGGAATTGGACTTTATTGGTTTGGTGTTAGTAGCAAATATGAAACTAACAAACAAGAGCCGATAAAAGAGTTAAGTGCAGAGGAAAGAGCTATTTTGGACAGATATAAATTAGAAAAAAAAGAGGATTATTCGTTTTTAAAAGGTATAGATAACAATGGAAAAAAAGAATCAATAATTATTGTGAAAAACAAAAATGAGATTAATGTAAAAAATAAAAATGAGATATATGAGTTAGCACTATATGAAGATTTAAAAGAGCAGAATAAAGTTCTTTGTATAAAGTTATTAGACCTAAAACAACAATGTGTAAAAATTGAGCAAAAGTCTTTTACAGATGATGAGAATAAAACGGTAAATATATTTGAGGAATTAAAAAAAGAGATAGATGTTTACCCAAAAGCTGAAGAAAAGGAATTGGTTGAATTTCTTATTGAGAACAAAATTTTAACTTTTTTACAAAAGCTTGAGCAAGAAAAGATAGGAGAGCAAAACTGTAAGGTTTTAAACTACGAGATAGATTACAAAAAAATAACTTTAGATAAAATAAGCTATGAAAAAACTAAGAATATTAATTGGTCTGAGATCGGACTAGGCTATATTGATAAAGTTAGAATCAAAGAGTGTTATGACTTTTCTTCAAATACAATAGTATATAAGGAGATGAATTATACTGATGTTTTTGGAAACGAGTATAAATATAAGTTAAATATAACACCTATAGAGCAGAAAATAGAGCAATTGACCCAAAATAGCAAAGTAGAAGATGTTGTAAAAACAATTGAAAAAGCAGTGGAGATAAAAGAGGAGCTAGAAGGTTGTTTTGCTAGGTCAGTCAATAAAAGAGGTTGCTACTTTAATTTGGCATTAACTCAAGAGCTGCCTCAGCTCTGCCAACTAGCTAAAGATGTTGAGAATGCTACTGAAGAATGTTATTATCAATATGCTATAAGAAAAGGGGCTGTAGATTTTTGTAGCTATACAAAAGAAAGAGAAGATGAGTGCTACATAGACTATGTTTATTTAAATAGAGATAAAAGGCAGGTAGGTTATTGTAATAAAATAAAAAATCAAACATTATATAAAGAATGTTTAAAGATATTTGAAGAAAAAGTTAGTTAGATAATTGATAAATAATAGATTAGAAAAAATTAATATATTTAAAAAACAAAAAAATAAGATAGGAAAAATAAGACAGTGGCGGGTCCGTAGCTCAGGCTGGTAGAGCGGTTGGCTCTTAAAAAATTAAAAGGGGCAACCAATAGGTCGAGGGTTCAAATCCCTCCGGGCCCGTTTTTAAAGTGAAAAAATGGTTTTGATTTTTAGATATGGCCATAGATTAGTGCGAGATAAAAGAATTACTAGCCATGTTTTTTTAGTAGCAAGAGCATTTTTAGCAAAAAAAGCAATTTATTGTGGAGATAAAGACAGTAATTTAGAAAAGAGTTTAAAAAAATTTCAAGACTTTGAATTAGAATACTGTGAAAACTACGAAGAAAAATTACTGGAGTTAAAAAAACAGGGAAAAAAAATAGTGCACCTTACAATGTATGGAGTACCTTTAATGGAAAAAATAGAAGAATTAAAAAAGCAGCAGCAGAATTTAGTGTTGGTTGTAGGCTCGCAAAAAATTCCACCTCAAATATATAAACTTGCAGATTATAATATCTCTATAACTTTTGAGCCTCATTCTGAAGTTGGGGCTTTGGCTATTTTTTTAAACGAGTTGTTTGAGCATGAGCCATTAAAAATTCAAAAAAAATTAAAAGCAGATAAAAAACTAAAAGCAGATAAAATAATAAAAAGTTAAAAAAGAAAGCAAAGACAGAATAGCAGGATAGTTTAGAAAAAATAGAATTATAAAGCTAAAATAATAAATAAATAATTATGAAGAAAAAGAAAGCTGGGCCTAAAACTAAAAACAAATCTAAAAGCAAAACAAAAGAGAAAAAAGGTTTAAAACAAAAGAAAAAAGCTAAAGCAAAGATAGTAGAAATAAAAAAAATAAAGATAAAAAAGGATGAAAAAAAGCAAGTTGTAAAAAGAAAAAAAATAACCGAGCCTTTAAATAAATATTGGAAAGAAGTTATTTTCAAAGATCCAGAAATGAGAAAATGGGCTGTAAGACAGATTGGAGAACATGTAATTGAAGTAATAAATAAAATGGATTATGAATTAAGTGATGAAGAAATAGCAAAAAGAGCAGAGCTTAAGCCTTCAGATGTAAGAGTAGTGTTAAACAGGCTTCATGCTCATGGCCTAGCATATTATACTAGAAAAAGAGATAAAAAGAGTGGATGGTATAATTATATTTGGTCTTTACTTCCACAAGAAGCAAAGGAATTTTATGAAGGTTTTAAAAAGATAAAGCAAGAAGTTAAACAGCAAACTCAGCAGCAACAAGAGCTATATTACAGTATTGTTAATGGGGAGAAGAAAATTTATACATTTGAAGAAGCGTTTAATAATAATTTTATTTGCCCAATTAGTGGTAAACCACTAAAATACTTAGAAAAGAAAGAAGTTGAGCAAAATACAGAACAAAAAGCTCAGGAAGAAGAAAAAGAAAAACCAAAGAAAAATTAAAAACTAAAAAGATTAGAAAAAAGTAGTATAAATAGGGTTAGAGATAAATAGAGTTAGGCTAAAGAATAAAAAATAGAATAGATATTAATATTTATTAGTGGGATAGGGTAGCCTGGAGTGCCCGCTGGGCTCATAACCCAGAGATCAGTGGTTCAAATCCACTTCCCACTATTTTTTTATTTTTTTATTGCTAGACCCCAAACTTCCACTATTTGTGTTTAATATCTATTCTTGGTATTTGTCTTTGGTAAAACAAAAAATTTAAATGGTTTTGTAACTATAGTTACAATATGATAATATATTGTTTTGATTTGGTTTGTAAAAATTTAAAACTTTATAACACTATCAAAAGAAGATTTTATTATAATTTATTGAAATTAAAGAAAAAATGGAAAACCAAATCTGTTTTAATTTGTACAAAAAAAGAAGAAAAATATTTTGATCAATTTTTTGCTCAGTATAAGGATTACCTAGTACTTTATAAAATCAACGCAAGAGTCATTAAGAAAGTGTATTAACCAAAACTTGAAATTAAAAAATAAAAAACATTAATTAAAAAAATAAAAATAATAAAAAAATTAACACAAAAAATAAAATTAATAGAAAAACTAAAAAATAGTGGAAGTAAGGGGTCTAAAACCCTTTGCTTAATAATTTTGAACTAACCCTCCGCTTTTTGCCCCAACTACTACCACATCTTCAACATTTTTTACAGAGCTATATAATACACTCTTTTCTTTTAATATTCTTTTAGCTTCTTCTTTAGAAATGTTTACCAAAGGCTCCATTGTAAGCCTAATTATTTTTCCTTGTTCTAAATCTATTAAGATATCCTGCACTCTTCCAAGGTATTTTCCAGCATCTGTATATATATCCATCCCATAAATTCTTGAAACTCTTATTCCCATATAGCCCACCTTTTTAGGGTTTAACTATTCTTTTTATGTAAGATGAATTTAAAAGTTTATCTATTTATAATTTTCTTTATGAAAAAACTTGATTTAAAAACATTCTCAAGTCTTTTATTTTTATTTTTATATCTATTTGTTAGCCTATTGTTTTCTCAAACCTCAGATCCTACTCAAGAGCTAGCAAATCAACTTAGCCAAATATGTAAAAAGTTACATGATTTGATCCCAACACTTGCAATTTTACTAGTTATATTCGGAGCCTTTGTTTATGCTGCAGGCCAGATATTTAGTGCAGAGACTAGAGCCAAAGCAACAGCTTGGGCCACTTCTTGTATTGCTGGAGCAATTATAGGTATTCTCATTGCCCAAATTCTTCCTTCGTTTTTAGGTGCAATTATCGGACAGGATATCTCTTGTGGGCCTTAAGAAAAAATTATTAATTTAATTTCTTTTCTATTTTTATGCAATTTAAAAAAGGCCATATCTCTTTCTTACTTTTTTTTATTGTCTGTTTTATTCTACTTTATCCTCTTTTATTTTATCGCACCCCCTTTCCCCTCTGGCCCTCTTTTATTATGAAAGAAACATTTGACAATCATGTCTTACAAAAACGCGCATTTAGAGAAATAGCTAATGATAAATTCCAAGAAATCAAACCAATTCTTCTTGCATCAAAAAAAGTAAAATACTTAAAGGAAATCATTAATTTGGTATTGCCCCTACCTCCTATTTTGAGTAAAGTTATCTCTTCAGTGGGGGATTTGGTAAGCTCAACTGAGTTTAGAGCAAACTTTGCAAAAATGCATCTTATGCTCTCTTGGCTAGAGCTGCTAGAAAAAATGGATAAAGCCAGTTTATATAAAATGGAAATTTATTGCCCCTCCACAACTTTTTCTTCCTTACTTTCTATCGAAGAAGAAATAATAACAAAAATTTTTGGCCAATTTCCAAAAACCCCTTTTTTTCTTTATTGTTATTCACTATTAGAATATATTGATGGCCCACCAACCAGCTCGGGCCAAATCAAAGTACACTCTGGCTTTTATATTTCAACTTCCAACAAATTATTAAATTCAAGCGCATCTAGTCCTGTTCAAGAATTTGAATTAACATAAGTGTTTTTTATGGTAAAGGTTATTGAATTTTTATTGGCCTTTTTACTCTCTCTTAGTTTAATTCTAATGTTTTTTTCTTCATTTTCCAATTTGTTAAATAAAGTAAGTTATATCTTTTCTTTTGCTCACTCCACTCACACCTTAACAAATCTTTCTTTATTTGGTGGCCTAAGCTGGTTATACTCCAGCTCAGTGTCTTTTAATTATCAGACAAATTCAACAACATTTATTGTTTTGTTTAACAAAGTAAAATACGGTAGATTCGAATTAGATTCTGTAGCTGAATTTTATAGCGGTGGTTTTATTGCCAAAGTACCTTATGTTCCAACTTGAACTTAAAAAAGATTTTAAAAAGGGCCAGGATTTTGTAGATTTTTTTATTTTTTTTATAATTATTCTAATGGCACTCTATTTTGTATATTTGTTTATTTTTTCAACCCTTGAAATTAAAATCCAGTATTCTAATTTTTATAAAGCCCTTTCTTTAGCTATTCAAGCAAGCGAAGAGCTTTTTATTTCTCACGCTCTTCAGTCAAAAAATTTTGTGCATATTGGTTTTTTTGATGAATCTAAAATTTTAGAAGAAAAAGAAAACTTCAAGCACTTTCAAAATATTTTTTATACTTTTAGCCAACCTCAAGTAGATTTTAAAACAAACAACCAATTATGTGTAAAACGCTCGCTTTATTTAAATTCAACCAATACAAAAAAAGATTTTTGGACATGCTATTGGTGGAACTAGCGTGGTATTTATGATGTGGCTAGAAGCTCTTTTTTCCTCTCTTTTAATTTTAAGCGCACTTTTACTTTATTTTCAAATTCCTTCTCATTCACAAAATTTAGCAGATTTTTATCTCTATCTTCTTCTTTCTGATCAGGCCTATCTAGCTATTAATTCAAATCTTTCTTTATTTTGTAAACTGGAAAATTCAAACATCTGCCTACGCTGTAGCCTTATAGAGTCAGACTCGTTTTCTAATTCCACTCTTCTTAATTTAGAAAAAGAAGAGTTTTCTTCAGCTTCCTGTAAAGCACTCTATTTGGGCTCTAAACCAAAAAAAGTAATTAGTCTAACGCGAGTTTTTTATCATGAAGGAAAATTAAAAAAATTAGTTTTAAGCGCTTTTTTTAATTAGCCAATATAAAGTAACTAAGATGTATAAAACAGACAAAGCTGCCTATCTGCTTCTAATTTCAATTCTTGGCAAACTTTTGGTGTTTTAGCTGTTGAAGCTATACTAACAATACAGCGCCTATGTATCTCTTCACTTACTATCTCATCACAAAGCTTCATTTCTTCCTTTGCTTTTGCAATATCAAACAAACAATTATCCTTAGTTTTTAGCTCCTTTTCCATACATTGTTTTACCAGATATTCAAAACTAGAAGGCTCTGCTTTTTGTTCATTCTGTTTTTGCTCCATTCTTTTAGAAAACTCCAACTGAACTTCAAGTTTTTTTGCTTCCTTTGGCTCAGTTGCTTTTTGCATACACTCTTTTCTTACATTAAGGTCTGATATTTGATAGCATAATTCTGGAGTTTGTTTTAATATCGCATAATACCTAATACAATCGATTTTCTGTTCATTGGTATATCTCTGGCACTCTTGCTCTACCTTTGTTGTGCAACCCAGTAAAAAAAACATTAAAAAAATCCCAAAAACAAAGACAAATTCGCTTGCTTTTTTCATAGTCTTTTTACCTCTTTTTAATTTAAAAATTTAATCTATCAATTTGTTATACTAATTGCTCTGGTTCTTTTTGAAATTGTTCTGGCTCTAAAATTGCACTTATATCTTTTTTTATAGATACTTTTGAAGTTGGATTAATTATTGTATCGGTTGTAATTATCTTTTTTATTCCAACACCCAACATTTTTAGCAATGCGTCATTTAAAAACATACCATGAGTTGCAGCGCAAATAACATCTTTTGCTCCTAACTCTAAACACTTCTCAGCAGCCCTAATCATTGTACCCCCGCCAGCAATCATGTCATCAACCAAAACAACTATTTTGTCTTCAATCATCAATTTATCAAACTGAGGTTCTAAGTTTTTTATTTTTCTATAGGTTTTTTGCTCCTCTTGCTCGTAATCTCCTCGCTCTTTCATCATAAACAATCCACTTTGGCCTACTATATATTTTGCCCCACTATCTGGGCTAACCACTACAATTTCTTTGTATATCTTTCTTATATAACTTATTAGCTCTTCACCCATACATTTATTTACAAAAGTTAAATTTTCATATTCTATAATTCCAGGTCTTTTTAAAAAATGGCAATCCCAAGTGTAAACTTTAGTTGCTCCATTCTCTCTCAAAAGCTTAACTAAAAGTTTTGCACTTACAACCTCACCACTTAACCATTCTTTATCTGCTCTTGCATAAGGAACGTAAGGTAAAATAAGCTCAATGCTTTCTGCACCTGCTTTTTTTGCTCCATACATTATTTGTAAAAGTGTAATCAAATTTTCATCTGGGTTGGGAAAAAGCCTATGTAAAACATACACTTTTTTATAAGCAATATTTTCTACTCCCTCCAAACGGCAATAACTTTCTCCATCTGGAAATCTTTTTGTAATAACAGAAGGGGGGGCAATATCTGAACAATTAGGCGAAACTAACAAAATCTCATTTTTCATTCCAACCCCCCTATTAAACTTTCTCATTGAATTTTTAAAAACATTATACTCCTGCACTCACTCTAATTAAATCTCTAATCCCGGGAGCAAGCCCAATTACAATAAGAGCTAAAAGCACAATCTGGCTAAGATTTTTATCCTCTTCTTTTTCAATAATTTTCAAAGCAAGTAAAGCAATCAACCCTTTAATAATAAAGAAAGTGGCAAAACCAAGTTCTGGAACTAGTGAGGCAATTATATTTGGTACAACATGCTGCTCTCCATAAATCAAACCATATTTTTTTGGAACTATATCTATTGCTACCCAAGTGGAAGCTCCATCCAAACAATGGCTAAAGAGTAAAAGATAGAATTTTTTATCCTTTATTTTAGCTAGCAGCATCAAAATAAAACTATAGCAAAGAGCAACAGTCAAAATAAGAAAAAACACATCTATATATTTTATCAAAGGAAAAAGAAAAAATAAACATATCATCGAGAGCAAAATTCCAGACAAAAAACTAAACTTTTGAATTTTTAACTCTCTCTCTAAATAGTAAGATAAAAAAAACAAAATAGCAGTACTAACATATATAACTGGACTTGTAGTAACTAAAGAATATTCAAAGATTTTGTGTTCTAAAACAAAATTAGTTAAAAAATTATCCCCTAAAAAGTTGTCAAACCCATCCACACAGACTCTAAACAAAGAGCCAAAAAAAACAAAGCTAATAACCCCATAAAAAAAATTATTATCTATTTGGATTTTTCTTTTTTTAAAAAAAACATAGATTGCATACACTGCCAAAATAGCAATTACCGCATATGTTGCAGTATTTACTAAATTGTAGCCTTCATAATTTAAAATTGGTTTTATAAAATAATTTTCAATAAAGTTTTGGATATTTTGCATAAAAACAATTGTTTTTTAAAACTTAAATATTTATTTTATTTAAAGCAGAAGGTTTTAATATGGGCTGCAAGCCTTATTATTCTGGTAATAGACTAAATCTAGATTGTCTTAGCTGTGGTTTAGGTTTAGGAACAAACGCCTGCATAAAATCTCATTTAAAAACAATCTCTTTTTTAACAAAGCCTTGGAAAACAATGAGATATGAAGAGTTTAATGCAATTGAATTAGATGAAGAAAAAACAAAAATATTTACTGAATATATTGGTGTAGTAAGACAGCTAGAGCGCTTGCTACTAGATCAAAAAATATATGGCCATCCATCTGATGATTTTCACAATCAGCGAAGACAAATTTTAAAAGAATTTTATGAAACTCTTTTTCAAAATCCAGCTCTAGCGGTAAAAATTTTAGAGGATTACTCTGAGCCGCAACACACAAAATCCTTTTATTTACAAAGCCAAGAAGAGTTTTTTGCCTGGAAAGAAGGAATTTTAGATGCATTCAAAAAAACAAAGATGTACAAACTTTCCTTAGAGCAAAATGATCTTAGAAAGCTTTTTTTATCTATTCTTGGTTTAGCTCCCACTCCATTTTCCGAGGCATTTGTTCGAACCATACCTCCAAATGCTAAAGAAGTAGAAGGAGGCAAATATTCTCTAGATTTTGGAATTAATGTTGAGATTTACTTTTTGGAAGGAAAAGATACCTACTTATATGTGCAAAAAAATCCAATTATAGAAAATCTAAGCGAGCCTCTTACTCAGATGCTTAAAGAAACAATCGAAATAGAATTAAAAAAATTAAAAGAAAATGTTGATTACAAATCTTATTATGATGAAAAGTTTAATGAATTTCGCCAACACTTCTTAGACCTATGTTCAATTAAAGGCTATTCGGTTGATTCCCAAACTGTTGTTGCTATGGCTAGAGAAGCAGCAAACTGGGTTGCAGGTTTAGGCTCTCCAATTGAAAATATTGCTCTTGATTCAAAAAACATTACTGATATTTATATTGATTCGCAAAATTCTGCTATTTATTTAGAACACCAAAAATTTGGGCTTTGTCACACTCTCTGGCAGTATGACAAAGAAGCACTTGAAAGAGCCTTTTTAAATATTGTATCTTCTTTAGAAGGAAGAAGAAGATTTGACGAGCAAAATCCAGTGGTAGATGTGATGCTAACTAGGCTTTCAATGAGATGCCACTTACAACGCCCACCAGCAACGTTCGGTGATTTACAAGCAGCTCTCAGAATTATGAAACAAGAACCATTCACTTATCCAGAATATCTTTCTTACAAAAGTTTAACTCCGTTCTTTGCAGGTTATGATGATCTAATGATAAGCTTAGGTTTTTCAGAGGCAGTCTTAGGCCTCAAAGGTGTTGGTAAAACAGCTTTTACCTCAGCTAAAATAGCAGCCATCGGACCAAAAAAAAGAATACTTCCTATAGAGGATATTGAAGAAATTCCAGTTAATGCTTATAGAAAGCACGGCTTTCATATTGGTGCAATTAGAGTAAGTCCCTCTGATAGGGATGATGTTATTCAAACAAGTAATGAGCTAGACTTAGTTTCTATGACCAATGCTGCTCTAAGAATGGGAGATGCCTGTGTTATTATCAACGAGATTCGCTCCAGAACAGCAATACAAGGAGTAATTAATATGCTTAATACCCAACCAGGAATATTTTTGCTTTATAACCTGCATGCCCAATCAATCAAAGATATCCAAGATCGTTTAGAGCTAGTTTTTGGAATTCCTGCTTCTGCAATGTTTTCTACAGACCGCTACACATTTTTAAAGAAAGTTAATTTCGAAGGAAGAGAGGTGTTTAGATTAGTAGGTTATCAATTTGAGTCAGATTTAGAAAAAAGAGAATTTGTTAGTGTGTTTAATTTTGTTAGGGGAAAAACAATTAATGATAGTGTTTTGGAATGCTTATTTTGTAAAAATAAAGAAGCCTCTTCAAGGGACCTATATAACATAAGTTTAGAAAAACTCTCTAAAGAGCTTAATTTGGCTTTTGTTCCACCAGCTCTAAAAAGAAGAGCAGAAGAAACAAACATCCCAATAAATAACTATATTATGTATGCCTTCTTTAAAGGTAAACTCTATGATCTAATCTATAAATCTTTTCTAAAATATAAAAACGACTCTATATTAAAATTAGATTTTGTATTAAAATGCAATGATTTTGCTAACCGATTAATCTGGCCAATTATTAGCAAAGAAGAAAACATCAACTGGGCAGATATAGATAAAACACTTGTCGAAAGCTTTGATCTCTTATTGGAGCGAGAATTAAAAGTATGGGAAGAAGAACAAATTAAAACAGGTAAAAAACAAAGAAAAAATAATTAAATCTAAATTTTCAAATTTTTTATATGGGCCTTGTCGATAAACTAAAAGAATTAGAAGAGGAGCTAGCTAGAACACAAAAAAATAAAGCAACAGAATTTCATATAGGAGTTTTAAAATCAAAAATTGCAAAAATAAAAAAAGAGCTCTCTAGTCCAAAAAAGGCTGGAAAAAGAAGCACTGGTTTTTTAATAAAAAAAGCTGGGGATGCTACTGTTGCTTTAGTAGGTTTACCTTCAACTGGAAAATCAACATTGCTAAATGCGCTAACTGGGGCAAGGTCTAAAACAGCAGAATATGCATTTACTACTTTAAATTGCATTCCAGGTACACTAGATTATAAGGGAGCAAAAATACAAATATTAGACCTCCCAGGAATAGTAGAAGGAGCAAAAGATGGGGTTGGAAGAGGAAAAGAAGTAATTGCTGCTGCAAAAGCAGCAGATTTAATTTTACTTGTTTTAGATGTTTTTCAACCTTTTTTTAGGGATAAATTAGTAAAAGAATTATACAATAGTGGAATAAGGCTAGATTCTTCACCCCCACAAATTAGTTTAGAAAAAAGAAAAACAGGCGGAATTCAAATTACTTCAATGGTAAAAGAACAGGGCATAACAGATAAATTAATAATAGCTATATTAAAAGAATACTCGATTTTTAATGCACATATTATTCTTCACCAAAAAATTACAGAAGATGAGCTAATAGACTTTTTAGATAAAACAGCAGTTTATATTCCCTCTATTACTGTTATAAACAAAATCGATTTAAAAGAGCCACCAGCAGATATTAATTTTGATTATATTGCAATAAGTGCTCAAAACAACGTCGGTCTAGATTTATTAAAAGAAAAAATTTTTCAAAAACTTAATCTTATTAGAATTTATACTCGCTCGAAATTTAGAGAAGAAGATGATATCCCTCTTATGATTAGAAAGGGTCAAACTGTAGCAGATGTGTGTAAAAAAATTCACAAAGACTTATATGCTAATTTTAAATACGCTTTGGTATGGGGAAAATCTGTAAAATTTCCTGCGCAAAAAGTTGGTCTAGAACATGTTTTAGAAGATGGTGATGTTATTCAAATAATAAAAAAATAAAAACTAAGTTCGCACACTCTTTTTCAAATATTCAAAAAAGTCCTTCTCACTTTTTTCTCTATACTCTGCATTCCATTTTCTAATAATTTTATTGTGCTCTTCTATTTCAAACTTAAAAACAGCTAAGGCTTCTTTTATTTTATAATTATCTATCTCTTTTTCAGTCCATTTTCTTGGGCAAATAAAATTTTTTACATATTTTAATTCTCCATTCTTGTCCATTTCAAAAAAAGGATAGACCTTACACACTAAAGGATGGGCTGGCCAAATTAGGCATATTTGTTGATCAAAAAATATGCAGCTATTATTAAACCTCTTTAAAACAAGAAGCATTTGTTTTAAGTTCCTTTTTTGATCCATAAAAAAAATTGGAAAAAAATTTTTTTCATCAGTTTTGTTATATTCTATAAGAGTGCTAAATTGTTCTATATCTTTACCAGTCGCTTTCTTTATTCTAAAAAGATCAAAAATTGTTAGAGGAACTATGAATTTTTCACAGCATTTTCTGCTGCATTCTTTACAAGGGCTTTGTAAGTTTACCATATTTTTCCCTGGGTTATATTTAAAAATACCATTAACTTTTTATTTTATATGGCATTTGCTTCTGAATATCAAGAAAACATAGTTAAAAAAACATTTAGTGAAGAAAAACATATACTTGACATAACTGAATTTCTGAATAAACTTATTTCGTTTCTTTCTAAAGTAAATCAAAACTCTTCTCAAAATCCTTTACAATCATTTACTTTACAACTATTATCTGGTTTAAATCCTTTTAATATTTCTAAGGTTATAATAGAAGAAAAGCATGGGAATAAAAAAACCCTCTGTATAAATATATTTTTTAAAAATTCTTCTGAACCTTTAACTGTTAATATTAATGAGGGCGGGGTAGTTATTTTTAATAACAAAGAATTTTTAAGTTGTAATGGAAAAGAGCTAATCTTTACAAAAAGTTGAGGTGTTTTTAGATGGGCTCTACTTTTTTTGGTCCTATCAAAATAACTCTTTTTGCTCATGCTTCTTTACTGCTTTCCTTTGAGCAAATAAATTTTTATATCGACCCCTATGTTATTCCAAAAAATGCTCCTGTAGCAGATGCAATTTTTTTTACTCATGAGCATTTTGATCATCTCTCTCTACCAAAAAATATTGTTGGCCCAAACACAAAAGTTTTTGCAAAAGGAGGGAAAATTCCTTCAATACAACTTGAGATTGGTCAGAAGTTTAAGGTTTCTGATGTATTAGTAGAAGTAGTTCATGCTTATAATGTGAATAAACCATTTCATCCGAAGGGTTTTGGGGCAGGATTTATTTTTTCTTTTCCAACTTCTCCAAAGCCAACT
Source organism: Microcaldota archaeon (assembly GCA_026414325.1). Lineage (GTDB taxonomy): Archaea > Micrarchaeota > Micrarchaeia > Anstonellales > Anstonellaceae > JAOAJF01. The sequence goes on from JAOAJF010000001.1 coordinate 34,945, forward strand.
AGAGTTTATGTTGCAGGAGATACTGATCTTATAGAAGAGATGAAAAATTATTCTGCAGATGTTGCAATTGTACCTATTGGTGGAACGTATACCATGAACGCCGAGCAAGCAGCAAAAGCAATTAGTATTCTAAAACCAAAATTAGCAATTCCTTATCATTACAATTATTTACAGGAAACAGCTGCTGATCCAAAAGAATTTGAAAGATTGGTAAAGTTTTTTATACCTCAAACAGAAGTAAAAATTTTGTTTTAAGGTGAAGAAATGGAAAAAATCCAGCAAATTCATCTTATTTTAGCACTCATCGTTATTGGAGTTTTATCAATTATTTTTGCATATGCTTCTCAAAACTCGTTTTTATTTTTATTTGCATCGATCTCTTTCGTCTTGGGTTTAATTATTTTTAGATGGGGATATTTTCTAGGACCTCTTCTAACCTCTTTTACAAAAACCTCTATAAAATTAGGTGATTATGAGCTTTCTCCAGCTCAAGACGCAATTTTAAAAAGAACAGCAAATGGATACTATGCTTCAATGTATTTATCAATCGCTCTTAAAGATTCCTCAACATTTAAAACAGAGAGCCAAAATTTAATGCTAATTCAAACTTTTGAAAAAGCGATCACCTCATTGAGACACACTACAAAAATTTCTCTTCTAATTACAAATGTCGATGTCTCAGAATTTTTAGAAAAACTAATAGAAAAGCGCTCGCTTGCAGAGCAAAAGCGCTCGCAGCTAAAGCCTAACTCTGCACAAGCAGCAATATTAGATAGAGAAATCGAGTCGTATAATTCTCAAATAAAGCAATTAAGTAGCGGGCAAAAACCAATGCAGGTTTTAGCATATGCTCAAGTAACTGCCTTTGGTGCAACAAAATCAGAGGCATTAGCAAAAGTAAAAAACTATGCTCAGCAAACAGCAGCAGTTTTGGCAAATTCTCTAGCTACTGAAGTTGTTATTTTAAACGGGCGAGATATTTTAAATTGTTTTGAATGGGAAATAATCTCTCCTGCTTCAAAAGAAGATATCTCCAGCGAATTATTATAAACAAAGATAGAAAAAATTATTAATTTACAAAATTTATATTCTATTGGTTTTTATGGCTAGATTAAAATTAGAAAATGTTTTTTCTTCAACCCTTGCTCAAAGAAGGTTTTTGCTCAGACCAGCAGAACCAGATGTAAAGGACCTAATGCCAAAAAGCCACGAAGGGATTTATCTTGGTAGGACCCAAATATTAAATGTTCCTGTTTTTTGGGATGCAGAAAATCTAACTAATCCTCACATTGCAGTAGTAGGAATGACCGGCTCTGGAAAATCTTTTTTTATCAAAACTTTTATTACAAGGGCATTTAAACAATGGGGAACCTCTTCATTAATCTTAGATTGGGCAGGGGAGTACACTCCTTGGGTAGAAAGGGCAGGGGGAGCCGTTTACTCTCCAGGGCAGAATTGTTCTTTAAATGTTTTGGCAATAGATATAAAGACAAAAGGTTCTAAAAAAGAAGCAATTTTTTCAAAAATTCAGCGCCTGCTTTCTTCCTTTACTCTTTTATGTAATCTAAGTACAAAACAACAAGCTCTATTAAAAAAAGTTTTAGAATTAAGCTACAAAAAGAAAAAGAACCCAACGATAGAAGACCTGTCTTTAATTATTGAAAAATTAAAAAAATCAAATCCAGACTCAGATTATGAGCTTCTTTTATTGCAGATGGAAAAATTCAAATTCAGAACAAAAAATTTGCCTCAAATAAACCTAGACGCTTTAATAAAAAAAGGCTTGGTTTCAGTTGATTTATCCAAATTAGATAGTGAAGAGCACAGATCTTTAATAGCACTTTTAATTTTACAATATGCAAAAGAACAAATGCGCCTAGAAGGACTTTCAAAAGATAAAAAAATAAAACTACTAATAGTGGCGGACGAAGCTTGGAAAATAGCCCAGGATGATCGTTCTGATTTAGTTCAGATACTACGAGAGGGAAGAAAGTATTCTTTTGCTATTATCGTGGCCTCCCAAAATCCTTCTGATATCTCGCCAACTATTCTGTCCAATGTTGCAACTTTAGCTGTCTTTAGGCTAATGCATGCAGATTTTAGAGACTCGTTACTAAAATCTCTTAATTGCCCAAAAGAAGTTTCTATTCAAATAGAAAAATTTAAAGTAGGTCAAGCTCTTTTTAGACTAGCTTGGGCAATACCCTCAAACTATGATGGCCCTTTTATTATTTCTAGAATAGAAGGTGAGGTTTCAACAGATTTTATAATATTGGTGGTGAATGATATGGAAGTTCCAATAGAGCGTGAGACTCTCTCTGCTAAATTGTTCAATTTAGGTTGCTCAAACTCTCAGATCTCCCAAGTAATAAGTGCATTTGAAGAAAATGACAAAAGGCTAAACGTAGAATTTTTTTGTAGGATTTTACTCTCCTTTGGCTTAAGCCGTTCTGTAGTATTAAATCTTTTAAGAGATTTTGGTTTGAAAGACGAGCAACTTGTTAACATTTTCTCTCGACTAGAAGCAAGCGCATTAAATGTTCCTCCATCAAAATTAGCAAACCTGGTGATTAAAGATGAGTGAAACTAATCAAACAAAATTTTTATTTCCAATCTCATTTCAAAAAACACCTTCTCAATGGGCAAAAAGCTTGGCAAATTTAGGCTTTTCAAAAATTTCTCAAACAAACACTGACTTAACTTTGTATTATACTTTAGCAGAAGATGCACATGGTGCAGAATATGAATCAATTCGAATAAAAATAACAAAAAATTCCTTAGAGCTTGAAATATTAGGAGAGCCAAAAAACTTTGTTAAAAGAAAGTTAGAAGGCTTAAAACTCAGCCTTTTAGTTATCTCGATATTAAAAGAAGAGGAGCAATATTCTAAACTCTTTGCAGCTGTAGTTTCTTTAATAGAAGAGGCAACTGCTCTTATAGACTTTAAATCTATTTTAGTATTAGAAGAAAATAATAAATTAAAAGAAGAAAACAACAACTTAAATAAAAAATTGCAAATTGCTTTAGCAGAAAAAGAAAATCTAACAAAACAACTTATGCAGCATAGCATTAAAATTTCTGAGCTAAATACAAGATTACAAAAATTGCTAGAAATCCCAGATGAAGTAATCCAGGATGAATTGCTCGAATGGCTCAAGGCCCATAATGGGGAAATAAATATATCCGAATTTTGCATTCGCTATTCTTGTAATCCTCAACGAGCTTTAGAAAATCTTGACAAATTAGCAAAAATGGGAAAAATTAGTAGGGTGCAATAAATGAAAAAAAAGCTAAGAAGGGTAGTGGTGCATTCTGAAAAAAGAAAAGAAAAAGAGGAAAAAACCATTTACAAATTTATTGTAAAAGACCCAACCTTAACTAAATACAAGTTTGTTGTTCACTCTCCATTTAGCATAGAGTCTTTAATAAAAAGAATAAATTATCTTATAAAAAAACAATAAAAGGTATTTTCAATGGCAGCGATAAAGATTTTAGTACAAGAGCTAAAGGCTCTCTCTTCTTTAAACGAAAAAGAATTGGAAGAGATTTTAAGTTCTATAGGAGTTCCTATAGAATCTAAAACAACTACTGAATGGGAGCTAGAAATTACTCCAAACAGACCAGATCTGCTTTCTGTAGAGGGATTAGCAAGGGCTTGTTATTGCTTTAAGTATTCTAAATTAAAACCTTATAGAGCTATTCAATCAGATTTAAATTTATTTGTAGACAGCTCTACTAAAAATGTAAGGCCCTATATTGGTGGTGCTCTAATAAAAAACTTAAAATTAGACCAAAACTTTCTAAACTCTTTAATTCAACTTCAGGAAAAAATCCACCAAACTCTTGGTCGAAAAAGAAAAAAAGTAGCAATAGGTCTTCATGATATTTCAAAAGCCCAACCACCATTTTTTTATTATGCTACTAGTTCAGACATAAAATTTGTTCCTTTAGGTTTTGATAGAGAGCTTTCTTGTTCTCAAATACTAACAGAGCATCCAAAAGGCCAAGAATATGGCCATCTAATAAAAGGAAAGTATCCAATCTTAGAAGATAGTAAAAAAAATGTTTTATCTTTTCCACCTATAATTAATGGTGAATTTAGTAAAGTAAGTTTAGATACTCACACACTTTTTATAGACTGTACCGGAACTGATGAAAAAACAATTTTATTTGTTGTAAATATTCTTTGTGCTGTTTTTGCAGATAGAGGCGCACAGGTTTATCAAATAAAAATAAACAAAAAACCCTATCCTTTATTTAAAGAATTAAAAACAAAATACAACTTTAATTTTTCAAATAAGATTTTAGGACTTAACCTCAGCCTAAAAAAACACAAATCCTTGCTTCTTAAAATGGGCCACAAATTACAAAAAAATTTTGTTCTTTCCCCTTCATTTAGAGCTGATATTTTAGATACAATCGATATTGTAGAAGATTTGGCGATAGCTTATGGTTATAATAACTTTAAACCAACATTGCCGGACTTTTTTTCTATTGGCCAAGAAGAAAAAAATTATGACTGGCTTGCTCAATTGCTTGTAGGGGCAGGATTTTTAGAGGTCTGTAGTTGGATATTAACTAATAAAAATGTTTTACATAAAGCAGAATGTAGCAAAGCTTATGTAGAGGTTTCCAATCCACTTACAGAAGAATTTTCAACTTTAAGAAATTGGCTTTATCCAAACTTTTTAGAAATCTTTTCTATTTCAAAATCCTCAAAAATGCCTCAAAAAATTTTTGAAATTGGCCCAGTATTTATCCAAGAAGAGAACAAAATAATACAAAAAACAAATTGTTGCTTTGCAATTTGTTCTCCAAAAGCAAATCTTACTGAATTGATCTCTACTCTAAAATCAATATTTAGTTTAGTAAATTTAGACTATAAATTAGAAAAGACTTCTAATGAAACTTTTATTGAAGGTAGAATTGGAAAAATTCTTATAAATAAAAAACCAGTTGGGCTAATTGGTGAAATTCACCCAAAAATCTTGGAAAATTTTTCAATCGAGCAACCAGTAGTAGTATGCGAATTTTGCTTAGATGAGTTAAACCTTTAATTTAGTATTATTTTTAAAGCCTTCTTTATAATATATTTTTACATGCTCCGATAGTCTAGCCCGGTCAAGGACGCCGGCCTTTCAAGCCGGTAACCCGGGTTCAAATCCCGGTCGGAGCGTTTTATTTTCTATTTTTTAAAAAGCTCCTTTTTTATTTGCTCAAAAATAGTTTTTTTATCCTCTTGAGCGTCAAGTTTTACCCATTTTTTAGAATAAAAATTCATTTTATAGAGCAATTCATAATTTTGTTCTATTTTGTTTAATTTTTCTAAATCTTTTTCAAATCTATCTGGAAGTTTATTTTTTAGTTTTCTTTGAATAGCAACTTGTGGATTTATACTAAGCCAAAAAACATAATCTGGTTTAATCATTTTTAAGGATTTTATATACTCTATTCTTTTTTCAATACTCTTTTCTACTGATTGATAAGCAATTGTAGAAAAAAAGTATCTGTCAGAAATTACCCAACCTTTATTCAAACATTCTAAAATTCTTGGCTGCTGGCTTTCTATATCTTTCAAATATTCAAAAAAAGCCTCATCTTCGTCCAATTCTATTTTTTGTGTTAAAAATTCTCTAATTTTTTTAGCCTTTTTTGTTGGATATTTAAAAACAAAAAATTTTTCCTTTTGTTTTTTTAATTCATTTTTTAGCAGCTGCAGCTGAGTGCCTTTGCCAGACCCATCTATTCCTTCAAATACTACAAATACCATACTTTTTTTATTAGCAAGAGTCTTTATAAATAATTCTAAAAGCATAATCTTTTTTATCTAATTTTTTATTTTATTTATATGCTTAATTATGAACTTTTAGAACAAAAATTAACAAAGCTCTGTCTTAGTGCTATACAATTGGCAAAAGCTTATCCAAACTCTAAAACTTTCTATCTTCAGACACACATTGATAAAAGTCTGGTGGCTAAATTGGAAGAGCCTGAACAAACACCTATTGAAAAATTCATGGCATTAAAAAATTTATTAAACCAAAAGGCTTTAGAAATTTTTAAAAAAAATTCTGATTTGGTTTTAGATCAGCAGGACCCACAACTTCTTATTTCTTTAGACTTATCAAATGATAAACTAACGCTAAAACATTCTAATGTTTATATTTATTTTAATTATCTAAAAAAATCAAGAGAATATGCTCAACATATCTGGGCTTGCAGCTCTTGTAAGGGAAAAGGCTGTCAGAAATGTAATTTCAAAAAAGAAAAATACCCCTCAGTAGAATCTGTTTTAAGAGAAGTTTTTATAAAAGAATTTAAAGCCTCAGATGTTATTTTACATTCTTCTGGAAGAGAGGATGTGGATGTTTTAACATTAGGTAATGGAAGGCCAGCAGTGCTTGAAATAGTTTCTCCTTTGCTTGAGCCAGAAAAAATAGACTTAAATAAAATTTGTTTAAAAATAAAAGAAAATTATCCTATCGAGCTTTTAGAGCCAAGATTTGTAAAAAAGTTTTGGGTAGAAGCTATTTGTACTTCTCATTTTAACAAAGAATATCTTGCAGTAGTTTATTGCCAAAAAAGAGCTTTAGAACTTTCTGACTTTGAAAAATTAAAATCAAAACTTCCAATCTGCTTGCATCAAAGAACTCCTCTTAGAGTGTTAAAAAGGCGTTCAGATATTGTAAGAAAAAGATATATTCTGGATTTAACTTTAGAAAAAATTTTAGATGGTAAGTTAGTAATTAGAATCTATGCTGAGGCTGGAACTTACATAAAAGAATTTGTGAGTGGGGATGAAGGGCGAACCAAACCATCTATTAGCTCTATTTTAGAACTTCCTTGTATCTGCCAAGAGCTTACACTAATTAAAGTCGATGATTTTTTTGTAAAAACTCTAAAATTATAAAATATTGCTCAAAAGAGTTAGTAGGTCTCCAAACAAAATTCCAAATATTAGTCCAAGTAAAATATGTGGCACAAACGGGGGGAGATTTTTATAAAGAGCAATCTTTTTTCCTTTAATTGCTTTCATTTTTTGGTATTGCTCCTTTGTTACTAGTCTTTTTAGATCATATTTTTTTACAAGTTCTTGATCCATTTTTTCTACAGCAATCATATCCTCTGGTTCTACATTTTTAACATCAACAAATTCTATCATTGCATCGTGTATCACATTCTTAAATAGAGTATAATAAGCTATAAAAATAACCATTAAACTTATTGCAATAATGTAGGCTGGTCCAACTAAAGCCAAAATCTCTATTCTGCTGCTAATAACATACAAAAAGACTAAATAGCTAAGTAATACCAAAAACGCACTCAAGGCGTTCTTTCTTTCAATTTTATTAATATTTTTTATAACTGCTGTTAAGGTATACAAAAAAACATAGAGAATAAAACTAATTGAAGCAAAAACAAATACATTAAAAATAAATGGTAATATGAAAAATCCACTAACAATCAAAAACATTTTTGGCTGATAAGGCAAAACCATAGTGATTGAGCTAAGAATGTAGCCATCTGCCCCACCAATCTGGCCTGCTCTATACAAAAAATAAAAAATTATAAAAACTAAAACACCAAAAATAGTAGCTGAAAAAAAATTTTGTAAATCAAGTAAATTTACTAAAAACGAAATAGCCAAAAATCCATACAAAATATTAGTTGGTATGTTTTTTTTATTAAAAATATCATAATAAGCTGCTATTGTAGTTCCAACCAAAGCAATTATTATTCTTAATAATTCAAACTGCATCTCTTGCCCAGTAAAAAAACCAAAAAGTTCCATATTTTGTTTTTTTCTTTACTTTTTAAAAATTTATCTTTATTTCTATCTTAATTTTATTTCTTGCCTTTTTAGTCAAACTGAAAAAGCCCTTTTTGGTTTCCACCAAGTTTTAAATCATCAGCATTTATTCCCAATTCTTTTAATATTCTTAAAACTGCAGGAATAACCTGGTGGTTAATATAATATTCTGAGTCATAGTTTTTTGCATATTCTACTGTTTCTGCTTTTAGAGAAATGTTTGTTAAAGAGCTTTTTTTAGTTTGAGCTTGTTTTAGCCTTTTGCAATTTTTAAATAAATCCTCTGGAGCATTCAAATCTTTTGTAATCACAAATCTAATTATCGAGCCTCTTGTAAGTTTTTCTCCCTTTGTTTTTCTATTGAATTTTAGTGCAGCAACAAGCTCAGGAGACTTTGCTTCATAATCTTCTAAATTTTTTGTTAATTGTGTTTCTATAATCATTTTTTCAATAGGAACTTTGTTTTCTCTTATTTGTTTAATTGTTTCTTTTACAACATCAATAGCCTTTTGTTGAGAACCTTCCTTTAGTATCGCCTCTAGAACTTTTTTTTGCGTCTCTTTTGCAATGATTGCCCAATCTCTTCTCACAAGTTCAAAGCCCCTGATCTTAATTCCACCATTCTCGTCTAATAGTGCATATTTTTTCTTTGCCCCAGTATACTCTTCCTTTTTTTCAATTTTTTTGGATACAAAAACACCTCGAGGATAATATGCTTCCAGCTCCAGCTCCATAGTGCCTGGCAAAGAAGAATTATATTTTTCCATCCAATTTAAAGCATCTTGCTTTGTTTTATTATTTAATAACAAAAACACAGAATCTGTATCCGCATATAAAACTTCAAAACCATTTTTTTGAGCATCCTCTATAGTTTTATTTATAAAATATCTTCCCCATGCAGTTATAGATTGAGCACAAGCCCTCGAATAGTACCTGCTTCTAGCAAAAGCCAAATATCCATAATAAGAATTTGCCAATATTTTTAATGACTGCTGTCTTGCCCATATCGTTTTATATTCTGTACTAGCCGGCTGAAGTTTTTTTAGCATATTCTTAAGCTCAGAGCGAGCATTAAGAATTTTTTCTAAAATGTAGGGTATTATTCCTTTTGGCTCTTTTAAAAATTTTACTCCAATTGGGCTAACATAGTACTCTCCTTCTTTATATTTATGCTCCTCTTCTTTTGCTATTATAGTAAATGGGTCAATATTGTGTGAAATAATAATCGAGGGATATAATCCTCTAAAATCAAACACCATTATTTTTTCATAAATTCCTGGATTTGGGGTTTTTACAAATGCTCCTTCAATTGGGTTTAATGCTCTCTCTCTAGCAGTCTGCTCATCTGGCTTATTTGGAACCACTTCGTTTCTTTTTGTAGCATGGTGCAATATCAAAGATTCTATAAGTTGAGAAGAAGTTGCTCCGATTGTATCTGAAAGAGGCAAACATGTAACCTTAGACAATTCTACTTCTAAAGGTAATATTTTTTTTGTTATTTCCAAAGTAGCTCTTGCATCAAATAAAGAATATTCAAAAAGTTTGTCTAAGTTTTTTTCTTCATCCCAAATTTTATAAATTTCGAGGCGGTCTATCTCCTTTTTCCATTCACTTTCTTGTACTATACTTTGGTAGGCAGTTTCAAGAGTATAACGATTTAATTTATATGTACCAATAAAAGAAAAAAATCTTAAAACTGGATAGAGGTCAATATGAACTCTACCATTTATTAAAATTTTCTGATATTGCCCTCTTTTATCTATTCTTATAGAAGTTCCATCTTTAGCAATATCTAGCTTGATATTGTGTTTTTTTGCTCTTTCTATTATATAGGGAATATCAAAATTTGCAGAATTAAACCCAACTAAAACTTCTGGGTCAAGTTCTTTTATTATTTTTACAAAATTCTCTATAATCTCTTTTTCATTTTCAAAAACTTTAACATAAGGCAATGAGCTTTTTTTATAGCTAAGAACTTCCCCTTTTTCTATATTATTTTCTTCATCTAAAAAATAATACGAGATCATAAGGATTGGGTCCTTATCTGGTCTGGGCATACCCTGAGGATTATATGTTTCAATATCTAAAGCAATAATTCTTAGCTTTGTGTCTTTTTCTTCAAATCCTAAAATTTCTTTTATCCATCTGCCCTCTCTTTTGTATTTTATTTTGTAAAAAGGGCCAAGTCCTTTATCTATAAGATATCTTCTTCCAAACAAGATATCGTATTCGTATTTTTCATAAGTTTTTATCAACTCTCTAAAAATCGGAACATCTGAAGGGTATTTAAAATAAACTTTTAGCAATTCTTTTTCTTTTCCTTTTACTATTTTTTTCACTTGTTCAATTTTTATAGGTTTTATTTCTCTACCTTTTTGTATTGTTTTTAGTGCAAGTATTTTTTGTGCTTCTGAATAAGGAGCATCTACATAAAAATAAGGAAGATATTTATCATACAAATAAAATGTTTTTTTTGCTTTTAGTAAAAGCCTAACAATAGTTTCATCGTTTTTTATAATATAATCTGTATCAAGCAAAATAGCACTTTTAATTTTTATTTTTTTTTCACTATTTTTTTCCATAAGCACTATCTATTAAAAATTATTTTTGTTCTTTTTGGCTCATTTTTACAATGTCTTCTAAAGTAAGATATGCTTCTTCTTTTTGAGGCTGTGTTCTAAATTTTTCCTCCTTTTTTCCTTCTTTTTTTGCTTGCTTTTTCTGTACTTTGGCCTTTGATGAATAAGCAATTATCTTTTTATAAATCTCATCCAGCTCTCCAATTATATTTCCAAGCTTCTTTTTTATCTCGTTCTTTCTACTTATTTGTTCTTTAAGCTCTGCTTTCAATTTTTTTATAGCTTCCCATTCCTCTTTATTTTTCATATTCTCTTCTAGCTCTTTTTTTAGCTGCTCGATTTTTTTAATCGCTTCTTTTTCCTGTGCAGCAGTAAAAGCAGAAGTTGAAATATAAAATTCTAATTTTTCAATTTTCTTTGCTATTAAGTCTGGATCTGCTTTTTTATCAGAAGGAGTTTTTCTTTGCAATTCCTCTCGAAGTTTTTTTATTTGGAGGTTAACTTTTCTAAGCTCTTTTAAGATCTCTATTTTTTGCTTTGTTTTATTTTCCATTTCTTCTTTTAGTGCCTTTATATCTTCCATACTAATCATCTAATTTGGATATTCTTGTTATGAACCAAAAAATTTATAAATAAAATTCAATTTCAGTTTTTTTTAATATATTTTTATGTAGAAATTTTTATAAAGGTAGCCTTCCTTATTTATATTGCCTATCCGTCTTTTGCCCACTTTTGTGGGGTCTGGTCGCCTTGCCGGTGTCGCTATTTCTTCTTGACGCCGGCATAAAAAAAGCTCGAGTTTAAAAACTATTCTAAACCTTCCCTATCTTCTATTAAAACCATTTTTTGGTTTTTTAAATCATCTAATATTGCCTTTCTTATATTTCTTGAAAGGGCTTCTGGAGGAATTACTCCTCTAATTTTAATTTTATCTATATATTTAGAAAAAGTAGCAGCAGCAATTCCAGTTGGATAAGAAATATATGTAGCTCCAGCAAACTCTTTTGGAATATTTTTTAATGAAGGGTAAACCGCAGTGTATCTAATCTGTAGGGGCCTATAGTCCTTTATTCCATAAACATCGATGGTGGACGCAAAAACAGAATTTTCTATTGCAGGGCTTGATTCTTTAAGCTCTATCATTTGTTTTGGATTTGGAACTTCTATATTTAATTTTTTAAATAATTCTATCGGAGCGATGGACGTATTTGCAATTTTTAATTTCTTTTTTGAAAACATACCTAATTGATTTAGAATATAAAATAATCTTATATCCTCTCCACTTATTTTATAGTCCACCAGTCTTACGTCTATAAACAGCGGGATAGTACAAACCTCATCTCCTTGTATAGAATAACAAATTTTTTTTCCAAACCCAGCTGGATAGTGATATTCTTCCTGCCTAGAAAAAGGCAAATCTTTTTTAAATTGGCCATATTCGTAAAACACTGGCTCGGCAGTGATCTCTTCTAATGTTAATGTGGCAGACCAGGAAAAAACTAATCTATCAGCTTTATTTTCTTGAATTATTCTAAATTTTATCCATTCTACCTCGTCAAACATCTCGGAGGCTTCCTTTGCCAACAAATTTGTAACTCCTGGAGAAACACCAGTGTTTATTAAAGCTATCAAATTTTTTTCTTTGAACTCTTGAGAATATTTTAATTGATCTGGTTTATAGCCTTCTTCTAGCTCAGAGCACATATCCTGATAATTTGCACCAACTTCTAGCGCAACCCTCATTAAACTTTTATTATACTTTGGCAAACTCGCATTTAGTATTAGACTTGCTCCCTTTGCAAATTTTATAATTTGTTTTGGTTTAGAAGCATCTGCTTCCACTAATTTTATTTTAGGATTTTTTTCATCGATGTACTCGAATGCTTTTTTAATATTATTTGTAATACAAATTATTTGAGTATTTTCCTTTTGTTTTGCCAGAAGCTTTGCAATTACTGAGCCAGTTGCACCAACTCCAACAAGAACAATCTTTTTTTGCTTTTTTTCAACAAGGTTTTTCATCAATTTTATTTTGTATATTAAAATTTTTATTTTTGTGGCTAATTTCAGTCTAAAATAGAAAGCGAAAAATTTAAATATTTCTTAGTGTATATATTATATTGTTAACACCATTATAACTTTCAATTATTGATTATTCATAATACCAAAAGTTTATCTTTTATTTTTAGTAAACTTAATATTAACATTTTAGGGGGTGGTTGGAATGAACTGGAGACTAATGGAGCGATTTAGGCAAATGCAGGAAGAGATGGATAAATTATTCGAAGATTTCTTTAGCAGCGAGAGATTTGGCCCAAGCTTTTTAGCCCTTCCCTCTCCAGAAAAACAACCGCTTCAGAGATTTCAGCCAGCTAGATTCTTGAAGGCCTATGCAGATCTATATGAAACAGACAAAGAAGTAATTGCTCAATTTGACTTACCTGGTTTTGACAAAAACGACATTGATATAAAAATCTCTGATAACAACCTAACAGTTAAGGTAGAGAAAAAAGCACAAAAAGAGGAAAAAGCCAAAGGTTACTATCTCTCTGAAAGAAGCTACGCTGGATTTTATCGTTGCATCAGCTTACCACCTTATCTAAAACCAGATCAGGCAAAAGCAGAATACAAAAACGGAGTCCTAACAATTAGCATTCCAAAGGATGAGAAAAAACTTAAAGAAAACGAAATAAAAATAAAAGTTTACTAAAACTTTCCCCTTCTTTTCTACTTTTTTTCTTTTTATGAGTTCATCAAGTAGGTATTTTTACTAAGCAAATTCTATTTACCTTTTAGATATTCTATTCCAACCAAGGTTCCTGAAGTTAAATATTCAATAAAGGCCTTTCCAGAAAGCGAAATATAGCCAAACTTTTCTTTTTTTAACTTTAATTTTTCTATTGCATCTGCACTATTTCCTCCACCAACCAAAGAAAATGCCTTTGATTTTGTAATCGCTTCTAAAACTTTTTTAGTACCCTTTTCAAATCCCTTCTTTTCGTATACTCCCATCGGGCCATTAAAAATTATTTTTTTTGCTTTTGCAATTATGTGCGAAAATTTTTTTGCAGTTTTTGGCCCAATATCGTATATTTCTTGCTCTATCTCTTTTTCTACATCAACAACCTTTGTTTTGGCTTTAGTTTTTATTACAACATCTTCTGGTAAAATTATTTTTGCAAAATGTTTTTCTATTAGCTCCTTTAGTGTCTGGCCAATTTCTTCTTCTCCTTCGATCTTTTGTTTTATTTTTTTTCCCATTGCCTTTAGTGCAACAACAGCAAACAAACCTCCAATTAAAATATAATCTGCCTTGTTGTTTTCTAACCAATATTTTAAAATCCCAGTAGAGTCTTTGATTTTTGCACCGCCTAAAATTAAAACAACTGGTCTATCCTGTTCATTAAATTTTTGTAAGGCAGAAAGCTCTCTTTCTAAAACTGGCCCAGCAACTTTAATTGGTTTTTTAAACCCAACTACTGAGGCATGTGCTCTATGTGCAACAGAGAGAGCATCTAAAACAAATACATCACAAAATGGTTCTAATTTATCTATAAGCTCGCACTTATTTGTTTTTTCATATTCTGTTTCGCAATCTAAAAACCTTGTGTTTTCTAAAAGTAAAATTTGGCCACTTTCAAGAGTTTTAATTTTTTCGATAGCTTTTTCACCACAAATATCAGCAACAAACTCAACTCTTAATTTTTTGTTTATTTTTTTTACCTCTCTATCTAAAATTTTAGCATGCTCAGCCAGACTTGTAAAGTCTTTATCACCCTTTCTTCCCTGATGAGCTAAAATAACAACCTTTGCTTCTTTTAAGGCAAGCTGAGCAATGGTTTTTGCATGTTCCACTATTCTTGGAGAGCAAACAGGCTTGTTATTTTTTATAGTGGTGTTTAAATCAGCTCTCAAAAAAACAGTCTTATCTTTTAGCTCTACTTTATCAATTGTTAGGTATTCCATAATTTTGAAAACACAAAATAGTTTATTAAATTTTTTGTAAAAATAAAATTGGTGAGAAAATGAATTTAGCAATAAATGGTTTTGGTAGAATAGGGCGAGTAATTCTTAGAGCAGCACTTGAAAGAAAGCTTTTAGGAAAAAAATTAGATATTGTTGCAGTAAACAATCCTTCTGGAGCACAAACTGCTGCCCAGCTTTTAAAATATGATTCTACTTATGGAATTCTGCAAAACAAATTAGAATATGGCCAGGATTATATTTCTATAGATGGTTATAAAATAAACGTTGTTACTGATAAAGAGCCACTTAATCTACCTTGGAAAAAATTAGGTGTAGATGTTGTTTTAGAATGCACAGGTGCTTTTACAGATAGAGAAGGAGCTGAAAAACACCTAAAAGCAGGAGCAAAAAAAGTAATTATTTCTGCACCAGCTAAAGAAAATGGAGCTGACATCACAATTGTTATGGGGGTAAACGATGAGCAATATGACAAAAAAAAGCATCATATTATTTCAAATGCCTCTTGTACAACTAATTCATTAGCACCAGTTCTAAAAGTATTAGATGAAAATTTTGAAATTATAAATGGTTTTATGACTACCACTCATGCTTATACTAACGATCAGAGAATATTGGATGGAGAGCACAAAGATTTAAGGAGAGCAAGGAGTGCAGCAGTTAATATTATTCCAACAAAAACAGGTGCTGCTTCTGCAATTGGAGAGGTTCTACCAAATTTGGCAGGAAAGATGGATGGTGTTGCTTTACGTGTTCCAGTTCCTTGGGGTTCTATTACTGACATTACAGTTACTGTGAATAAAAAGGCAACAAAAGAGCAAGTAAATTCAGCTTTAGAAAAAGCTGCAGCAGGAAAATTAAAAGGCATTTTACAATTTACAACAGACCCAATAGTATCTAGTGATATTATAAAAAATCCACATTCAGCAATAGTGGATGGGCAGCTAACAAAGACAATTGACAATTTAGTAAAAGTCTTTTCTTGGTATGATAATGAATGGGGTTACTCAAATAGAATGTTGGACTTGGCATTAAGGGTTTAAAATTTAAAAATTTTATTGGATTTAATCCTTATATGTTTCAAATTACCAAAAAATTTGAAGATAAAAAAGCTAGTTTTGATCCAAACCTAGCAAAACAAAATTTTCACTATTCTGATACTATTGTAAATACCATGAATTCTTTATTAACAAATTTTCATTTTCCAATACCTCTCTCTATTAGTTTTGAACAAACACAAACTTATCAAGAAGATAAGTGGCAAAATTTAGAGGTAAAAACTTTTCAGAAGACCTCCATCTTTAACAACCAATTTGAAGAGCATGTTACGCATTTTTATCCTTATCAAAGAAAAGTTGGTCATATAGGAAACTATATTGTAGGGCAAAGTCCAATCTACTCGTTTAGGCCAATTGCAGAAAAATTCGAAGTGGAACAAAAACATCAACAAACAATACAAAGCAACATTCAAGAAATTTCTAAATCTTTAAGTAATGGAATTCTGGGGATTTTTAATCTTGCTGGTCTTTTTAGTTATTCCCCATTAGCGGTAGTTTCTATTTTAACAAAGTTAAAAGATGTTTTAGAAGATCAAAGATTTTATACAGATATCAAATCTGTGCAACATCTTATAAATAAAACTAAAGATCAAATAAAAAAGATAAATAGCAGCCTGCCTGATTCTGAGCGTTTAAGCACTCAAGAGTTAGAAGGATGGTTTAAAAACTTTGATTTATTGTTTGTTTCTTCTGATGTTGTTTTTTTTGTTTCTCCAGAAGCTGTACCGCTTTCAAAACAAGATGCTTATGTCTATGCTGAAAAGGCAATGGAAAAAAATAAAAAATTAGGTGAAAATTTATGTAAAAATTTTATTTTTTCTATTGATTCTAACAATAATCAAAAAACCTATTATAATGTATGGGGAATAGATAAATCCCCTGAAGGTAGTTGGGTTCTCTCTCAGGAAGATGTTTCCAATGCTGTCGAGATGCTAAAAACAATACACCTCTCACTTAATTTATTTTTAAGCAACTTACAAAACTTTTTAAATTACATGTCAACTACTAAAGACCCTCCATATATTTTAAAATTTTTATATAATTCATACCAAAATCTCCTAAAATCTTGTCCTGCTATTGGTATTGATCCAATTGATGGTATAAAACAAATCGACAATGAAATAAATGTTATACTCTCAGATTTAAACTCTGCTGATCCAAACAAGCGTCTTCAAGGTTTTGAGAACTTCCAATTACTTTTAAAAAAGGTTTCAGTTTCTAAATTAAATTCCACCAGTCTCCACAAAGAATTGAATTTAACTAAATCCAATATTCCTTTTTATTCTTTTCTTAATGATTTTTTCAGTATTGTGGGGAGAAATATTCTATTTATTCCCTCTGAAACCTCAAAGAAAATAATGGAACTATCTGTAAACTATATTGGTACTGACCTAAAGTTGAACCAAGGTGGAAACACCCCACTTGATATAACTGGTTTTTTTGCTTCTACTTTTAATGTTACTGTTACCTCTTCTTTAAAAGATTTTACTTTTAATTCAAAATATATTTCTTCCTATATAAAAAGTGCTTTTGAAGAAGTCAATCCAGGCTATAAAATAGAAGTTCAAGAGCAAAAGTCCGGAGTATTTTTAGTAAAAGTAACTGGAAATATTCAAACATCTATGGCTACTCCTAATCCTCTAAAACAAATTGTAGAAGTATCCTGCCCAGCAACATTTTCTCCGGAGGTAAAAAAGAAAGAAAAATTACCTGTTTATCAGTTAAATTATGAAAACATACATCGTATTTTTACAGGTGAAAATCCCCCAACGCAAAAAGTTCCATATCCTTTGAGTGTTGATCTTTTTTCAAATTCTTCTGTTATTACCACTTCAGATAACATTATTTTGTCTGGAAAAACCTTTTTTGTCCCACCCTATGAATACAGGAAAATAATGGCTGAGGTTTGTAAAGAGTTGCTTGAAAGAGTTGGTATTAATATAGCATTTAATGATATATTTTTATCCACATTCGCTACAAATGGAAATTTTGAAAGGCAGTATGTTGAGGCTTATTCAAAATTTTGTAAGGACAACGATAAAACTCCTACTCCTGAAGGTTATCAAGATTTCGTTGCAGAGTTTCTCTTTGAATATATCAAAAGGACAGTAACTGCTTATTATTTTTTAAAACATCTAGATAAAAATCAATACGATTCTCTTTTAGCCGAATTAGATAAATTATTTCCTCCTACAGAAATTATGGAAGAAAAGACATTACCAAACGGAGAAAAAATTAAGGCAATAAAAATAGTTAGAAGTTTTGATGAGAACGTTCAAAATGACCTTTTAAGACTTCAATATCGCTATCAATTTTCTATAGCATACTTTTCTTATATACTTGACCCTTCTAATCCTTTAAATCTAACAGAAGAACAAAAAGCTCAATATATCAAAGATTTTGAAAAAGAAGCAGAAACATATTATCAAGGATTAAAAAAATTTATATCTAATAAATCAAGCGCTATTCTTTCTTACGAATTTTATCACACTTTAGATGAGTTAGCAAGTTATGGTATTTCAAATGCCAATCTCGGTGTAAAATTTAGTCTTGGACATAAAAAACAATTTGAATTTTTATTAGGTTTTTCCTTTTTAGGCCCACTTCTTAGTTTCATTCAAGGAAAAAAACTTGAATATGGTGACCTGCCGGATGTTATACCTTATGGAGGTAATTTTTTAAACGAAGCTATAGGTGTTGGTGTAACTAAGCCAGCAATTGGCTTTGAAGCAAGATGGAATGAAGAATTTTCAACACCACTACCTATAGATTTTACTATTGTAAATAATCTAAGCTTATCTGCTACTTATTTTTTAAATTCACAAACCAAGTTTAACAAAAATGACGCCATTATTCAAAAATGTTATGAAATATGGGATACTTATAAGAATTTTGTCTCTTTGCTTATTACTTATCCTAAAAAAGAAGAGCTTTTTATAACTGCTTCAGTTGAGCAGCAGCAACAAAAGATTATTCTAAATAATCTTCGTTATGATTTACTCAGAAAATTAGCGGAGTTGGAAGAGCTCCTACCTCCAGAAGCTGAAAGATTGAAAAAACTTGTCAATGACGCAAAAAAAACTATGTCAGATGACGGATTTTTAGAGTTAGCCAATTATTCTAAAACCGACAAAGACAAAAAAGGTATTTTTGAGGATCTAACTGTGGATGATATTCTCTTTTGCATTCCTTCACTGGATTTTCGTATGTCAAATCTATTTGAAAATACTGCTGATCAAGATGGGATATTCTTTTCCTTTTTTAGTGGCAAACAATTTTCTCCTGCTGGGATATCTCTAGGTAATTACCATTCACCAACAGATTATGGTTTAATGTTTTTACAAGAACAATATCTTTTTTTCGCATCTCTAAAAAACAAAACGGTTCTTACAAGCGACATAGTCTTAAAAGAAGGAAATAACTATAGCTTAAATTTTTCGCCATCTATCGAGTCAAATATCTATCTAAATGCACTTTTAGTCAAAACTTTATTTACTGTTCTTCAAAAATCCTCAGACGACCAAACAGAAATAGATAAAATAAAGGAACAAAAAGCATTTAACTTTCTTTCATCGTTTATAAAAACCTCGTTAGTATTTAATCTTGCTTTAAAATCCTTGCTTTCTTATTCTTCACATATTAATGTTTTTGGACAGCCTGTAACATTCAATCCATATCTAAACATTCTATCTCAATTTTTTGGAGTAATAAACGAGTCTGATGCATTTTTTGGCAAACGAAAATTATTTGGGGAATTAGGAAACAAAATAATTCTTAATAATTTCATTCTTGGCCAATCTGTTTTTATTGAATATCCTTTTGCTTATGGTGGTTCCCTTTCTTTACAATATGAGCAGGAAAATATAAAAGTAGATGTGAATGCTATATTGAGAAGAGATCAAATTAACCAGAATCAAAATCTCACCTATCCTCGTATCTATGTTAAAATTGAGATTCCATTATTTAAGCCAAAAAAAAACGAATTAGAAAGTAGTTTAGAAACAGAATCAGAACCTTCTAGAGCTTATTCTACTTATGAAAACAATCAAAAACAAAAAGAAGAAAAAGAACAACTAAATCAGTTAAAAAGAGAGTTAAAAAATTTCCAAAAAGAAGAAAATGTCTGGGAAATTCATGGCAGAACATTTAATGATATTCATAAAGCATATTCCTTTTATTTAGAGGTAAAAGGTTTAGACGAGTTTTTAGCTTTCATAAAAAATACCCCTACTCACCCCCTTCATTCTATTATATTTAAAGAGCTAAATTTTGAAGAAAGACCAAATGCGCCCACCATCTTTAAGAGTTATTCTAAAACTAATGAAGCTATTAGAACCCTATATACTGCCGAGGAGGTATTGGATTTTGTATATGATTATCTAGCAGATGAAGCTGAAAGAATCCCATCTTTTTCATCTTTAAGTCCAGGAGAAAAACTAGCTGAAATATATAAAACAAAAAAATATTTAGAACTATTTTTTAACCAACTAAAAGAAAATGATGTGGCTACAATTACTAACAAAAATTTAAAGACCCCATCAAAAAACTAAAAAATTTATATATTTTATCTTTATTATTATAGTTATGTTTTTCTCTTTCCAACAAATGCCACAATCAACTAAGACCCCACAACAACAGCTAATTCAAACTGTTTTTATTGATTTTAATTCAACACAGAATTTTCTCTCAGATCTTAAAAACGCAAAGGATAAAATAATGTTTCTACTAGAGAACTTTTCTCATCCTATTTCATTCTATCTTCAGGATCTTTTAAAAAATCGCTCTAAATATCTTACTTTAGATCCAAATTCTAGAGCATCGATTTTCTTTTATACCAACTTTGATGGTATTAATCAAACGACTTTCGAATTCCGTCCTGACTTAAAAAAAGACTTTCAAAACCTCGTTCTTATCCAATTACTATGTAATCCAGCTAGCGTAACTAAAGAAATTTTTAATATTGCTTTTAATAATGAACCTTTCGATCAAACAAAAGTAATTGATTTTATTAATCGGTATAAAGAAGATATAGATTCTATCCAGAGAAAATTTAATTCATTAGGTCTGCCTATTTTCTTTGGTGAAAAAGCTAGCTTTTATGAAGTTTATAGCAATCCAAAAAATTTTTATTATATGTTTCATGAGTTTGGTTCTGAAGGTTATACTTCAGAAAGGCAAAAATTTCAACATTTTTTTCCAGGAGCAAAATATCTTCATTGGGCTGCAGATCAGATTGTAACTTCAATCAAGTTTTTAGTTGATAACAGAATATTACCTAGCTCAATGTCTGTTTCAATCAATCAGAATTGGGAGCAATTTTCTAAAGAGCTGCAAAAGTATCTTCAAGATAATTTTGGTATTGATATTTCAGATTTTTTAATTTCATATCCTAATTTTGAAGCACCCAGAGATTTATATACATCTTTTCTAAAATCCTCTGATTCGTCTAATAAAGTTTCTAAGTTACTTGACAAATTACAAAACGAGTATGATGTACCAAATACTAAAAATCAGTCAATTTTAAATAAAAAGTTAAATGATATTAAAAATAGTCTCCACAAGAATTCATTAGATGAAAATACAAGTTTTTTATTTAATTTTTTTGGAGCTGCCGGTTGTTCTTACTGGCTTTCATCCCTAATTGCTCTTGTTTTTTTTGATCAAGTAGAAACAGGAAAAGATGGTCCTTTTAAGTTTGACAAAGGAGGAAGAGAACAATGGAGAAATTATTTTTCTATTTATAATGGGATGTTTTACAATAAAGATGGTTCAATAAATTATGATAAAATAGATAATCTTCTGACAACTGATTTTATTAAGGATGATAAAAAACTAAATATTATAAAACAAAAAAGAGATCACCATGAAAAATTGACTATAGAAGAAATTAACTATCTTTCTTCCGAGCTTATGAAATCTCTCTTTACTTTTTCAATATTCTCTTTTGCTTCTGGAGAAAACATTTTAGAAGCTGATTCTATCTCCTATTTATCTGTCTTTAAAGATTTTATAATGAAAAACTTAGAAATTTTGACCTTACTTAAAATAAAACTAAATACAAATAGCGTTGAAAAAGTTAAAGACTCTTTCTCAAAAATTTTAAAATATGGTTTTTTTGGGGCGAATGTATCTTATGTAGTATGTGATGTGGATTATAATCCATTTTCACCTTATGGTGAGTTAAAGTATTATCCAGAAGCAGAAGAGTGGTACTCATTTTCAGAATTTGCAAAAGACGTTTCAATTTATGCAGATAAAAATAATAATCCAACTCTTAAAAAAGAGCTTATTCAACAAGGTTTTGTCAACTACCTTCCTGATGATGTTCTTCCAACAAAAGAGGATCAACAAAATAAGAAAATAAAAGTTGGTTGGGTAGATCAACAAGGTACTGTGCATTTTGGAGATGGCTCTACAAAAGTTTCAGACATAATACAAAAAGGAGGAAAAATAGTGTATTTTTTAGAAAAGTCTGATTTATCCTTTATAAAAAAACAATTTTTTAGTCAGGATGGAGCTTACAAAACTGTTGGGGACTTGTTAATGAAAAAACATAGGCGTTTATCTGTAGCAGGTAATGGTTCTACTTACTCACTCTATACTTATAATTATAATGAAAACAATCAAAATCAACCAATATCTATATATAAAGAAACTAAAAAATATTGTATAAATCCATTAGATGAAAACCCTTCATTGAAGTCTGTTATTGTATCCAATAAAACACAAATTCCTAATTTTTATAGTTATATAGTTACAGAAGATGGCCAATCTTCTACTATTTCTAATTTTAAAGATTTTACTACCGAGGAACCACCTCTTGACATTTCTTCTTCTGGTAATAAAATTATTTATATTCTTAAAGGTGTAACGCCAGCTTATGTTGCTCCCAACCCTTTTGATCCTATCGATAATATACCTGCAATTCATCAAAATCCACCGAACATTTTTTCTGGAGTATTCAAAGACCCGTTAAAAGATCGTTATTTTGTAGTTACTGGTTATAAAAAATCTCAAACCACAACTGAGATAAGCGCATCTGTGGAGGCATCTACTTCTTCTACAATAGTCTCGAGAGGAGAAAATAAAGCTACGACATTTAACAATAAGAGTTCTATCAATCTCAACATTTCATTCCCATTCTCCATTTCATCAATAGAGTCAATCGAACAAAATATCTCTATTGTTAGGTTAATAATTAAAAAAAGTGATAACAAATTATACTTATACAACCCTAATAAAACTGATAACAACTTGGCTAAATTATATAACGAAAATGGTGAGGCAGTTTCTCTTGAAATGCTAGATAACCTACTAAAAAATTATGGTGTTGGGTCTATTGATTTGTATGAAGACCCAAAGGCGCAAAAAAAACTTTTTTCTATTACTTTTAATCCAGACAAATTGGATTTTTCAATTATAGCGGAAGAAGAGACTAATAATAGCATTCGAAATTATGCATATACACATACTACTGATCCTTCTAAGCCTGGTTTTTCCATTAAAAAATCTCCTAATGATGATAAAACACTACAAATTACTCTCCCCATGGTTACTGATTCAAGTCTGGGGCGTATAACTATTATCGACATCCCATATATTCATCCATTTGAATTATCTTTAGAGAAATACCTATCTGGAAACGGTTCAATCTCAGGTTATTTCAACGAAAGGAATGTTTTTATCTCTCGCAATGATGGCACTATAAAAGATACAACCAGTAATGAGCTTTTTAAGTTAGACCTTAAAAATTCTAGAGTAATTTTTCGCAATGGAAACCCAGAATTTGTTCTAATAATCGATAAAAATTCTTTAAATAAGGAGAACCTAAAATATTTTTTGGATCCAAAAACTAAAAACACAAGGGGAGGTTAATGCCAAATCTCTTTCAGTTTGCTATTAGAGAAGAAAAAAATGAAATCAAAACTAACAAAGAAATTCCGACTACTACGATGGTTGAATTTAAAAATTTGTTATTTCGTATAGCTACTCCAAAAAATTCAAATTCAGGTTTTGAGCTCAATGTCTATTTTTCTGAACCTGAAACAAACCAAAAATTTAGTTTATCCGAAATGCTTGATTATATTGTGAATTTTATTCACAAACAAGATAGTTCAATTCAGCAAAAACTTTTTAAAATCTTTCTTCTTTATCTCTCTGATATACTAAATACAGATAATTCTAATTTGTCTATTAAACAAAGAGATAATATATTTACTATTGAACAAATAAAAGATTTGATAAATAAGAAAATACAAGATCATAGCAAAATTCCAGTTGATGGGAAAAATCTTTTTTCTTCCTTACAAATAGGTAAACCCACCAATACTAACTGGAATAAACAAAAATGGGAAGAGAAAGACTTTCAATTAGATTTTTCAGAAATTTTAGGACCTTCTAAAACTCAACCTATCCAAGAAACCGATAAAATTTCTCAAACCACAACTTTCTCAGAAAACAAAACAAATGAAGAAAAAGAGCAATCCACTACTGTTAAAAAACAAAAAGCCGAAGTATCCACGCCTTCTATTAAACCAGGAGATACTCCAAGCCATCCTACGACTCCAAATCAAGAACCTTCTAGTTTTAATAGAGATTTTAGTAATTTATCATATCTTTTACATCACAAAGAACCAAACGAAGTTATTATCCAAGACTTTAAAAAAAACTATGTAAAGTTTGCTTTAAAGCATAATTCTAGTAATCCAAAAGATTTTAATAAAGAATCAAAGTCTTTTTCTGAGTTTCTTCCTTTTTTAAAGTTCTGCGTTAATAATCATTTATATGAGCCTTTACATTATGCTCTAACTTTTATTTCTAATTTTTATAAGCTAGAGATAAACCTTAATGATTTTTCTACTAACTTGTTACAACTTACTATGCAAATTAGTACGAAAGAAAGTAGTATGGAACAAGGCGACATAGTTTCATTTTTTATATTATTAAAATTTTTAAAAAGAGCAAAAGAAGATGAAGATAATTCACATACTTTTTACATAACTACATCTGCAAATAAAAAAGAAAAAATTAAAGACGCTGTCAAATATTTTTTGGTTTATCTACCTGAAATTAAAGATGATACGCATAGAGATTTTAAAATTGTTTTAGAAAGTTATTCTGGTACTGGAATGAAAGAAACAGCGATGCCCTCTCACATCATCTCTAAGCTCAAAACCAGCTTCAGCGGTCTTGGGCTTAGGCCAGACTATTTTTTAAACCCCTAAATAGCAATCAGAACCTATATAAATTTTATTCTTATTAGTAAGATTATGGTTTTTATGGTTCTTCAACAACCAAATCAAAGTATAGTTAAATCCCCCATGTTAAAATCTTTAGAATCAGAGATCCACAATTTTATTAATAATGATTCTATTCCAAATACTATTCTTGAAAAGTTTCAATCCATTTTTTCCCAATTTGAAACGTTAGGTAATAAAGATAAAAAAAATGTTACAGATGATTTGACGTCGTTAATCAACTTCATCAATAATAAGCAATCTGGCTGGATTCCTAAGATAAAACAAGTTCTAGACGCAGTACCGAATGAAAAAACAAAAAAAGAATTAGAAACGATCTTCGATAGTTCTACCTCAACAACCAAGCCAGAAGAGAGAGGATCTTCTGTGACTGAAATTTTTAATCCAAAAGAACCACATGTCTTTATATTTTTTAACCCCACGCATTTTTCTAGTCTGTCAACCGTTGGATTTTTCTTGCCTTCAAACTTTTTTTCGACTTCTAGTGATTATGAGAAAACAAAAAATTTTTTAAAAAATCTTAATAGGCTTTTTATATCTTTAGCTCTACTTGAATCTCTAAAGAGTGATCCAAATGCTAAGCATTTATTAGCTATTATAGCAAATGAGGCTATCAAAAGAGCACAAGAACTTTGTATGCAGTCTAATCCTGATGATTTCCAGTTTAAAAACTTTGCGACCTTGCAGCGTATAGCATCCTCTGATCCAAAGTCGGTTTCAGAGAATGCTGATTTCTACCTTAAAGATCTCTCTGGGCAAGATGTGAAACACAAAACTGAACAAAAAAATAATAAACACGTTTTTTCTATAGGTACTTATGGAAATATTAACTTTCTAGGTCTACCTTTTTTTGGTTCAGCCAAACTTACTCTTGTTGGGGGGGATCCGTTTTTACAATGGAACCCAGCTTATTTAGATACTGATCTATCTACTAAAATAGGCGATATAGGTTTAGGGGTTAGGACAGGAATATATCTTAAAGATCCATCTCTTGATATATTTGAGATAGACGTTTCTTTTCCCTCTACTCCGAAAGGCATAATTCCACAATATCCTTTTTTGGTTGCGGGATTTTACTATCAAAATTCAACATTAGGAAAATTTTTATTAAACCCTGAAAATCTCTTTGGAACCAATCCCTCACCGATCGTCTACTTTCTTAATTATCAAAAGATGGGTGTTTCAGTAGGTGGTGGTGGTGCTCTGAACATAGGCAAATTTTTAGGAGTATACTTCCAAATTTATTTTATGGGTAGCCTGAAATTTGGTTTTTATAGGTTAACGCTACATTCTAATACAACTAATGAAAAACATTCCACACCACCGGAAAAACATTCCACACCACCGAAACCCGTAGGAGTCTTTGAAGGTTTTTTCGCTTTTAGTTTTAGTTTATCTCCTTCTAGTTCATCTCCTGGTCCCTCGGATTTAAGATTCACTATTGGGGGTGGATACTACCCTATAGATCCTTATCAAACTAATCCCCCATATAGCTCGGTAGGAGTACAATTTGAAAGAAAGCCAGTCACTATAAACTTTGGTCTAAAAAATTATAAGGATGATACTCGGTTTGAGGTTGGTATAAAAATATATCTAAATAATTAATCTAAATAAAAAATAAAATACCTTAAAAACATTTATAGGTGTTAAAAAATCTGATGGTGAAAAAATGATAAGAACAACAGTATTTTTTGTATTTGTTTTTAGCATTTTACTTTCCATGTCATTTAGTAGCTTTTTTACTATCTATAGTGGAACTCTAAGTCCAACTGCTGATACTCTCAGTAAACTAGACACAGATGTAGAGATAGTTTCATATTTTAATTCATACCCAGATAAAAACACGAGATTTTTTATACCTAAAAAAACAGATGAAAAAACCCCACTTTTAGCTATTAATTACATGTGCCCTGGAAAATTAAAATTTGAGTTTTGGTCTAAAGGGGAATTTCATATCAAAAAATTTAGCGCAGTTTCTCAATATTATTTTCCAATAAAGTGTAACAAAAATACTGTGGATGGCAAAACTTATACTATTTGTTCATTTGCTTGTGATTGCTCAACAAGGATAGAAGATTGTATGTCTGAGGTTTATTCTTCAAAAGCTTGTAGACTTTGGGTTAATGAGGATGGCACTAAAAGCGAAGAACTTTTAAATCCACATCCTATAACCTTTATCTCAGGAAAAACATATGAGCAGTTAAGTACCTTAAATTTGGGCCAAATAAGGAAACAGGAAAAAAAGGAAATGTTCGATAATTTTTCTAAATTTTTCAAAGAAAAAAGAGAATTGGCCAATCTTAATCCAGCTATTATATTATCTAGTTCTGGTTCTAGTTCAGATATTATTCCAATTTATCCAAATCACAAAGTCTATTCAACTATATTCTTAGCAGGAGAGGTCGGTATAGAAAAAAGAACATCTTCTTCTACAGAGTTCATAACTGAAAAAATAGGTGAAGACATAGATGGAACTACTCCAAAATATACAAAAGAAATATTTTTAGACAATAATCAACAAGATACCTTTAATGTTGGAAAGATACAATATAGAGGGCAAATCTATACCTTTAGAGGAATTTTTAAACCTAATAACTATCTTGGGGGGTTATTACCTCTTCCTATTGATCAAGATTTTAGCACCATTTTTATATTAAAAAAACATAAGCTAACTTTAGAAGAAGCGAAAAACAAAATAAAACAATCTTTAATCGTTTATGTGGTGGAGCCAAAAGATTGTTCTGAAATAGAAGTTGTAGCTATAAATCCAACAGTTTTAGAAAATCTCAAAGAAAACAAACCAGTTGAGCTAAAAGTCGTAGTTAGTTCTCCTTATGAACTATTTGGTATGAAGGCAACTAAAGTAAAGGCTAAAAATCCATCAGATTGGAAAGTAGAGCCAATCGATCCTGTAGATTTTGCAGAGCCATTTTCTTCTAATGAACCAAAAGAAATCGATCTAAAAATAACCCCAACAAGCTCTGGTTTAACAACAATAAGTTCAAAAGATAAAAAATTCTGTTTTACTATCGAATTTGAATCGGATACTCCTTTCTGTGATGGCTCTATTTGCACAACCTCAAAAGAGGTTTGTGTTACTTACTCTCCAACTTATGTTTTTTCCTGTGCTCTAAACTCAAATATTACAAAGTACACTAAAAATACTCCGACTTTGTTTGCAGGAGAATCAGCCATGATTTTTACTCGTTGTTATGTAAATAAAGTAGAAACGATTTGTCCTTCTCCTTTAACATGGTCTGTTTCAGGTTTTACTTCTCCTCCTTCAAAGCAAGAAAGAGTTAGTTTAACTCTCTTTGGAACACCAAAACCACCTCCATTTTCAAATAAACCAATTCAAACCTTAGGACCAATTCCTCTCTTTGGTAAACCACATGCTATATTTTTTCATACTTATTCTTCGGCTGAGACTATAGAATACGGAGTAAAACCAACACCCTCTTCTACAGGAAAAATTACTGTAAGTGGAAATATCGATGGAGAGGAATTTATATGCCATTTACCAATTTATGTTATTGGAAAGTTTTTGCCTGACCTTGTTCCAATAGTGGAAGAAAGAAAAATGTCTTTTGAAAAAAATAACCCTATTTATCCAATCTTTAGTTTCAGATGGGGCGTAAGAAACGAAAAATTTCAATTTTTAAAACCAAAGGATTCTCCACTCTCTCCAATCCCAGTAACAGATGACCTTGAAACAGAAAATACTGATATTACTCAGCCATTTAAAATAACTCTTTATCTGTATGATCCAAACACTAAAAATTATGCTCCTGTTAAAACTGTTACAGTAAATGGGCTTAAAGCAGGAGAAAGCTTTATGGTAGAACAATTTTCTTATGCTTGCAACTCTCCATATTTAAGAGATGCATTAGTTGTAGTAGATGATGGAAACTCCATAGTAGAAAGAAATGAAGAAAACAACAAACAATTAGAATTTTTGAACTGCATCTATCGTATGGTTTGTCCAGATTTTGTTTAGGTTTAAGCTTTATATACTAAAAAACCCAATTTTTAATTATGGCAGCCAAGCTCCCTTCGATAAAAAACCTGGACCTTTCTTTTCTTAAAAAGGAGCAAAAACAAAAAGAGTATCAGGAAAACGAAATCCAACAGCTACAAGAGCAGCTAAAAATAAAAGATCTACAAATAGAAATTCTTTATCTAATTATTGATCGCTATCGCTCTATAATCGAAGAATCAGAATCAAAGTCAATAGCCGAGCTTTCTTTATTAGTAAAACCTTTAGATGGAACAATAAACGAATTAAAAATCTATATTCAAGACCAGTTTCATCCCTATATTTATGAACAACATTTTTTAGCAGCAACACAAAAAGCCCTTGACATTATTTTTTCTTGGAAAAAAATAAAGCTTCCAATCTCTTTCTGGTTAACTTTTGATGAAATGGCAAAATTAAAAGCAGCAGATGATATTGATAGAGCTATTTTCATTTGTTCTCTTTTTCGAGCTTTAGGCTCAGACTCAGCAAAAGTAATAATAGCAAAGGACAAATCAGCATGGGTTTTTTTTAGTTTTGAAAACAAAGACTACATAGTAGATATTGTAAAAAAATCAATGTCAGCCTATCCAAAAGATTGCCCAGAAATAAAAGAATTTTTCTATTCTGCTCTTTACATATTTAATGATAAAGAATATCAGGATTTATCTGAAGGCTAAACTATATAAAAATCTGTGGTAATTTTTAAAAGAAAAAGATTATAAACATTTTATTTTATAATATTTTTATGCCTCCGAGGTATTTGGATAAAAAAATAAAACTAATTTGGTTTTTACCAACAGCATTTGCTATTTTTCTATTGTTTTTAATAGTAGCGGTGTTTTTATTTTTTTTCGAGCGCTATGAATTTCTCTTTGGTTTAGATAAAATCTCGTTTTTATTTTTCTTTTTAATTCTTCTTATTTTAGTGATAGGTCTTCCTTCTTATCTTTGGATTCATTTAGAATATGTCTCTTTTACCTACGAATTAGCAGAACACGAACTAATTATAAGATATGGAATTTTAACAAGACACACTATTGTTATTCCATATCATAGAATACAAAATATAAACTCAAGTCGCTCTCTTATTGAAAGATTGATAGGTCTAGCTACATTGGTTATTGAGACTGCAGGAACTAATGTTGCAGCTTCAGAGGCACAACTTCCAGGAATCGCAAAAAAAGATTTATTAATAAAAGAAATAATGGAAAAAGTTGAACAATCTAAGCGTTCTATCTCACAAAAAGAAAAGCTTAATAATACTCAAGACAATATTTTAAATAATATATTAACTGAGCTTAAAAAACTTAATGAACATTTTGAATATTTTTTTGGAAAAGATAAAAAGCCAAAGATTTCTACAGATGAATTCAAAAGCAAAAAGGTGATCTAATGGCACTTACCTTAAATAAGTATGAAAAGGCAAGAGTAATTGGTGCAAGGGCATTACAGATTTTTGCAGGTGCCCCTCCTTTAATAAAAGTAAATCCAGAGCAAACTCCATTGGAAGTTGCAAAAGCAGAGTTTAATGCTGGGGTTTTGCCAATAGTTGTAATACGAGAGCAATAAACTAAAAAATAGATTTTTTACTAATTTCAAATTTATAAACTCTTAGCCCTTGCTTTCTTAAAAACCCAACAATTTTTTTCATTTTATTTTTTTCTACTAATGCTATTAAACTTGCTGAAGAGCCACCGGCCCCAGTTATCTTTACTCCTTCCAGGCCTATTTTTTTTAAATCCCGAATTATTTTTATAGAAGTTTTAGAACAAACTTTAGCTTTTTCTAAAAGCTCTTGATTTTTTTGCATTAACCCAGCCAATCTTTTTCCATCTCCTTTTTCAATTGCTTTTTTTGCATCTAAAAATATTTTTTTATATCGCTCTCCAAACAAATACCCTTTGTTTTTTGCAAACTTTTCAACTTGTTTTTTTGTTGTGCTTACTTTTTTATCTAAATTTTTTGTATCTATCAAAATAAAATCATAGCCTTTTATTCTTCTAAAAATAATTTTTTTTGGCCCTCCTGTTTTTTTAAACTCTATAACTGAACCAGAGCTTATTGTCCAGCCATCAATTCCAGATGGTTTTCCATGTGCAATCCTATCTCCAATTTGGATATATTCAAATAATTTTTTTTGCTCCAATTTATTTTTCAAAAATTTTTCTATAGCGTAAGCAAAGGAGCCAGAAATAGCTGAAGAGTTTCCAACTCCTTTAAGTGGCCAAAGTTTTTTTACTTTTACTACTATCTTATATTCTTTAAGCTGCGGATATTTTTCTAAAAAGTATTTATACAAATATAGCAAAAAATGTTTTGTAGGTTTTTTTTGTGGATAGATAAAAGAATGCTCTTTGTTAGTACTTTTATATTCTAAAGAGTAATTTTTTGATTTTAAAAAACTAACCTCTATTTTATTGTATGGTTTTATTGCTGCAGCAATGGCGCTATAATTATAAACAGCAAAATGTTCTCCAAATAAAATCACTTTTGCAGGGCAAGAAACTACAAATTTCATGGATAATTTATTAGCGGCAGTTTTTTAATCTTTTTCTACTTGATAGTCTTATGGATTTAGAATTTATATTTGCTGTTACATCTATTTTTATTTTCGCTATTCTAAGCTATTTAAGTTTTAAGGAGGCTTCAAAAAAAGAATGGAAAGAGCTCTCTGAGAAAATAAAAAAAAGAAATAAAAAACTCTAAAACCTAATCGCTTTCCTTTTGCAATATTTGAAAATACTCCTCTTCTACAAAATGCATTTTTGAAGGAATTATTATTACTGCCGGCCCAACTATATCTTCTTTTTTTTCTAATAATTTTTCTATTCTACCTGCCCAAATCTTTTGATTTTCTCTTCCAAGACAAGAAAGTACAATTATTCTATCTTTTTGTGTTAGAATTTTTTGTTTAGCCTTTTTTTGTGCCAAAAAAATTATTTCAAGGGCCTTTTTTGCACTCATCGCCCCTAATTCTTTATCTATATCTAAAAGGCAGAGGCTATGTGCATCTATTTTTTTGTTTGTTTTAATTATTTTTAAAAACGAAGTAGGTTGATATTTTTCCTTCCAATATGCAATCGTGCAAATCTTTCCAAATCTGTAAACCTGTAAGCCACTTGTAGATATGGCTGCACTCAAAATCGAGGAATTATGAATTATTTTTATTTTATGATTAAGTTTTTTACAACTTATAACAAGAGAGATGTGAGTTGTTGCTATTAGAGGATCTCCACACACAATCAAAGCACAATCCTCTTTTTCTAGCTGATCTAAAATAATTTTTTCATTTTCAACCTCCTCTCGTTCTAGCAAAATTATTTTTTTTGACAAAATATTTTCAATTTTTTTAACTTCTTCTTCTTCCAAAAAACTTGTATATCTTTCAATAAAAATTTTATTTATTTTTTTAAGTATTTTCAATGCCTCTAAACTTAGCCCACTAGCAGAACCTATCCCAAGACCTATTAAATAAAACGTTGCCATACTTTTGTTTTGGATATTTATTTTTTTAAACCTAAAACACATAAATTTTTTGATGGATGTACTTTCCTTGTTAAAAAAATCAAAAATTAAACTTAGAGCAAGTGGGCCAGATAATCTTTGCCCAATTTGTAAAAAAAATGGTAGGGTGCACTGCCCACATAAACCTTTAATAAAAATAAAAAAATTAGCTGTGTTTGAGAAGGATTATTTTTTTGGTCCAACCCCGCCAAATGTTTTTGTTCCACATAACAATTATCCAAATATTTTTCCACAACAAATCTTTTTATTAGATGGAAAAATAAATGCTAATCCAAGTTCTTGGTATGGTTGGGATTTTAAAAAAATAATTTATGCTTCTGCAATGCAGCTTAGAGCAAGTTTTGCTCAGCATTCTAGCCAATCCATTGAAAAACTCCAAGAGAGTATTCTTTCAATAAAACCAGTAGATCTTGAAGCAAATTATTTAAAAAAACCAAGCTTATTTGTAAATTTTGATCAAGTTTCCTATCCTCTTGGTCCTAAAGCAGTAGTAGATAAAATCTCTCTGGCTTCTAATCCTTCAATACCTAAAAAAGTAGATAGTCTGCTACAAGAAAATATTCCAATCACTTTAGCAGTTAAAGAGCTTCTAGAGCATGGTTTTGATGAATTTTATATCTCTAGAGTTTTAAGTGCTGCTTTATTAGGCAAAGAAAGAAATAAAAAATTTGTACCAACTAGGTGGTCCATAACAGCAACAGATTCTATCTTAGCAAGATTTTATATAAATAAAATCAAAAATTTTGGCTCTATAGATAAATTTTTTGTTTATGAAAATTTTTATTTAGCAAACAAATTTAGCATAATTCTTTTTCCTGGAAATTGGGAATTTGAAAACATTGAATGCTGGTGTGCCTCTAAAGAGGTATTTTCGATTTCTCAGGAAAGAGAAGGATATTTTGGAAGGACCAGCTATGCCTCTAAACAAGGAGGGGGATATTATGCAACTTTAGTTGCAATAGCAGAAAAATTATTTAAATTATTAAAAAAGCAGGCAAAAGTTCTAGTAATTAGGGAGATTATGCCTGATTATGACCTACCTGTTGGGGTGTGGGAGATACGAGAAAATGTTAGGCATGCTTTTGAAAAAGAACCAAAAAAATTTGAAACTAAAAGCGAGTTATTTAATTATCTTTCAACTTCTCTTTTTTTAGAATTTAAAAACTATCTAAAATATAGCAAAATTCTCACTCAATCTACACTCAAGGATTATTAATTATTCTATTTATTATTAATTATTCTAATTTATTCCAAAACTTACAACAAAAGATTTATAAACACTCATTTTCATATATTTATTATAACATTTTTAATGGTGATAACTTATGTCCAAGGTTAAAAGATTAGGTGTTGCTATTATAGCTGCAGCTACATTCATAATAGGAAGTGCTTTATATAAACAATGCCAAGGCCCAGAACCTTCTAAAATCCAGAGAATAGAGCAAAGAATAGAACAAAAAGCACCTAAAAAAGATTTTTTTGTTAAATTGCTAGAAGAAGCCCCTCTGCCTTACTCTACAACTGTATTAAAAAAAGGCCAAAATTCTGAGCTTAATTCTTCTTTATCAGATAATCCTTATTCTAATCAATCAATTACTGAAGCTATAAGAATAGGTGTTATCCCCGAAAAAACAAATCAAGAAATAAATCAAAAAGATATTTGTGCTCATTTAGGAATCACAAGTTCTGTCTCTTCTAATCAACCTACTGCTAAACAAGGGGATAGTATTACTAAAACTAAAACAGAAAAAAAGCAAGAGACAAAAAACAAAGAGAAAAATCAACCTCTTGCTAAAAACACACCACCACAAGTTCCAGAAACACAACCCACTACTAATCAAGAAGTTCAACCCCTTTCAATTCCTCAAGAACAAGGAGAAAGACAAGATAGCCAAGAAAGTTTAGAGCCACAAAACATTCTTGAAAGAAAAGTTCTAAATTTAGTTGGCTATTCTGGCTTAGCTGTTTATAGATTAATAGATGGAGTTAAAAGCGTGAAACAAATAATAAACGAAAGTGGTTTTAGTGAGCAAACGGTACTCGATATTTTATCAATTCTCCGTAGTAATAATCTAATTCATTTTGGGCAAACGTCTACAGAAAAAAATACAGAAAAAAAAGTAATTATTAATATACAAATCAAGCGAAATAAGTAGCTCCTTCTTTTTATTTTTTCTTTCTTTTTCTTTCTTTTATCCTCTTTTACTTAGTGTAATATTTTTGGTTTAGTTTTAGGGTTTAGGCTATTGAAAAGTTTTTTATTTATTGTAGTTGTTAATTTTTAAAGGAGGGAATGGAATGGGAACAGTAGCAAGAAAGATAGTAAAAGGCGATGTAAATAAAACCATCGAGCTACTAAATAAAGCTTTAGCTGATGAGTGGCTAGCATTTTATCAATACTGGGTTGGGGCTTTGGTAGTGGAAGGCCCACTTAGGCCAGATGTACAAGAGGAATTAGAAGAACATGCAAAAGAAGAATTTGAACATGCTAACATGCTAGCTAAAAGAATAATCGAGCTTGGTGGAGAGCCAATTTTAAATCCAAATCAATTAGAAAAATATTCTAATTGTGGCTATGATGAGCCAAAAGATTTTCATGTGCTAAAAATTTTAGATCAAAATATTAAAGGTGAGCAATGCGCAATAGAAGTTTATTCTTCGATTTTAGAAAATTTAAAGGGAGATCCGATAACTTTTAACCTAATTAGAAAAATAATGGAAGACGAAGTGGAGCATGAGCAAGAGCTAGAAGATTTAAAAAAAGATATTCTTTTAATTGGAAAAACAAAACAATAGGGTGTGTTGTCTATGTTGTGGATACTGGGTTTATTAATACTGGCGGTTTTAGTCTACGTCTTTTTATACAACCATTTAGTTAATCTCAAGGCAAGAATAGAAAATGCTTGGGCTCAAATAGATGTTCAGCTAAAAAAGAGATATGACTTAGTCCCAAATCTAGTAGAAACAGTTAAAGCTTATGCTAAGCATGAAAAGCAGCTTTTTGAAAATGTTACTCAGGCAAGAACTGCTGCATTAAACGCAACAAATCTTAAAGAAAAAGCAAAAGCAGAATCTCAACTCTCTGCTGCTTTAAAATCTATTTTTGCTGTCGCCGAAAACTACCCTCAATTAAGAGCATCTGAAAACTTCAAACTTTTACAAGAGCAGCTTGATGCTATTGAATCAAAAATCGCATATTCTAGGCAATTTTACAACGATGCAGTTTTAGAATACAACAGTACAATTCAGCAAATTCCTTATAACTTCATAGCCTCAATTCATAACTTTACTTTAAAAGAATACTTCAAAATCGAAGAAACAGAAAAACAAAATGTAAAAGTTTCATTCGACTAAATTCATAATCTTTAAGACTAAGCTAAGGTGGAATTAAAATGGTTTCATTCTGGGATGTACAAAACAAAAATAAACTTTATTCCTATCTTTTAGCTTTAGTCGTATTTTTAATTTTACTTTCTTTATTTGCTCTTTTTTCTTTTATACTCGGAGACAACATTATTTTCATACTTTTCTTCGGATTATTTACTATAATCTATCCACTTATAACTTATTTTTACTCGCATAAAATAGTTCTTCGTCTTACTGGAGCCCAACCAGCTGACCCAATCAAAGATATCTATTTAATAAATGTTGGAGAAGGTTTGGCCCTTGCAGCAGGACTAAAAAAACCACCTAAATTTTACATTTTAGAAGACCCTTCACCAAATGCTTTTGCAACCGGGCCTGATCCAGATAATGCAGTTGTGGTTGTAACTAGAGGCTTGCTTAATATTGCAAATCGCCAGGAACTAGAAGGAGTTATAGCCCACGAGTTAAGCCACATAAAAAATTATGACACTCGTTTTATGACAGTAGTGGTAGTGATGGTTGGCCTAATCGGATTTTTAGCATCCATTCTATCTCGTTCTGTTTTACACTCTAGCCTGGATTCAAGAAATAGGCGAGGTGGAAATATATTTATTTTATTATTGATTTTTCTAGCAGCAGTGCTCACTCCAATAATTGCAAATCTTGTAGGTTTAGCTATCTCAAGAAAAAGAGAATATTTAGCAGATGCCTCTGCAGCTCAGCTCACAAGAAATCCTGAAGGGCTTGCCTCTGCTTTAGAAAAAATAAAAAATGCAGCAAAATCCCAATTTGATTATGGTCCAGCAAGAGCACTTTTTATCTCTGATCCTCAAAAAGAAGAAAAACAATCTTTTTTCCAAAAATTTTCAAATCTTTTTTCAACTCATCCCCCAATTGATGAAAGAATAAAGATTTTGCGCTCTATGTA
Source organism: Microcaldota archaeon (assembly GCA_026414325.1). Lineage (GTDB taxonomy): Archaea > Micrarchaeota > Micrarchaeia > Anstonellales > Anstonellaceae > JAOAJF01. The sequence goes on from JAOAJF010000001.1 coordinate 71,470, forward strand.
ATTAAACAAATTCGTATTTTATTTTTAGCTCTTTGGAAATATTTACAATTTTTTCTTTTTGTGCCTTGTCTACTCCTTTTTTATCTATTAAAATTCCTTCTATTTTTTCAAAATTTTTCTTGATTGCTTCTTGAACTATATCTCTATCTATCTGCTCTATTCTGTATTTTGGACAAATATGGCTTATTGCTATTTCTTCTCCATCAATTAACCTTTTTCCAAGAACATAATCTGTAAACTTTGGTGCATAGTGGCCCCCACCAAATCCAATATAAGTTTTATATTCTGGGCTTTTTACTAAAAGTGCACTAAATAGTGCTCCAGCTATTATTTTTCCAGCTAAGGGATTTTCCCACTCTTCTTTATCTGAGCCAATCTCAACAAATATTAATGGTTTTTTCTCTTCTATTGTTGGGCCATGATGATCAACCTCTAATGAGACATTCCAATTCAAATTATTTTTTTTATTTTCTTGTTCGATATATTTTAATATTTGTTTTATTTTGCAGCCAAAAGAATAGTTTAATGTTTTTGGTTTACCTCCATAACCTGCTTCTGCCCAGTTTCCAGGAACATGAACAGTTAGGGAAGGAAATTTTTTTTCTGATTTGTGGCTTGAGGCATATAAAAAATACTCTTCAGTCATATGTGCAGTTGGTTTTACTTCTAAAATTTCTACATTTTGTCCATAGGCAAATAATTTTGTACAGCAGCTAGTTTTTCCACAAGCACTAAAAAAAAGATTCTGGCCATTTTCTTGCCATGCAAAATGCTCTTTTAAATTTCTTATAATGTTTAAAGAGGCTGGATTTTTAGTAGAATATAAAATTGCACCTTTTTTAGTCTCTATTTTTTGTCTCATAAATAAGTTTGTTATGTTAAACTTTTAAATTCTTGTTTATTTATTTTTTTATGCAAAAACCATGGTTTTATAGAAATCTTGGTCCAATTTCTATTCAAGAGCAAAAGCTTTTGTTTTCTTCTGGCATGGTGGTTTGTGGGGTTGGGGGGGTTGGTGGTATTTGTAATGAATTATTAGTTCGTGCAGGGCTAGGTAGGCTCTTAACAATAGATTTTGATAAATTTGAAAAAACAAATCTAAATAGACAAATTCATTGCACTTTAGATGTTCTTGAACAAGAGAAAGTAGCTGTTTTAGAAAAAAAACTTCTAAATATTAATCCAAAATTAAAATTTGTAAAAATAAATCAAAAACTAACCCCTCAAACTTTTCTATATTTTAAAAATTCAATAAAAAATTTTAGACCAAAATTAATTTTAGATGCTTTTGACAATGCTCAAGCAAGAGTTCTTATTTATAGAATTTCTAAAGAGCTTGATATTCCATATCTTTTTGCAGCTTGCTCTAAATCAAGAGGAATTATCTCCTTATTTTTAAAAAAACAAAATATGGAAAAATTACTAAATCTCCCCTCTTTTAACTTAGAATTAAATGAGGCTTATAATTCTTTAGCAAATTTTCCAACAGGGCTTGCAGCCTGGGGTCCAACTACAAATCTTGTCGGAGCTCTTGCAACAAACGCAGCATTAAATTTTATTCTAAAAAGAAAAGGTTATCCTCTGGCTCCAAATTATTGGTCGATCTCAGGGCAAGAGAAAAAAATTTTTTCATATTCAAAATTTTAATTAGTCCTTCATAGTTTTTAGTATCTCGATTGCTTTTTTTATTTTTTCAAAAGCCAATTTTATATTCTCCAAGTATATTTGTTCCAAAGCAGGGCCAAGCTCTTTGTTTTCTGCCAAAGAAGGAATAACAAAAACATAGCGATTTTCTTTTTTTGTAATAATCCCTTTCTTTTTTAACTGAAGTAAATGGTACATAATCGATTTAAAACTAGCTTTTTTTTCTCTTAAACTATTTACTTTTTGCTCTATGTCCTTTGCTGTTGGCTCAATATCATTAAAATGAAAATATAAAAGAGCTTCTACTATATCAAAAATTAGTGTTCTAGACTCGTTTAATTGAACCAAGCCTAAGGATAAACAAAGATATCTAATTAAGCCTTTTTTTGTTAATTTTACCTGGCTTAAAAGTTGCATATCCCTTACTAAATACTCGTTAATTATAAGTTCTTTTTCTGGTATCATAAAAAACTAATTTTCTTTACAATTAATAATTTTTAAACATTGCTAAGTTTTTCAAGTTTTTTATATAAAACATACATTTATAAATTTTACAACACACATTTTTTTTTATGTACGACTATTACGATTACTTAGACTTTTCCATTTGTAGAGAAATTGCTTATAGCTTTTTTCCAATCAATAGTGGAGACTTTAAGGTTCACATTCAAGAAGTTTTAATAGAAAGAGATGGCCAAAAATATAAAATTTCTAGACCACCAACAATTATAAAAGATATTTTAAGATTTAGTATTTCTACATATAATGATGTAACTTATTGTTTTTATAGTGTGAAAACACCACTCTCTATTTTAGGAAAACTACAAAGAGATATTTCAATAGAGGGGGAATTTTTACCAAAAGACCCACTAAACAAAGACCCTTTCTATCCTAATAGAGATGTTTTTAACCAGTTTAAAAATTTTATTAATAAGCGAGAATATTACTTTGAGAATGAATTAAATAAAACACTCTTACTTCAATTAATTTTTAAAGAGTTAGAAAAAAATAGAGCCTCACCCTCTGAACTTTCTAAAGACTTAAGCGAACTTTTTACTCTTTCTTCTGAAATATCTGAATTAGAAACTCGAGCTTACAATTTAGTTGCAGAGCTTGAAAGCATAGCATTTTTAACAAAAAAAGACGAGTACCTGTCTCATCATCTAACCTATTCTGAATTATTTGAAAAATTTGGCCCAACACTAAAAGAGCTTGCAAAAGGTTTTAGGGCTCTTTACAATAATTTTTTGGAAGGAAGAAAAAATAAGAGTTTGCCACTTGCTGATTGGTTAAATTTTAACAAAATAAAACCTCCTTTAAAGCAATCTTATTTCAAAGAAATTTTTGAAAAAATCAAAAAGGATAAAGAAGATTTTGATAGTTTTTCTAAAGCTTTAGATGGATTTTATCTTTCCTCCTTAGGGCAATTAGATACAATCTCTTCTTCCAGAAGGCATCTACTTAGAGCAATTGTGATGGTGGTCAAGGATTTAACTTCTAGTTCTCAGTGGGATTTTCTAGCTTCAACAAAAGAATTTATTGCATTTAAAAACGCAGCAAAAAAATATGAAAAATGCTCTACTCTTTTACTCAAAGGCTTTTCAAGCACAAACAAACTTAAAAGTTATCTTTTTTTAGTAGATTTTCTTAATTCATATTCTAAAGTTTTTAACTCTTCTTTAGACTTTTTAAATTATATTGAAAAATTAAAAAAGAGTGACAAAAATCTTTATTATCAATTAGCCGAGGTAAAAAAATGCTTAATTTTTTATATGCAATATATTTCTTTTAGAGATCTTAGAGCAGAAAAAGAATCTTTAGATACTTTTGCTTATCTTATAAAAAAATATAAGGGTTTAGACCTAAACGAATTATTTACTCTCTACTACTCTTCCTTAGTAAAAGCAAATGAGCTAGCAAACTCTTTTTATTTAAAAGGCTCGCTAGAAGGCTCTATTGATCCTATAAAAATAAAAAGAAAAGAAATAGCTCTAAAGTTTTTAGAAAATCTAAAAAAACTAAAAAGAGTTTTACCAATTCATTATAATCTAGTTAAATTTAGATATTCTGTTCATGAATCTCATACTAATTATAAATTTGGGCCATGGTTTGATAATATAAAAACTTCAGATCTGTTTAATCCAGAGCTATTACTAGTTTCTTCTTTTTATCTATTAAAGCGAGCTATTGGAGAAAAACAAAGTTTAAAAGAAAAAATGGTTTTTTTAAACAAAAGTACAGACCAAAAATTAAGAAAAAGAGTAGAAGAATTAAACTCAATTTTAGGCTTTCCTCTTAATTTGCAGTCAGAAAAAGAGCAAAAAAATCAAAAATTCATTGCATTTGGTAGATTAAACCAAGACATCTTACAAGATTATTTAGATAAAGTTTCTTCTCTTTATGAGAAACTTAGTACATTAAACAAAGAATTTTACTTAGTCTTAGAGAAAATCTCAAAAAAATATTTAGATTTTTCATTAAAAGAGCTTTTGTTTCCAGAATATGCAGCACCATTTTACTACTATGAAAAAGATATACAAGATCAGCTCCAGCTAAAAAAGAGACAAAAAAATAGTTTTGCAAACATAGAATTAAAATGTTCATTGATTATAAAGCAGCGTTCTAAAAGAAACTTTTCTCAGGATTTAATTTTAGATTTTTCTTCGAATGTGATCTCCTACAATTTTAAAGGAAAAGATCCAACCAGGCTCTCTATACCTTCTGCTAATAGAAATTCCTTTTATGGAACCTATCTGGAGATTCCAAAAGCAATAGCATCTTTAACTCAAGATTATTCCAACACCGAAGCAGATAAACTAGTTTTTTCTACCCTTCCGCTTATACCTGAAATCTTAAATATAAGGCTTTATCTTCTAAATAAGATATTTAAGGCCTCGGATGCTAGATATTGCTCGGAGCATCTAAATTTATTTTTAGGTTTATTAAAAGATGCAACTTCCTCTGAAAAAGGCTGCTTTTTTAGTTACAATAATAAAATCTATGAATTTTCCCCAAACTTTTTAGATCGAAAGTTTAATGAGTTTAAACTAGATGAAAGCACAGCTTTAAATATAGAAAAAAACAGAGCCCTGATTGAAAAAGAAAGAATTCTCTTTACTTTATTAAAACAGGCAACAAGAGCTTTTGAAGCTAGAAGAAAAGCCTTTGCCTTCACTTTACAAAAACTAAACAAAATCGTTTAATTATTCAACCTAACTAGTTTCTAAATTTTATTTTGTTTATCTGTCTTTAGCATTTTCATAATAATCGAATAGGCCTTTGGGCTATCCTCTTCTTTTACTATTATAAGCAATTCTGTTAAGGTAGAAACAATCTGATAAATATTTATTTCCTCCCAGCTTAGATAGCTTATTACCCAATCAAAAAAACCAGGCTGATAGAGTATCTCCTTACCAAATCTCAAAACTATTACAGACAAATCCTGCTCAACATTTAATTTTTTTTCATCTGCTAAAATTTTCATAATCTTTTCATAGTACTTTTCTTGAGCAACGATGGTTAGCTCATGAGTAGATTGAGTTATACTAAATATATCTGTTATCTGGCTAGAGCACTCCTGCTGTATTTTTTCTATTTTTTTGACTAAACTTTCATTTTTTCTTAAATCAATACAAAACACTTTTGTTTTTAATCCAACCTCTATATTTTTTAGCTCAATTTTTTCTTTTAGCGCAGATTCTTTTTTTCCTAACTTCTCTCTTACTCTTGAAATAGCCATTACTAGCGCAGCCTGTTGTACTTCTTTTCCAAGCTCTTTTTCAATAGGTTCTTTTAAGTATCTTGCTAATTTATGATAAGAAATTATGTCTCTTTCTAAGCATTTTTTTAATGTTAAATTATTTTTAATATAATTTTCAACTAAATGAGAAATAGTTGGCATATTGTTATATTCATAACAAAAAGTTAAAAAGCTCATTGCTTTATTTTTTTTAACTTAGCTAAAAATTAATATAAATTTTTTCAATTATATATTTCCATGCCAAAAAAGCTTAGTAAAACTAAATATATTTTTATATTGGGTTCAATAATGTCTGGCTTAGGTAAGGGAATTCTTTCTTCTTCTATAGGAAAAATCTTACAAAGCTGCGATTTTAGCATCTGTCCAATAAAATTTGATGGCTATCTAAACGTAGATTGTGGTACTATGAACCCACTAAGGCATGGAGAAGTGTTTGTACTCGAGGATGGTACTGAATGTGATATGGACCTTGGAACTTATGAAAGATTTTTAAACATCTCTCTAAATTCTCAAAATTCAATAACTGGTGGAAAATTATTTAAAAAAATAATTGAAAAAGAGAGGGCTGGGGGCTATCTTGGAAAAGATGTGCAATTTGTCCCACATCTAACAAACGAAATTAAAAGTTGGATAAAAAAAGCAGCTGAAGATTTTTCTGCAGATTTCTGCCTTGTAGAAGTTGGTGGAACTGTTGGTGATTTAGAAAATGGCTATTTTATAGAAGCAGCAAGGCAATTAGCTCAAGAACAAAAAGGAGATGTTCTTTTTATTCAATTAACCTATATTCCATTTTTATCTTCCGGAGAGGCAAAAACAAAACCAACTCAGCATTCAAACAGGCTTATCACCTCTTTAGGGGTTCATCCAGAAATAATTATTTGTAGAACAGAAGAAAAACTAAACAAAGAAGCAAAAGAAAAAATCTCGCTTTATTGTAATGTTGAGCCAGATTGTATTTTCGAAGACCCCAAATTAGAATATTTGTACGAACTTCCTTTAGTATTAGAAAAGCAAGGCTTTAGCTCAATACTATTAAAAAAATTTAATTTAGAGCCAGTTCAACCAAAATTAGATAATTGGAAAAAAATTTTAGATAGATTAGCAAATCCAACCCAGACTGTAGATGTTGCAATAACAGGAAAGTACACTGCTGTGGTTGATGCTTATGCTTCAATTAAAGAAGCCTTGGTTCATGCTTCTGCAAAACTAGGAATAAAAACAAAAGTAGATTTTGTTGACACTGAAGGCTTAGAAAATAACAAAGACCCAAATCAATTGCTACAAAAATATAATGGAATTATTGTTCCAGGGGGTTTTGGCTCAAGAGGTGTGGAGGGAAAAATAAAAAGTATAGAGTGGGCAAGAATAAATTCAATTCCATTTTTAGGATTATGTTTTGGTATGCAGCTTATGGTAATTGAATATGCAAGAAATGTGGCTGGTTTAAAAAATGCAAATTCTACAGAAGTTGATCCAAACACTCCTCATCCAGTTGTTGATCTTTTGCCTTCTCAGAAAAAAATTACGCAAAAAGGAGGAACGATGCGTTTGGGTAGTTGGGAATGTATTCTAAAGAAAGGAACTAAAGCAGCTTTAGCCTACTCTAAAGAAAGAGTATTTGAAAGACATCGCCATCGCTATGAGGTAAACAATGCTTATACTGAGATTTTAGAAAAGGCAGGTCTGATTTTTTCAGGCACTTCTGCTGATGGAACGATTATGGAGATGGCTGAATGGCCTACTGGTTGGGGTGTTGCGACTCAGGCTCATGCAGAATTCACTTCAAGACTAGAGCAGCCTTCAGCTTTATTTGTAGCCTTTTTAGAAGAATGTTTAAAAAATAAAAAAGCAAAAAGCTAATTTTTAAATATTTTCCTTGCTTGTTTATTTGTAGGTGATCCTTTGCGCAAGCTAAAAAGAAAGCAACTAAAAGAGCAATATTTACAAAAAAACTATTTTAAAAATATTTTACCAAAAATTTCAAGAAAAGTAGAAAAAAACATAAAGAAAATAGAAGAAGATATCGATCAATTAAAAGCTAAGGGCGATGAAAACATTAAAAAAACATTGAAAGCATTAAAAAAAGCCTCAAAAATCTTGCAGCAAGCAAAAAAATCAAAAATATCCCCATTTTTTATTTCCCCTGATCTTGCACTAAAAAACTTTTCTATTTCTCAGGAAGTTAGCAAAAAATTAGAAGAAAGTTTACAACAAAAAATAGAACTAAAAAAAGAAATAGAAAGTGGTTTGATTGATTCTCCAATTCCAAAAAGAGTTTCGCTATTAGAACGAATAAAACGAGCAGTGTTTTTAATTATTAGAAGAATTGCTGCCCTTCTTAATTTACTTCAACGCTCAAATGTACCTCTAACTCAAACAGGAAGAAAAGCTTTAGAGCAGCTTAGAGACTTATACAATCTTCTACTTTTAGAATTTTATGATGAAGAAAGCTTAGCTGCTTTAAAAATAGCCTATGGAGAAGCATGCTTTTATATAACTGAAGCTTCAAGGCAGTATTACAAAAAACACAAAGGAAAAGGACGAGAAAATTATCAGGAATACTTTGATAGGTTTGTAAAATCAATCAATTCCATTCAATAAATAAAACAGCCAACTTGGGCCTAAAGAGAAAATTTTTAAATTTCTTTCTTTTTATTTTTATGTGGTTATATGCCAGGCTCAATTTTTAAAAATATAAAAAACAACTTTTTGAGAACTCTGCTAGAAGTTTTAGTAAGTGCAATTCCTGGAACGATTATTCTAAGCTTTTTTATTTTTCTTATAGGTCTGCTTAACATATTTTTTAATCTTTCTGAAGCAAATGATATAACCATATTTTTTTATTTTCCAGTTGTTTGTATTCTCCCTCTAATCATTGGGATTTTAGCCCCACTAATCTTAGAAAAAGTACAAGGAACTGAAACTATTAATCTAAAACTTTCTTTTTTGGTCTCATTTATCTCTTCATTTGTTGGCTCGACTGTTTCCTCCTTTATTTTAATGGTGATTGGCTTTGGGTTTGGCTCCTTTAAACCATTTGGTTTTGCTCCAGAAAATTTTCTTCCTTCTCCATTTGGTTTAATTGTTGGTAGTTTTATTTTGGTTTTTAGCTCAGTTTTTCTTTCTTTATTAGGTACTGCTATTTACATAACACTCTTGAAAAAATTAGAAGGCTAAAGTGGGATTTATGGCACAAATTTTAGATATTGTAGGGGAAATAAAAAATACCTTGATTCAATTAGGTCCAAACATAGCAATAATTTTAATAGTTCTTTCAGGTATTGTCTTTGGTCTATCTTATATCCAACCAGCTTCTCAAAGAGGGCAGCTGCAATCAGTAGCAATTGGGCTGTTTGTTGGAGGAGTGATTATTGCAGCTCTCACTGCAGCAGCAGAAGCAATTGCTGGAACTTCAGCAAAACTTTTACTCTAAAAGCAAATAAAAATTAATTTAATTTGGTATATATGAATCAAATCCTAGTTCCTGGCCAAAACCTTATAGATCCGGCTTATCAGCTAGGACTATATCTAGTAGCAATTTCAATTATTTTAGCTGGTTTTATTTTAGGTATAGGAAAAGCCCTAGGCTCTAGAAAAATGCAAAGCTGGGGCATAGAAGAACTTACTCAAGCAATAATAAACGCAGCATTGTTGGGCGCATTAGTTTCCATCTCTGTAGTTTTATCTCAGCTAGCTGATAGTCTGGTTGGTACTCAGCCAGCATTTGAAAATTGTTCTTATCCAAATTTTCCATTGTTTATTCAAACAACACTCTGTGCTCAGGACAATATTTTATCAATCATTTATCAGTCTGTTTCTAAGTTAACTTTGGCTTCTTATCAGCTTGGCTCTTTAAGTACATTAACAATAAAGTTTAATGTTGTTGATTCTCTTCCACTTTTTTCTCTTCGTTATATTTCTGAAAATTTTGCTTTAGTAGCAAAAGATTTTTTAAGCTGTGCAACAATACTTGAAACACAAAAACAATTTTTGTTTTTTATAGCCTCTAGTGGATTTTCTATTTTTCTTCCAATCGGACTTCTTTTAAGAATGTTTTTTATGACAAGAAAAGTTGGTGGAGCAATACTAGCTGGAGCAATCGGTTTTTATATTTTTTATCCATTGTTCTTACTTTCTTTAACTTTAAACGAAAAAAATATAGAGAATGTTTTTAGCAGCTTTTCAAAAGAAATAGATTCACTTATTTTATCCTCCTCTCCATTTCCACAAGTAGATTGGAACAAAGAGCAAGAGGTTCTAAATCTTTTTTTCAATTCTTTAGGTTCAAATCCTACTCTGGCATCTAAAACATCCTCAGTTCTAAGCCTCTCGAGCCAATTTTTAGGTATTATTCAGCTTCATAGCTATATTTTTGTATTAGTTAACATCAGCTGCAGCTTAATTTTTATTTATCAGCTTGCTTCTGTTCTTGGTTCAGAGTTAAATTTACAGCTTTTTGAAAATTTATAAAGTGAGTTTATGATAAGATTTGGCCCTGCTGGAGTTCCGCTTTCCTCACCTTCTCCTTCAACAAAAGACGGAATAATTACTTGTGCAAAATTAGGGCTTAAAGCAATGGAAGTAGAGTTTGTTCATGGAGTGAAAATCCAGCTTTCAGCAGCAAAAGAATGCTATAGCATTGCAAGAGATTTAGATATAAAACTCTCTATTCATGCTCCTTATTATATAAATCTCTGCTCACCAAAGCAGTATGTATTAAAAAATTCTTTTAGGCATATCTCTCAATCAATAGAAGTTGGTCATTATCTTAAAGCAAAACCAATAGTTATACACAGTGGGTTTTATCTAAACCAAAGTTCAGAGACTTGCACCAAATTAATAAAACAACAATATAAAAATTTGATAGATTATGCAAAAAACAATAATTTTGAGTTTTTATTAGGCCCAGAACTTACTGGAAAGAATTCAGCTTATGGGACTTTAGAAGAATTAACAGAGTTGGCCTCATTTTTTGGCATTGAGCAATTAATTCCTGTTTTAGATTTTGCTCACTATCATGCTCGTATTTCAAGGCTAAAAACTAAAGACGATTATAAAAAAATTTTAGATTTTTGTGAAAAAAAATTAGGCCAAGAATTTTCAAAAAACCTTCATATTCATTTTAGTGGAATTGAGTATAGTGATAAAGGAGAAAAAAAGCATCTACCAGTTTCTTCTAATTCACCTCCCTATAAACCCTTATTAGAAGTTTTAAAAGAGGGAGGCTATGGTGGAGTTGTAATTTGTGAATCCCCTCTTTTAGAAAAAGATGCTCTTATTTTACAAAAACAATATGAAAAAATTTAGTTCAATTTTTTTCCTCCTTTTCTTCCTCTTCTGAGTGCAACTTTACTTTCCAGATTCTTGTTTTTCCTCCAGCAGCTGTGGTGCTATCTATAGAATAAATTAAACCTTCTTTTTCTAGCCTTTCTAGACGATTTCTAATTGTTCTCTGCTCAGAATCAGAAGCATTTAATTTTTCATAAATCTTTCCAGAGCTTATTCCCTCTTCTTGAGCTTCAACAATTATACCTAAAATTGTTTTGTCTATCTCATCTAAGTACTCTATTTTTCTAGCAAGTGGAACTTTAGCATATTTCATAGACCTATCTCTTATCTTATAAACATGCTCTATTGTTATTTTTGAGCTATTTTCTTCCTCAGCTTTTTTTGCACTCGCCCAAAGCAAATGTATTGCAAATCTTGCATCTCCACCAGCCTTTGATGCTATTGCTGCACAAAGACCAATAATATCCTCATTATACGCTCCAGACCAGAGTGCAAGTTTTGCTCTCTCTTTTAATATATCTTTTAGCTGCAAGATATTATAAGGCTCAAATTTTATTGTATTATGAATCAAAGAGGAAGCAATTCTACTATCAAGTTTAGAGGCAAAATTTTCCATATTCGTAATTCCTATTACTGTGGCTTTTAAGTTCATTGATTCCTTTGCTCTTGCTAAATCATATAAAATCGATTCTTCAGAATTTGCAATTAATCTATCTATCTCGTCCAAAACCACTATTAATACATTTTCGTTTTTTCTAATAACTTCTGCTATTGTGGCTAGAAGCTCATCAGAAGCAAGTCCCCTTCTTGGACTCATGGAACCTAAATCTATTACTATTTTACTTAAAATTCCAAATTTGGTGTAATTTTCCCAACAGTTTATGTATATACAAACTGGTTTTGTACTTACCTCAGTCAGCTGCTTTAGAATATACTTAATTGTAGTTGTTTTTCCAGTTCCAGGTTTTCCAATAAGAAGAATAGGGGCTGGTGTTTTTCCATATTCGGCATCTTTTAACATGTAGGCTATTTCTCTAATCTGGCTTTCTCGTCCTATAAGCTGTTCTGGTAAATAATCTGGCTTTAACACAGCCTCGTTTTTAAAAATACTTCTTCTACCGCTAAGCTCTTTAAATATATTTGCCATAGTTTTATATCTTTCAAAAATATTATAACAATATGGGGTGAGTTTGTGGTGCTTTTAGAATCTGTTCAAAAACTTAAACCAGGAACAAAAGCTCCAGATTTTAAACTAAAGGCTACAGATAATAAAATTTATTCTTTGGCTAATTTTGAAGGCTCAAAGGCTTTGGTTATAATCTTTATTTGCAATCACTGCCCATATGTAAAAGCAAAAATAGCTAAGATAGTTCAGCTTGCTCTAAAGTATAAAAATCAAGGTGTGCAATTTGTTTTAATAAATCCAAACAACAATCCAAATTATCCTGAAGACTCATTTGAAAACATGGTGAAATTTGCAAAAGAAAACAAAATTTTCTTCCCTTATTTATTTGATGAAACCCAAGAGGTAGCTAAATCCTATGGTGCAGTGTGCACACCCGATCCATTTGTTTTTGACTCTTCTTTTAAATTAGTCTATCATGGAAGAATTGATGATGCACATTATCCATCGGCACAAAACCCAACTTCAGAAGATTTAGAAGAAGCAATTTTAGCTACAATAGAAGGAAAAAAATTAAACAAAAAATTTCTTCCTTCCAGAGGCTGTTCAATAAAATGGAGGGAATAAAATGGAGCTTTTTTTTCTTGGCACAAACGGCTGGTACTCTACAAAGACAGGGAATACTTCTTGTATTTTACTAAAAACCCCAGATCGTTATATTGTACTCGATGCAGGGGATGGAATCTATAAACTCGATGAATTTATAACAAATAACAACCCAATAGATATTTTTTTGTCGCATTTTCATCTGGATCATATTTATGGTTTTCACATCCAGCCAAAGTTTCATCTTAAAAACAAAATCACAATTTATGGTCAGAAAAACACTAAAAAAATACTTAAATTTTTTATAAACAAACCCTTCACCGCCCCAACAAAACTTTTAGAAAAAAAATTCGGCCTTTCTATTTCAATAAAAGAGTTGAAAGTAGGACAAAATTTTTTAGAAGGCTATAATGTAGTTGTTAGACCTTTAGTTCATGCAGATCCAACAATCGGCTTTAGATTTGTTTTAAATGAAAATAATAAAACAAAAATTGTCTCTTATTGTACTGATAGTGGGCCAACAAAAAACATAGTTTTTTTAGCAAAGAATGCAGATGTTCTAATAACAGAATGCTCTTTACTTGCAGAAGAAAAAATAAACCCTTTTTGGCCGCATTTAAATCCTCAAACAGCTGCCAAAATAGCTAAAGAAGCAAAAGTAAAAAAATTATTGCTTTCTCATTTTGCTGCTCATAAATACAAAACAAAGCTAGATAGACTAAAAGCACTAAAAACAGCAAAAAAAATTTTTCCAAACACTCTTGCAGCTTTTGATGGTCTACGTTTAAAATTCTAAATTATTTTTTATTTTTATATTTGCAAAACTCAATATCTATTGTGCTTTTAAATCTTAAGCTACTAATATATATTATGCTTTTTATTTTTGAAAAAACTGGTTTTAAGGTGTGTTGATGTTTTATTTATTAAAAGTAGAAGATAGAGTAAGATTTCCTGCAAAAGACTTTGCAATGGAACTAAAACCAGCACTTCTAAACATTGTTAGAGAAAAATATGAGCGAACAGTAGACAAAGACAACACAATAGTGCTTGCAGTATTTAATTTAGAGCCAATAAGCGATGGTTTGATTATTCCAGGTGATGATGCAGCTTATTATGATGTGCGCTTTGATGCTCTAGTCTATAGGCCACAAATAAATGAGGTGGTGGAAGGAGCAGTATCTGAAGCAGTAGAATTTGGGGTATTTGTAGGTATGGGACCAATTGAAGGATTAGTTCATCTTTCACAAATAACAAATGATTTTTTAACTTATAATAAAAAGGCAGGCGCATTTGTAGCTAAAGAATCAAAAAAATCATTAAGAAAAGGAGATATTGTTTATGCTAAGATAACTACGATCTCTATGAAAGGGCCATTATCTGAAGCAAAAATTGGACTTACTATGAGGCCTTTAGGTTTAGGTAAATTTGAATGGATAGAAAAAGAATTAGAAAAGAAAGCAGAAAAAGAAGGGGAAAAGAAAGGAGAAAAAGAAAAAAAGAAAAAATAAGTAGGGATAGTTATGGTAAAAGTGGATAAAGAAACAAGAAGGATCTATGCAGATGATGATCCCTATCTTCAAAGCCCAGAAGCAAAAACAAAAGACTTTTCAGACAAATACTCTTCTTCAATCTATGTGATTGATGCAGAAAAATCTAAAATTGCAAAGTTTTTGGGATTTAATTCTCCAGGGCTTTATGCAATAAAAATTAAGTAGTACTCTGTTGGTGATTTAATGGGAAAGAAGCCAAGGGGACGAGAGAGGCTTGTCCAATGTGATGCATGTGGTAGAAGAATTCCCAAAGATAAATCAATAACAATTGATTCAGTAACAGTTTATGATACTGAATTTAAGGGTTTAACTGAAGAAGAAAAACAAAACGAAGTTAGAACAGTTATTCATGGCTCTAAAACCTATTGCATTTCTTGCGGAAAACACAGAAGAATATTTGAAAAGAAAAAAAAGCAAATGCAAAGAAAATCCAATACAAATCCATTTGAAAATCTATGAGTATGCTTTATTAATTTTTAGAATATAAATATTACTGATACTATGTTGAAAAAAATAGAAGTTGGGGGTGATAATGCCTTGGGGGAGCAAACAATAATTTTTGAAGGAAAAAAATTTGTTGGCCTTTCTTTTGATTTAGGAAACCTACCCCTTCTAATTCTAAAATGTAAAAGAGGTTATATTGCCTGTTCCTATTTGGACAAAAAATCAGCAGAAAACTTAGGCGACGTTGCAGCATTTGTTTCAGGAGTAAAAAGTTTTGATGAGCTTTTTAGAGCAAAAATAAAAACAATGACTGCGTGGGCAGAAGAGTTAGGCATACGAGAAGGAATGTCAGTAAAAAAAGCAATCGAGTTACTTGATAAAGACTAATTTTTTATTTTTCTTTTTCAATTAATCTTACTAAATTTACTTTTAGCAGTTTTAAAAATAGTTTTTTAGACTCTTTTAATTTTAGAGAATTTTTTGTGTTTTCAATCCAACTTTTTGTTTTGTACCCCAAGTCATTATAATTTTTTGCTGTAAGAGCACACTCTATTTTATCCGCATCTTTTACTATCTGTTTTATTTTTTTGTTTTTTAAATATTCTAAATAATAGTCCTTAATCTCTTCAGGAAACTCAGAAATTATTTTTTTATTTATTTTATTTTTATTTGGCTTTAGATATTTTTTTGCTATTTTATGTAAATCACCAATGTATATCTCTTCTAAATCATGAAAGAGTGATCCAACAATTAGCAGCAATATTTCATGCTCATTTAATTTCAACTTTTTAGCTAAAATAAGTGCTATTGGAACTGTTCTATATAAGTGCTCTGCTACTGATTCCTTTGGAGCTGCAATTACATCCCAACCGCTTCTAGAAATATTTTTTAGAATTTGTAATTTATTTAAAAAATTTATAGTTTTATTTCTCATTCAATCAACTTTGCTAGTTTTGGCCTATAAGTCGCTGTCATATATTACCTTAGTTTCAGATTCTGATTTTTGCTGACTTTCCAATAAGATTTGTAGCATTTGTTGAGGTTCATACCCTGGCTTGATAAATCGGCTGTGACCCCTTAAACCTTTAGAAGATTCTACTGTTGTTATCAATCCAAGCATTTCTAACTCATTAAGATATTCTCTATACCATCTTGCAGAACGAGGTATTCTTTTAAATTTTCTACAAATTTTACAATATTCTTCATACACCTCTCCACTCAAAAGCCTATTTTCTTCTAAATTCTCTTCCTGGCCAAGCCTTTGATAATGTCCAATATTGTTATATAAATTACATATTGCAATTAGTACAAGTTGCTGATGCTTTGGTAATGTTTTAATTATCTCGCCAACCAAAGTATTATCAACATTTTTTCTAGCTTCTTCTACTTCTCTGTCAGTTATTAAAAAAGACTTTTTTTCATCTGCTATCTCGCCAGCTTTAAGTAAAAGCTTTAGAGCATAGCGAGCATCTCCTGTTTCTTGTGCTGCTATTGCTGCAGCTAAATTTATTGCTGAGTCATGTACTGTTCCTTCAACAAAACCTAGCTTTACTCGCTGGGCTAATATTTCTCTAAGCTGAATACTATTATATGGGCTAAAAACTATCTCGCTTTCGCAGAGAGAAGATTTGCTTCTTGGGTCTAAAACCTCTTTAAAAGAAATTTTATTTGTTATACCAATCATTGAAATGGAGCCAGAGCTTATTTCATCATTCATTCTTGTTAAAGTATAGACTAATTCATCTAAGTCTTTTACCATATCAATTTCGTCGAGAACTACAATAATTCTTTTTTGGTTTCCATTCTCGTATGGTACTTGTATATATTCTAATAATTTTTCATAAAAATGCGAAATTCCAAAACCAACTTTGTCTAATTCTGAAATAAAGGTTTTTCCAATTTTTTGCATTACTCTATATCTGGAATTATACATTCTACAATTTACATATACATCTTGCGGAAAAATTGTTTTTTTTCTAAATTCGGCCATAACTCTTTTTACAGTACAGGTTTTACCAGTGCCTGTTTTACCATATATAAATAAATTTTTTGGTCTTTGGTCTTCTAAAGCTGGAGCAACAGCTAGCATTATTTTTTCAATTTCTTTTTCTCTATAGGGAAGTACATCTGGAACAAAATGAGGTGAAAGAACATTTCTATCTAAAAAAACAGAAGGGAGAGTAAGTATAGTATCAAAATTTTGCATATTATTATTTATTTCTTAACTATTTAAAAAAAGTTAAGTTATACAAAACCTTATTAATTCTTTCTTTCTTATTTTTATATCAAAAAATTTGTTTTTGAGGTGTCTTGGATGGGCTTGTTAGATGAAATAACTAAAACCTTGGGGCTTTCAAAAAGCACTGAAGTAGAAAAGATTGAGGAATTTATGGACAGCGCAGAGATGGAAAATGTAGATGTGCTCCATGAGGCAGCCGATTTTTATGTAAAGCCCTTTAGTTTAGAATCTGAGCAGGATATTAATGTAGTTTTAGATGAGTTAAAACAAAAAAACATTCTTATTTTAAACATAGCTAATCTAAAAAGAAACGAGGCAAAACAGAAAATGATCATTGATAATCTAAAAAATCACATTACAAAGATAAATGGAGACATTGCAAGACTAGATGAAAACAGAATTCTAGTAACTCCTTCAAAAGTAAAAATTGTAAAAACCAAGAAGAAATAATCACAACAAAGAAAATTTAAAAATTACGCAAGAGTTTAAAAAAACATCTTCATTACCTTAGCAATATCTCTTTTTTCAACCAATATATACGTGCTATCCCATACTGAGAATATCTCCACTATACTTATAGAATGTTGGTAAAAATTAGCTAACATATAAAATAGAACTCCTGGGATTTTTTCAATATTCTGAGGGTGCTTAAACTCTACCAGCCCTAAATTATCCTGATAATACAATGTTTTATTTTTGTATTTTTCTAATTCTTTTCTTTCACCAATAGCTACTTGCTTATCTGAAAAAGAGATTAAATTTTTTGCTTTTATGTTTTGTTTTATATCTGCTACTAGTACTGCATAATCACTATAAATATTTATTGTGCTGCCTTTTATCAAACTTTTTATCTCCTCTTTTTTAACTTTCTTTTCTTGTTTTTCTATTACTCTATACAAATTTATCATTACTGCCTCGTCCGATTTTTTTATTCCTAGCTCGTTTTTAATTTTTTTTGCAACTGCTGAAATATTTAAAATCCCTTCATAAGAGTAATATAACAAGAGGGGATTGTCATATAGATATTGCTCTACCTGCTCTTTAGTAGATGGGCTCTTTTCTTTTTTCATACTCTTTTTTCTTCTATCAAATTTATAAATTTATCTATTTTTACAAAATTTTTAATTTTTTTAACAATTTTTCCAAAAAGCTTTTTAAATAAAGTACTATCTAAATCCAATACAAAACATATAAAAAAGGTGAGTTGAATGCAACAGGCTAAGGGATTTTTTTATCAAAAATATTTAGAAGCAAAAGTGCTAAACACAAAGGCACTTATAAGACTTTATTATAACTTTAATAAAAAATCAGCTAAATCTGAATCTAATTTTTCTCAATCACAAAATAAAAAAGTCAAAGAATTTTCAGATAAATTTCTAAATTCAGGAGGCTTATTTTTATGAATACAAAATTTAGTACTAATAATTTGAAAAAAAACAATATAGATGTAAATCTTTTAGGTTGGGAGTCAATTGCTACTAAATGGCATGCAGTAAAACATCCTCGAAGACCATCTTCTAATGATTTAAATAAACTTCAGCCTTTAGTTCAGAGGTTAGAAGGCCCAGTTGCAATATTCGGTGCAACTCCAGAATATCGCTTTTTACTAGACAAAATTTCAAAAGAATCAAAAAAAACTTATAATATCTATCTTATAGAAAAATCTATTCTATCCTACAAGGCAATGAATTCTATTTTAAAAAAAGAGTTTAATTTGATCCCAAAAAAAGAAACTTTAATAGAAGTTGATTGGGAAGAATTTTCTTATCCTAAAAATACTTTTTCCTTTTTATTAGGAGACACTATCTTAGGCTATCTTCAGACAAAAGACAGGTTAGAAAAATTTCTTAACAATTGCCACTATTGCCTTACCTCTGGTGGCTCTTTCTTTTTAAGAGAATTTCTTTTTAACCAAAGTCATACTCTAAACTTTTCTGCTAAAGAAGTGCGCCACCTACCAATAGACAAAGACAAAAAAAGATGGGCTTATATTTTTGTTAAAGGTTTTGCTATTGAAAATAGCACTTTTTATGAAGAAAAACTATCATTTAACTTACTTGAAAAAGTTCATGATGTTAAAGTCTTTAAAACCTGTGCAAACCCTCCTCGTTTAAGGCTTGTTTTAGATCTAATAAATTTAGAAAAAATTTCCAAATCTTGTGGTTTTAATTTAATTATTCACCAGCAGCAGGAAAATTCTCTTTATCCTAAACCAGCTATTTTAGAACTAAAAAAATATTAATTTTTTAAAATATATATTAGACCTTTTGCCTCAATATTAGTCATAAATCTTTTTTCAAAAAAAGCTCTAAGAGCATAGCTAAGTTTCTGTCGATTTTTTAAATTTTTTATTTTTTCTAATTTTTTTTCAACCAATTTTTCAATATATTCTCTTTCTTTCTTAGTTGCTAGTTGTTCTGCTCCTGACTTAAATTTTATGTTACTTAATTCATAAAGCACAATAGCTAAGGCGTTAGTTATATTTAAAACAGGATATCTTTTAGAAGTTGGTATATGAACTAAGACATCACACAACTTGATTTCCTCTCTATTTAGTCCAGTGCTCTCTCTACCAAATAATATTGCTATTGGCTTTTTGGTTTTTCTTTCTTCTAAAATTTTTTTAAATTGTTTTAGCTCAATAGGCCCAAAACTAATATCAGTATATTTATTTATAACCCCGCTTGTGCCAACAACTAAGTCACAACCCTTTAGAGCATCTTCAAGCTTTGAATAGATTTTTGCATTCTTAATTATTCTTTTTGCATGTTTTGCATACATTATAGCACTAAAGCCTAACGAGCATTTAGGATTTATCAAATACATACTTCTTATGTTAAAGTTATCCATTACTCTTGCACTAAGCCCAAGATTTATCTCCTGCTCTGGCTCTACAAAAATTATTCTAAATTTCTCCATATTTTTTATTTTGTTGTATAGATTTTATATAAGATTATTCTCTCAAAAAAGAAGCTCTGTCTATCTATCTCTTTATAAGAATAACCATTTTTATAAATAAAAGTTTTTAATTTTTCCAAATCTGCTAAATCTGAGACTATTAGATAAATAACACCTTGTTTTTTCAAAAAATTTTTTGCTTGGATTAAAAATCTTCTTATTATTTTCAAGCCATTTTTTCCACCATCAAAAGAGGAGTTAAGCTCATCTTTTATTTTTTCTTCTTTAGTTGTTGGAAGATAAGGAGGATTAAAAATTATATAATCAAATTTTTGGTTTTTTATATTTTCAAAAAGGTCTGAATAAATGAATTTTATTTTGTTTTCTACTTTGTTTATTCTAGCATTTTTTTGTGCATTCTCAATAGCTTTTTTATTAATATCAGTCGCATAAATTTTTTCAATGCCTTTTTTTGCCAAATATATCGAAATTATTCCACTTCCAGTACCTATCTCCAAAATCTTTCCTTTTATATTTTTTAAATTTTTTAGAAGAAGAAAGCTATCTTCAGCAGGAAAATATACTTTTTTATGAGGCTTTAGTAAAATTATTCTATCGCCTACAAAAATTTTTTGAATCATAAAAATTCTTTAAAAATTTTTTTTGCTTTTTTGTATCCTGCACCAATTCTAACAAATTTTTTATTTACTAGGTCTATTATAGTTGAACCTTTTTTATGTCTGCACTCTCCAGCATCGATTATCAAATCAACTTTTTGCTTTATTTCTTCTTCAATATCCTCAACTTTATAATTAGATTTTTGGCCAGAAATATTTGCACTTGTACTAATTATTGGTCTGTTAAATGCTTTTGCTAATAAAGTGCAAAACCTGTTTTTTGGTACTCTAAGACCTATAACATTTTTCTTGACTATAGCAATCCTTCTTTTTGCTTTTGCCAAAATAGTAAACGGGCCAGGAAAAATTAATCTTATTTTATTTTTGTATTTCTCTACCTTTGCATATTTGTCTAATTCTTCTAGCTTTACAACAGCTGAAAACGTATCTACTTTTCTTTTCTTTACTTTAAGAATTTTTTTTATAACTTTTTTATTTGTCCCATCTCCACCTATTCCATAAAGTGTATCTGTTGGATATATCAAAAGCCCGCCTTTTTTTAAAACAGCAGCTGCTTGTTTTACTGCTTCTTTATATGGTGGGATTTTTATAATTTTTACCATATTCTTCACTAAAAATAAAAAAGCGCACAAGAACGACCTTTGTGGCCAGAGCCAACTTATTCTGCATCTCTTAAAACCAAATTCAACCCTGTTTCCAGACAGCATGGCAATATTAGATTATGGCTGCTCCTTCCGGCCTGACCAGGTTCTCTAATATTACCATCCATCTGGGCATGGGTTTCATAATTTGATTTTAAGCGCATATAATAAATTGGCTAAGGCGCCATCGGTCTGTCGGCCGCGCCATAAGAGGATTTGCGCTTAGCAGCAGACCCCTACCCTGCCAGCCTATCTTGTGCGCATCAATTATTTTGTACTTTGAAGTATTTAAGGTTTTTTTTGTTGTTAGCTTCAACATTTGTTCTATTTAAAAAAGTAAGCTTTTAAAATCTCAATATATTAAATAGTAGTTGTTGTTTATTATGGAAAAACAAAATTTAAATTTTAAATCATTTTTCTTAAATCCATCTAAGGTTATCAAAGAAATAAAAGTTTATGATTTTAGCTATAAGGATTTTTTCTTAACTATTCTTTTTTATGCTTTTTTTATGGCTTTAACAAGCACTTTAGACTATACTGTATCTTTTATTTATAACCCAATTATTGTTCAGCACAAATCTATTGGTTTTTATAAAATAATTTCCTCTACTCTTATTTCTACTCTGTTTTCATTTCTTTTCTTACTCTTGTTATATTTTTTATCTGGGATAATACTATTTTTTGCTTCAAAAAAATTAAACAAAGTTGTAAAATTTCAAAACTTACTTTGTTTATTGTCCCTGCCTTTAGCAATGGCATTTAAAGTGTTCTTAGTTTTTTTTATTCTTTCAGCATTGTTGAAGTTTTTACTTCTTTCTCCATATTTGCCTCCTTATGTTAACTTTCAACACAATTTTGACAGGCCAACTCTTTTGCTTTTAGTTGAAGTAGATGCATTAATCGTTAAAATAGGCTCGATACTTTCTATATTAATTTATTTATTTTATCCCTTTTTTATAATCAAAGAACTTTTTGAAGTTTCTTTTAGCAAAGCATTTGGGCTTTATCTATTGTTTTTAATATCTTATCCACTAGCTAAATTTTTATTAAACGTGTTATATCTATTTCTTTTTAACTTTCTAAATTTAGAAAAAATCTTTTAAATCTTATTATTTTAATAGTTATGTGATTATTATGGAAAATATAGCTGTTTTTCAAAATCTGCTTTTTAAACCAGCGGACACAATAAAGCAACTCAACACAAAAGACTACTCTTACAAAGACGTCTTTCTAAATGTGCTGTTAATATCCTTTTTATTGAGTTTTGCAGGTTTTGTCTCATCTATTTTTATCTTAAATTCAGATTTGTTTGCTGCACTAATTGGCCTTGTATTTACTTTAGTAATTTATTCTATTCTTTTTTTTGTGTTTGGTCTAATTTTTAGTTCTATTTTTTCATTTATTGCAAAATTATTGGGAGGAAAACAATCAGTAAAGGTCTTAAATTTATTTTATTTGTATTCTACTTTGTCTATCCCATTCACAGCAATTATTGCACTTTTAATTATTCTTTCTTTACTTCCATTAATCGGATCAATCTTTGGTTTGCTTAACCTCTTAGTATCTTTAGTTACCCTTTACTATATAACAATATTAATAAGAGAAGTCTTTGAAATCTCAACTCTAAAGGCAGTTGCTGTATGGCTTTTACCAGTAATAATTTTTGCACTTATCATTTTCATTCTAATTATATTTTTAGGGGCTGCTCTTTTAAGCCTTATTTTAAGTGCAAAACCCCCAGCAGCTTAAAACTTTTTCTTTTTTATTTTTTCCCTTCTTTTTCTTTTTTGCTAGCAAATGCTCTATTGTATTTGTGATAAAGTTCTATTTTGTTCAACTGGGTTTAGCTAATTATTAAAAATTATTATAAATCTTCCTATTAAAATATTAAATGTGAAGCCTTATGTTCAACATATCTGAATATTTCTATCTTTTAAAGGACTTATTTACTAAGCCAGCAGAAACTGTTAAAAAACTAAAAAGAAAAAACTATGGTTTTTCACACTCTCTGCCAAATATTTTAATTCCAGTCATATTTTTTACTATCTTCTCTTTTCTAAGTTTTCTTTCTCAATTAGATTTTTCAGGAGCAGTTATAACTCTGTTTTTAAGCCCTGTTTTGGGTTTAATTGGTTTTAGCCTTGGAATTCTAATTTCTAGTGCTATTTTTATTTTTCTTGCAAAAGTACTTGGAGGAAAAGAAGTAAAACTCCAAACATTTTTCTACATTCTTTCTCTGTTCTATAGTCCATTTACTATATTAAACTCCTTCTTTTTATTTTTAACAAGCATTCCACTAATTGGTCTAATTTTTGCAGTATTTACTTTTCTTGGATCATTAGTTTTATGTTTAATTGGTCTATATTTCTTAACTATCATAATAAGAGAAACATTTGAACTTTCTACCCTCAGAGCAATAGCAGTCTGGTTTTTACCAACAATAGTGCTAATATTTCTTGCTATACTTGTTGGGCTAATTGTAGGAGCTGTGCTAGGCATTGCTCTTTTAAGCCTCCTACTAAAGCTATCAACAATATCCTAAACGAGTTAAATTTTTATTTTTTTATTAAATTTTTCTCTACTTCTAATTTTTAAATTACAAAATAGTTTGCAAAAGCAGTAAGTCAAAAGCGCCGGGGGGGAGATTTGAACTCCCGCGTGGGTTTCCCCACAACAGGTTAGCAACCTGCCGCACTAACCAGGCTATGCGACCCCAGCATTTACATTAAATCTATAAATAAAACATATTTAAAAGCTCTATAGTTCTTTTTATTTTATGGCAAATTGGCTTACTCATCTAAGCAAAATCGTCAAATACCCAAAAAAAATAAAGATAAAAAAAGAAGAGTTTTTAATCCCCTCTCCAAATCAAATAAAAAAATTAATGCAAAGGCCAAAAGCCAAAAAACTTCTAAGCACGCAACAAATATTAAACTATTTAGAAAAAAAATACAAATTAAAAGTTTATCCTAAAGCTTTTAAACTATTTTTATGGGCAATTGCAGATAGTCAGGAGCCTTCCTTTCCGTTCTGGAGAACTATTGGCCCAAATGGTGAATTATTAGAAGAATTTGCTGACAAAATTTTTCTTCAAGCAAATTTTTTAAGAAAAGAAGGACACATAATTATCAGAAAAGGAAAAAATCTAATAGTAAAAAATTTTCAAAAAAAGCTAATTAAACTCTAATTTATCTATATATTTTTCTATACTCTAATTTATCTATACTCTAACTCTCCATGGCCTGGGCAGAGAACTTTCCATTTTAATTTTTCTAAAAGCTCTAAGCTCTTTTTCATTTCTAGCTTACAACCACCTAAATCAGTTCTTCCGCAAATTCCATCTGCAAACAAAGTATCTCCACTAAACAATATTTTTGTATTTTTTTCAAATAAGCATATGCTACCAGGAGTGTGTCCAGGGGTTGGTATAACCTCTAAAACATATTTTCCAAATTCAAAAATTTTTTGCTCAATTTTTTTTGTATTTTTAGGTATGAACATGTATGGCAATTTCTCATCTTCATTCTCAGAAATATATGCTGTCCAATTTTTTTGTACTCCTGCACAATGATCAAAATGGCCATGGGTTAGTATACAAATCTTTGGTAAAAAATCCAGCAAGTCCTTTCCATCCCCAGCATCGATTAATAATATTTGGTTTTTATCATCTAATATAATATAGCGATTAGAGCAGATTCTTTCAGCTACTTGTAAATAATATATCTCCTCTTCGTCCAAAACTTTTTTAAAATCCTTCAAACTTATTTTTCTCATCTTATTTCAAAACCTCCTGCGGGCAACAAAGGTCCAATCTTTTCTTTTTTCATCTTTATTTTCTGAGCTATAAGCTCAATAGCTTTTTCCTTTTCAATATCTCCAGGATATAGCAAAATTTGATTAGAAGAGCTTTTGCTATGAAGATTTGGTAGAACATACGCCTCTTCATTTTCGATTATTATTTTTAAAGCAAGTTGAACGTTTTTTAGCCAATTTCTTTTTCCTAAAATTAAAAAAGCTCCTTTTCCAACATATTGGCCTTGGCTATATTTACTTACTTGCTCTTTTTTTACATAGTAAACATCTATTGTAGCTAGCCTTTTTTTCCAAGCTGATGAATATGCTGCTGCCCACTGAGCAGCTTGAACTCTATCCTCTTCCTTTGCATTAGCCCCATTTTTTAAAATCGTAGCAGGTGCACCAATCATATCTGCATGAAAAAATAAATCCTCATCCTTTAAATATTTAGAATAAAGCTCATCATTTTGCTTAGCATTTTTTCCAGCTATCACTAAAAAACCATTGGTTGTATAAAACCATAAAAAATTTTCATACCATTTTTTTTGTTTTTTTATCTCTTGTTTTTGTTTTTGAGTTTCAGCCTTAGTAGTTGAAATATTTTTAATCTCTTCTTTAGTTTTTTCTATTTCTTGTAGAATTTTTCTTTTTTTTTCTTCAAGCTGCTTAAGTTTTTGATAGAGCTCTTCTAAGTTTTTCCAAACACTTTTAGTACAATCTAACTCTAATTCAATTTTTTCATTAGAAGAAATTTCTTTTGCAGCTTCATCCATATTAATTTTTTAATTGTTAGGCTATTAATATTTTTGTATTTGTATGGAAAAAGAGCTTGAAAAAAATTATCGCTTTGTAATAGTGGACACAAACTTTTGGCTTTTATTTTATGAAAGGGCCATAAATATAATCGAAGGTATTGAAAATCTATTTAGCTACAAACCATTTTTGATCTTAGTTCCAACCTCTATTTTAGCAGAATTAAAAATTTTTTCTTCTAAAAAAAATAAACGAGCAGTAGCTGCAAAATCCTGCCTCCTGCTAATTAATAAACTAAAAGAAGAAAAAAAACTCAAGATTGTTCCAACCAAGGATAAAAACGCAGATTCCTTTATTATTACTCTAGCAAGAAAAGTAAGAGCTTATGTAGCAACATCAGATAAAAAATTAATCTCTAAACTAAGAAAATATAAAATAAAAATTATTACACTTAAAGACAAACACCTAATTTCTTTCCTTTAATCTTTTTAACTTATAAACATTCTCAAAATTCAAACATAAACTATAAAAAGCTAAATCCACATATTTTTATATTCCTTTACCAATAAAAAAGTAGGGGGGGTATCTATGCTAAATTATTTACTAATCGCAGTACTTGTTTCAGCGTTAGTTTTAATCTATTCTTTTTTTATTGGAAGAAAGGTTCTTTCTTATCCAGCAGGAAATGAAAAAATGCAAAAAATCTCTAAGGCAATAGCTGCTGGTTCGGATGCTTATCTAAAAAGACAATTTCTTACAATTCTTTTTCCTCTAGTTCTAATCTTTATTGTTCTTGCATTCTTTTTTGGAATTTATCCAGCTTTAGCATTTGTATTTGGAGCGCTTTTATCTGCATTAGTAGGATACTTTGGAATGTATATTGCAGTTAGGGGAAATGTTCGAGCAGCTCAGGCAGCAACAAAATCCACAGCTGATGCTCTAAATGTTTCCTTTAAGGGAGGTCTAATTACTGGTCTTGCATTAATTGGTTTTGGGCTTTTAGGAATTAGTTTAATTTTTCTTCTAACTTATAATTTGTTTGCATCAAAAATTTACTCCACTTTAACTCATGAATTTATTTCTTTCTTAACCTTAATGCTCACCTCCTTTGGTTTAGGTGCAAATCTTATCGCACTATTTATGAGAGTAGGTGGTGGAATTTATACTAAAGCTGCAGATGTAGGTGCTGACCTCGTAGGCAAAGTAGAAAAAAACATACCAGAAGATGATCCTAAAAATCCAGCAGTAATTGCTGATAATGTAGGGGACAATGTAGGCGATTGCGCTGGTATGGCAGCAGACGTTTTTGAATCTTATACTGTTTCAATAATAGCAGCAATCATCTTAGGTGCTATTGCATATGGTCAAATAGGCACAGTTTTACCAATTATGCTTTATATAGTCGGAATAGTTGCTTCTTTACTTGGAACATTTTTTGTTAAGCTAAAAACAGAAGAGGAAAATCCAACAAATGCTCTCTTTAGAGGATTTTTTATCTCTATAATTTTTGCAGCCATTTTAGCTGCAGGTGTTATCTATTTATTAGTGCCAAACGAATTTTTCAAGGTCTTTTTAACAGTCTTAATAGGTCTAATAACCACAGGTATAATTGCATTTTTAACTGATTATTTCACAGGTACCAGCTATAGCCCAGTAAAAGAAATTTATCAGGCTTCAACCACTGGTGCTGGAACAAATATAATTACTGGAATCGGAATAGGTCTAAAGTCCTCAGTTGTTATGGCAATTGTTATCTCATTAGCAATATTTCTTGGCTATATTATAGATGGATTTTATGGAATTGCTCTTGTTGGAGTTGGAATTTTACTTCTAACAGGCTTTCTAATGGCAATGGATACTTTTGGTCCAATAGCAGATAATGCAGGTGGAATTAGCGAAATGGCAAATATGGGTAAAGAAGTTCAAGCAAGATTAGCAAAGTTAGATGCTCTTGGAAATACTACTAAAGCTCTAACAAAAGGCTTTGCCATTGGCTCTGCTGCCTTAGCAGCCACATCCTTATTTTCTACCTATATTTCGGAAGTAAATTTAGAATTTATAAATATTGCAAACCCACTTGTCTTTATCGGAATACTTTTAGGTGCTTCTGTTCCATTTTTATTCTCTTCTCTAACAATGCTTTCGGTTGGTAGAGCAGCCTATGAAATTGTTAAGGAAGTGCGAGAACAATTTAAAGACGGCCTTATTATGGCAGGTAAAAAAGAGCCAAATTATGCTAAATGTGTAGATATCTCAACACAGGCAGCAATCAAAGAGCTTCTATTTCCTGCTGTTTTAGCCTTAGGCTCTCCAATCTTAATAGGATTTTTATTAGGGCCAGAAGCTTTAGGTGGATTTTTAGCAGGTGCAATATCTAGTGGATTTTTAATGGCTGTTTTTATGGCTAACACTGGTGCAGCTTGGGATAATGCTAAAAAACTAATAGAGCATGAGGGAAAGAAAGGAACTGAAATGCACAAAGCAGCAGTTGTTGGTGATACTGTTGGTGATCCATTTAAAGATACCTCTGGTCCAGCAATTAACCCATTATTAAAAGTAGTAAACATTGTCTCTATTTTAATTGGTGGTTTATTAGTACTAAGCTATGCAAAATCTCTTATCCTCTGTTGTTAAAAAACCTCTTTTTTCATTTTTTTTATTTTAAAAAAACACACTTAAAAATCCATGGAGAAGTGTTTTTACTACAAAATAAACAGCATAAGCACCAATAGCTAATAAGGGCATGTATTTAATTCCATATACTAATTTACCTTCAGCTATTACTCCAATAAAAATTGAAACAAAGAGCGAAGTTAAAAATATTAAAGCAAAAGCTACAGAGTTTACAAATTCTGCACTCAATCCAATTGTTGGACTAATCATTGAAACAATAGTTTGTGCACTCGAGCCAGTTGTTGGCTTTAGACCTGTCTGTAATTTAGTAAATATTGCCAAAAATTCAGTAGATATTCCTAAAAGCACAGGCAGTCCTATTACCAATATAAAAATTAAAAATATGGTATATGTTTTAGTGTTTAGAACAGTCTCTTTTTTTAGTTCATCTAAGTCTCTTATCTCTTCAGCAGCAGTTTCAAGCAAATTAGCAAGTTTTCCACCAGATTTTAAACCATTTTCAAAAAAAGCAATTGTTCTTCTTAAAACATCTGAATCAATATTTTCTGTAAGTGCATTTAGTGCATCAGTAAAGCTTTCAGTTCCTAAAGAGTAAGCAGCAACTTTTTTTACCTCTCGCTCTAACGGCCCAAATTCAGGCCTAGCTGCTGCCTGAAATGCAGCAAAAGGAGTAAGTCCGGCATGCATGTTTGCAGCAATCATCAGCAAAAAGTCAGGCAAAACTTCTTCCACTCTTTTAGTGGTGTCATGAATTAAATAATACAAGTGTAAATAAAACAAAGTTAAAATTAGAAAGAATACAATCACAAATATTACTATCATATAGCCAATCAAGTAAACTATTTTTATATTTGGAAAAATCCCAAAACCAAAATCTATTTTTAAAAAGTAAGAAACAATTATTGGAAGAATT
Source organism: Microcaldota archaeon (assembly GCA_026414325.1). Taxonomy (GTDB): domain Archaea; phylum Micrarchaeota; class Micrarchaeia; order Anstonellales; family Anstonellaceae; genus JAOAJF01. The sequence continues at coordinate 100,397 of JAOAJF010000001.1, forward strand.
GAAAACAAAAAAGCAATTATTAATGCAGTCAATATTCTTGAACCAAGCCACAGCTGTGGAGGCTCAGCTATTCCAGCATAAGTTAGCATCTTTGAAAGTGTGGTATTAGCTAATTTAGGTTTAGTTTCAACAAACTTTTTGTTTATTATAATTTTTTTCATTTTAACCTCCTAACCATACATCTTAGGTCTTCTCACATACACATATCCGATTATTATAGCTTGAACTATAAGAGAAATTACAATTAAAGTTAAATACACCTCAGGAGTTATTCCTAAAACTCCAAATACAGAAAAGATTACTAAAACAGTGCTCCCAACTGTTGGCAAAACTGCAGCAGCTAACAAATATATTAAAACTATAAAATTTAACTCAGCATTATATGCTTTTATTTGTTTTAATTGATCATCTACCAACATTTTTATTATTCCTTTTAAGGTAGTTGTAAGATTAGTTCCAGACCTTATTGCTGTTACAAGTTGCCAACACATTTTTTTGAGGTATTTAGATTGATTTTTAATTGCCATCTCTTCTAAGGCTTCTAATAAAGATTTACCGGTTCTAGTTTTAGCTGCAACTTCTTTAAATTCTACAGACACCTGCCCATAATCTCCTTCAGCAATATTTTCAATTGCCTGATAGAGAGGAATTCCAGAGCTTATCTGAATTAGCATGTCTCTAGAAGCAAAAATTAAGCCCCTATCTATTTTAGCAGCAACAGTTCTAGAAGTTATTTTAGGATAATACAAATTAAGTGCAAAAAAAGCAAGCGTACAGGCAATAAGTCCAACTAGGCCTAGAGCAATATTTTTTGGAAACTCAAAACCCCTAATTTGAGAAATTATTAACAAAAATCCAAAGGCAAATACTCCTATTATCAGGGCAGAAAAAAACGCACCTACTGCATAGGTTTCAGCATCCATCTCAATATGGGCATTTCTAAGGTCATATTTTAGTCCTGGTATTATCTGAACTGTTTTTTGACCAATAGCTTTAAACCTGAGGGCAAGCTGCTCTATTGTTTTTTTATTTAAAAACATAAAACCTATTGCCATCTACTTACCCTTGGTTTTATTTTCAAGTTATTTTTTTGTAAGCTCTTTTTCTGCCAATTTATCAGCTTCTTTTTTGCTAAGATTTGATTGAGCAATTTCATATATTTCTTCAGGATTAGAATAATAAAGGGAAAATATTTTTCCAACCTCGTCTATTTGGTTTATATTATTTTTAACCATCCATTTCAAAATAGTTTGTCTTTTTTTATTATCTTTATCTATTTGTTCTTTTGTCATTCCAGTATAAAGATTAAGTTCTTTGTAAAATCTTATTGGCTCTCCTACTCTCTCCCAAGTATCAGTCCTCGGCCTCCATCTATATATTATATTTGGCTCTAAAACTCCCTCCCCCGTCCCTTCTGGAATTTCAGCAATCTCAAGAGTTCTTCTTAAATTTCTTCTTCTATCTCTAAATTGTACTACTAATAGATGCATTGTATCCAAATCAGTTGGAGGTAAATTTATTGGGGGTGTGGTGAGCCTTCTTATTGCTTGTGCTGCAGTATCTGCATGGAAAGTGCTATATACAGAATGGCCAGTATGCATTGCTTCAAACGCAACCTCTGCTTCTCTTTGTTTTCTTATTTCACCAACTATTATCCTATCTGGTCTCATTCTAAGAGAAGTAACAATTAGATCTAACATAGTTACTTCTCCTTGCCCTTCTGGGTTTGGAAGCCTTGTAAGAAGTGGAACCCAATTCCATTGATATTTTGGGAGCATCAACTCTCTTGTATCCTCAATCGTTATTATTCTCTGATTAGGTGGAATAAATGATGCTAATGCATTTAAAGCAGAAGTTTTTCCAGAAGCAGTACCTCCAACCACCATCAAATTCATCTCATAATGAAAGGCCTGCCAGAGCATTGCAGCCATTTCAAAGTCCATGGTATGGGCTGGCTCCCCAATCAAGCTTATTATAGTCCAAGGAACTCGCGCAAATCTTCTAATTGTTATGGTGTTTCCATGCGAAGAAATAGGATTTAATGTTGCACATACTCTATCTCCAGTTTCTAATCTTGCATCTAATATAGGAGTTAGAGTAGCAATTTGTCTTCCCACTCTTCTAGCAATTTGTGAAGCATAATTAAAAATAGAGTTTTCATCAGGCATGTAAATATTTGTTTTTAGCCAACCAAATTTTCTGTGATAAACTGCTATCGGGTCTTTTGAATTGTTTATTGCAATCTCTTCAAGCAGATCATCTCTATTTATTAGGTCAATCTCTCCTAAGCCAAACATTCTATGTAAAAGCAAACCTGCCATAATGTCGCTAACTTCTCCACCTAATTGATATTGCTCTAAATGCTGTCTTATTTTTTGATGAAATTTATTTCTGATCGCAATCATTTTTTCTACATCTGCGACTTCGGAAGCTTCTGGGGGAACTTCTTTTATCAATATTTCTTTTACCTGGTCTAAAAATATTCTTGTACCTATTGAAAGTTCTATCAATGAAATAGAGTATAGTTTATATTGTACAAAATCTATTATCTCCACACTAACTGGAACCTGATCCGCTTTAAATGTGTATGTAGAAATTATTTTTTTACCTTTATCCTCAATACTTGTTTGTTTTTCGCTTTTTATTTCCGGATAGCCCAAAAAAGTTATTTTTGGAGGTTCCAAAATATTTATCGGATAAGTTATTTGTATTACTCCGCTCTGTTCTAATACAGTAGCTATCGCCATAGCTGCAGAAAAAGAAATATTTAATTTTGAAGCAATCTTAGTTAAATTACTCTCAGTTTTTAGAAGTGATAGAAATTCGTCTATTTTTGTCTGAAGCATAAAAAAATCACGCTGAAAGGAATTTAAAACTTTTGTGTTTAATAAGTCTATGGCAAAAATTGTAGCAAAACCAAATCTAAAGGTTTTTTTTCTATTCAATTATTTTTATTTAGTATTAATCAGCGCTTTTAGTTCTCTGTTAGTTTTATTTTCTGCTCTTTTTCCCCTCTCTTTATCTTTAGGTGCATTTTTATTTTTCTTTTTAGTTTTTTTAGCAATTTTTCCTATTTTGGCTGCAGCAATTCATTCCTACCTTTATTATAAAAACACCTCTTTAGTTGTGATGGATGAAAAATTAATTTATGAAACAGGAATACTTCAACACTCTGTTGTTACTGTTCCTCTAAAAAGTGTTACTGACTATTCACTAAAAAGAAGTTTTATTCAAAGATTTTTTAATGTAGCAACTTTATCAATCAATACTGCAGGTGGAGTTGGCTTTGAAATCATAGCTGATAATTTTGATTATCAAACCTTAGCTGAAATAAAAACATTTTTAGATTCTATCAAGCATCATCCACCTACTCATACACATGCTCACAGCCATCGTTCTTCAAGTTCCTCTCATCATAAATAACTATTTTTTAAATAGTACTAATTTGTTAGCATATCTAAGATTATTACATTCTATTTCAAAATCTGCTGGAAGATAAGCATAAATCTCTTTATGTGCAGAGCTATTTAGCAGAGCAGTAAATTCAATCAAACAACTAACATTGATTTTTGTATAAGGTGGTGTATAGCTACTATTAGTTTCAGACCAGAATTTAATCTCATTGCTTTCTGGCTCATAATCTAGTTTTATTTTATAAATCATATATCCATTTGAATCATAATACGTTGCAGAAAAATTATTTGCTAAATTTTGAGAGATATATACAAAATTATTATAATTTTCTACGCCATCAACAAAAGTTATGTTAGAAGCAAGAGTAGTTCCTGTAGTTTGCCAATTAATATATGAAACAGCTGCAGCTTGAGCAGGTCTAGAACAATTTATTTTTAGTTCAATTTTATTTATCTCTGCCGCCGGATTTAGTCCAATTTTTATTAAGTCGTAACTTTGATTAGAATTATTTTGAGTATAATTAATTCCAAAATTTGTTTGCAGCAGCTGGCCGCTCTGGTTTATAGCACTTAAATTAGAATTAATTTTACATTCTCTTATTTTTGAATAATAATTTAAAAATTCTAAAAATTCCGTAAGATTTTTCTGATAAGAACCATAATCCAAAAGAGGAAAACCTTTGCTTTCTATTCTAAAAAGAATAGTTGTATTGTTTCTATAGCTATATGTATCTAATTCAAGTCTATTTTTTAGAATTCTGCTAATTTCATCCAAATTTTGTAAAATTTCTTTTTGTTCATTTAAGTAAATATCTTGCTGGTTTATTTGTTCTTTAGCACTAAAAGAAAGTAAATAAATCTGAAATATTATTAAAACCAAAAAGTAAATAGCTACAGTATATACTATGCCCTTCATCTTAACCCCTATAAGCCCTAACTCTTATTATATAATAGTTGTTTTTCTTTCCTCCATCAAAAAATATTTTTTGAACAAAGTTGTTGTCTTCTTTATTTATAGTGCAATTATTGGCATAATTATATAACATTGAGCTTTGATTTAGAGTTTTATTATATATCTCAAAATTTATACAAAGGCCCTTTCTTTTTTCAATTTCTAAATTTAGATAAGTATAATTATTTGTTTCTATTGCTTGTTCTATCTTCTTACTTTTTATCAGGCTATAAAAAAAAGGATCAGTTTCCTTTTCTATATTTGTTCTTAAAAATTCTTCTTCCAATCCCTCTTTTTCTAATGTCTGAAGGCTTACAACTACTAAAAATAAAATTATACTTGCAAAAAGAATTTCAAGACTGAAAATCTGTCCTATTTTTGCCATACTCTAACCTTTAATATTATCGGTTGGTTTAGATAGAGCGCATAACTTTTTTTATTTGTTAAAATTTTTTGTGAAGAATAATTTCCTATATAAGCTATTTGAGTTCCATTTAAATAACTAATAGTTAAGTCTGCTTCATACTCTCCAAGCAAGAGCTTCTTTTTTGTGTAGTTGTTTAAATAAATTTGGTTAAAACGAGCTAGCTTGTATGGATCAATTTCTAAATAGCTTTCTGCAGTTCCAAAGGCTTTTAATGAATTATTAGATGGTTCTAATTCTATGGCCCAATTAGTTGGATAGCCATAATCTTCTGCTATTGTTTTTATTAATCTATCTGCAACAGCAATAGCTTTTATTTTCTTTAGTTTTTCTTTTTCTTGAAAAATATTTTTTTCTATATTAATATATAAAAATAAAATTAAAAGTAAAAAAATAGATAAAGAAACTATCAAATCCACTAGCTGCATCTGACCCTTTTTATTTTCTTGTTTAATTAGGCTGTATACTAATGTTTTGGCCATAATAACTCACATTAATAATTTTTAGCTCTCCTTCTATAGAAGTTAGATTAGCTGCTGGAATATAATAAACCTCTAAGCTCTGTTGCTCATCTAAAAAAAATATCTCCTGACCAATTATTTTAAAATACCTTATTTTGTCTGGCCTAGTAGTAAAAATAGCAGAGCTATTTTGCCCAAGATTAGTTAATACTCTAAAAGTATCTAAAAATTTTTGTGCAACTATAACACTTTGATACTCTCTTTTAATATTATCTATCTCCTCTGTTTTTATATTCCACAAATATGTGATTGAAATTAAAATTAACAAAAATATAATTAAAGCAAAAATATACTCAATACTTGCTTGAGCTTTCATAACTAAAACATCTGCTTTTAGTTTTTAATTTTTATGTCTAAGACTATTTGGCTCAAATTTTTTGAAAATGGCCTTACAATTTTACATTCTTCTATCTCTATTTTAGTTTTTTTATTAATTTTTCTAATTTTTTCTTTTATTCTTTCTATTATTTGTTCTAAGCTTTCATCTGATTTTTTAAAAGTATAAAGATGCAAAGTTGCACTTTTCTTTGCACACTTTAGTGCATAGCTTAAAAATTCTTCTGCCTCTGTAGGATGAGGCATAATTATTCTATCTGCACATTGTGTGTATCTTCTTTTTTGCAATTCCTTTCTAACATCATTTTTTAACAATTCTATCTTAGAACATTTATTTAATTGAATATTTTTTAAGGCAAATTTATAAGCAGTTTTATTTAATTCTATAGCAATAATTTTCTTTGGATTAGCTTTTTTTTCAATAATTATTGGATAGGGACCAATTCCAGAAAACATAACCAGAACTGTTTCCCCTTCTTTTACTTTTTTTGCAATTCTAAGTCTTTCTTCAGAAAAACGAGGATTGTAATAAACCTTGTTTAGATCTAGCAAAAATCTACAGCCAGATTCTTTATGTGTTGTTATAGTAGTTTTTTCTCCAAGAATGATTTTTATTTTTTTTATTCTAAATTTTTTACTTCGTCCTTCTTTTCTTAGCGCAACTGTTTTTACATTTTTATTTTTAGCTATCAAAAATTTTGCAATCTCTATTTTTTTATTTTCTAATTCTTTAGGAATATCTAAAATAGCAATAGAGCCGATTATATCATATGAGGATAGATTTACTTTAGATTTTAACTTTTTTCTTATAAATTCAGCTAAACTCTTTATTTCCATTTTCATCCTACAAAAATTATTGCTGGTTTTGCTGGTAGAGAATTAATTGCCTTTTTTGCAAATTCAACTCCAACTTCCTCCTCTTTTATTATTTCTATCATTTCTGCTAAACAAGCAGTTTTTAGCTGTTCTTTTAACTCTTTTAAGTATTCTATTTCTTTGTTTTGGTTCAAATCAAAATTTATATATTGAGAAATATTTTTCATAATTTTATTTGTTACTACAAACAAATTAGATTTGTATTTTTCAAATTCCTTTTCTTTTAGAATTTTCTCAAACACTTTTTTTTGTTCTTGTATATTCTCTTGCACAATTTTTATTATTTTATACTTATAGTTCCCAGCCACAATCACAATCACTTTTTTTGGGTTTTCAATTTTTGAAAGTTTTTTAATTTGCTGGATATCTTCAATCAAGTTTTGAAAATATTCCTCTTTTTTTTCTAGTTCTGCATTTATCTGTTTTTTATCAGCTTTAGGATAAGTTGAAGTTGTTGCAAATTCTGAATTTTCAATATAGTATTTTTCACCTAACTTTTCAAAAAATTCTTCAGCAGTGTGTGGCATTATTGGGCATATCAACAAACTCCAGTATTCTAAAAATTCTCTTAAATAAGGTGAGGGGCAAGTCTTAAGATATTTTTCAATATCATTATACATTTCATAAAATATCTTTTGAGCTATTTGTTTTAATTCAAGATTTTGATAATGTAAGTAGCATTCTTCAATTTTTCTGTGTAATTTAGAATAAAATAATTTTGTTGCCAAATCCTCTTTTTTATCTTTTGGTTTTTGTCCCCTATATTTCTCTAATATTTCATAAAAGAAAATTAAACGAGTTTTTGCCCCCTCTACTATTGATTCTGAAAAGTCAGAAGAAGCATCTATCTCAGCAGTAGAACTTACAGCAAGCCTTACTAAATCTGCCCCATACTTATCTAAAGCTTTTATTAGAGGCAAAATATTTCCGAAGGATTTTGACATTTTTTTTCCTTCCATTGTTACTAATGCATTTGCAACTATTTGCTTTGGCCAATACTTTTTTGGCCAAATTGCTACATGATTAAATATAAAAAATGTTAAATGGTTATGAACCAGATCGATAGCACTGTGTCTGCTATCCAAAGGATACCAATATTCAAATTCTTCTCTGCATTCATCCCACCATTTCTTTTTATTTTTTGAGTTTATGCCAAGAAAAACATAATCAAAAAATTCTTCATCTAACTCTTTTGGATCTTTATTTTTTACAATATGACTAATAGTATAATAAGCCATGTAGATAGTGGAATCAGATAAAGCCTCAATCACTTGGCTTTTATCAAACGGATATTTTGTTCCAAAACCTTTTGATCTGGTACAAGCTTTTTTTTCTAGCCAATCTATAGTATACTCAAATTCTGGCCTTAATTTTTGAGGTATTATTTTCATATTTTCTAAAGCAAGTTTTGTTTTTTCTTTCCAATCTTTTTTTGAATAGTTTATAAACCATTGGTCTTTTACAATTTTTACTGTACAAATATTTCCAGCCCGAGAATAAATAGGACCATTTGCAAGAATATATATTAAAATCCCATTCTTATCTTTTAGAAGTTGTTCTTTTATTTTTTCCTTTGCCACAGAGCTTTTCATTCCTTCAAAGTCTTTTGCAAGCATTATTCCTTGATGAGCTTCTTTTTGATAAATCTCTTTAGTTAATTCTTCTAATCGCGGATCGTCCTCTTGCTCTATTTTGTTTTTTTCAACCAAATCTACTGCTGGGCATGAGCCATACTCTTCTGTTTTAAGTGCAGAGACTATTTTTACTTGTTTAAATTCTTCTTCTTTTAAATTTTTTAGTGCAACATAGTCATAAGGAGCATGTGCAGGAACTGACATCACTACGCCGCTTCCAACCTCTTCTTTCACAAATTTAGCTCTAAAGATTGGTATTTTTTCTTTAGTTAAAGGATTTAGCACTTTTTTTCCAATATATTTTAGAGCATCGACTTTTTGAAGGATTTTTAGCTCAAGCTGCTCGGCTAATAATTCAGCTGCTTTCTTTGCCATTATCATTTTTTTGTTTTCATATTCTACTAACACATATTCTATTTGTGGATTTATCCAGATGTTGGTAGTTGCTGGTAAAGTATCTGGTCTATATGTAGCTGTTGGAAAATAAACTCCACTTTCTTCTTCGTAAAAAAATACCAAAATTACTTGTTCTATCTCTGGGTCAACATCCCCCTTTGTATCATGTGCTCCTATTGCTTGATTTTCAGCTATACACCAAGGCACAGGATGGCTTGCTTTTTCAAGCAAACCTTGTTTATTTAATTTTATAAATTGCCATTCGATGAATTTTGTATAATGTCCATCAAAAGTATAAAATTTTCTAGTCCAGTCTATACTATAGCCAATTCTTTTCATACCTTTTTCTATCTCGTCAGAAAAGTACAAAACAAGTTTTTTTGGATCAGTTAATTGTTTAATTTTGCTTTTTTCAATTCCATAAATTTTTTCAAAAATTTCAATCATTTCTGGGTCATTGTCTTCTATTCTTTTTGCCATAGCAAATATTGGAGTTCCTGTTACATGAAAAGCCATAGGAAAAAGAACATTTTTTCCAATCATTTTGTTAAATCTAGCTACTATATCTGCTATGGTATAAGTTCTGGCATGCCCAATGTGTTGTGGGGAATTTGGATAAGGATAAGCAGCAGTTAAATAAAATTTTTCTTTTTTTTCTGGTTTTGGTTCAAAAATTTTTGCTTCTTGCCATCTCTTTTGCCATTTTTTATCTATCTGAACTAAATTAAACTCGTTCATATTTGTCTTTATGTAAAATTTATAATAAAAAACTATTTGTTTTTTTGTTTTTGAATTTTTGCTGCAGCGAGTGCTAAACTTTTTGCTAATTCTTCTGCAGTATAATAAAATCGATATTTTTTAAATAGTAAATCTGCTGCATAGCCATTTAAAAAAGCAGCTGCAGATGCACTCAAAAAAGGCTCGTTTTTTGTTAAAAGTGCAGCACATAATCCAGCTAAGCAATCTCCAGTTCCACCCTTTGTCATTCCAGCATTGCCTGTTTTATTTATTTTACAAAAATCTTTTGAGCAGATTATATCTTGCTGCCCTTTAAGTATTAAAACAATATTATATTTTTCTGCAACTTTAGTAGCATTTTTCAAATTTGCTTTTAGCATAAAACAATTCTCAAATTCTTTTTTGTGTGGTGTTAACACCACATTTGGTCCAAAAAATCTTTTGTTAGCTAGCTTTATTGCTAAGGCATCTAGCACAATTGGCTTTTTTGTTTTTAAAAGCAAGTTTGTTATTTTTTTTGTTTTATTTTTTTCTTCCAGTCCAGGGCCAACCAAAAAAGCATCTGCTTTTTCAATTATTTTTGGAAGTTGTTTTTTATCAATCATTATAATATTTGGCTCTAGCTTTAATTGCCTTATATACTTTTTATTTTCTGGACTATAAACATATACCAAATCGCAAAATCTTACAGCAGCTTTAATGGAAAAATAAAGAGCTCCAAAATAAGTTTTTGAGCCAGCTACTATTAATAAAATTCCATTCTGACCTTTATGTGAATTAGGTTTTGGAGTTTTTATTTTTAGCCAATCCTTTTTTGAAGTTTGTTTGCAGCTTTTAGAAAAATTGCTCATAAATTAAAAAAAACTTCTAGGTATAAAAAAGTAGAGGCCAAAACAATTTTAGATTGTAGTTTAACTTCTAACACTATTCAAAATAAAAGCTATAACATTTTTTAATTTCTTTTTTTATAAATAAGATTGCAGGGATGGCAGAGCGGTCAAATGCGGTAGACTCAAGTTGAAAAATTCCTCGCTTTGGTCCTATGCTAAAAGCTGCATGGGATATCTACTGGCCTAGCGCCTTCGAGGGTTCGAATCCCTCTCCCTGCAAATAAAAAGATAAAAAGAAGTTAATTACAATACTTATTATACCTAAGCTCAAAAAAATCTTCTAAAGAATTTTCCCAGCACAAATAACAATTGGTTTTTTCTTAGAGAAAATTCCATTTTCTACTATTCCACAAATCGAGTTTATTTTTTCCTCCAGTTTAGAGGGATTTTTTATTTCACCAAAATATGCATCCACAAGCCAATTTTGATTATCTGATACAAATTTTTGTGAGCCTTCCATTCGTTCAGCAATCTTTTTTACCCCAAGTTTTTTAAGTTGCTTAAAAACAGCTGCCCTAGCAAATGGAACATATTCTATCGGGATCTCTTTATCTAATACTCCAGATGGAGATATTTTTGAGCTATCTACTATAACTACAAATTTTTCAGAATTGTAAGCAACTATTTTTTCTCTTACGAGTGCTCCACCATAACCTTTAATCAGGTTTTTATTTTTATCTACCCTATCTGCTCCATCAACAGCAATATCTATTTGTTCAACATCGTCTAGTGAAACTATTTTCAGCCCAGCATTTGTAGCATTATTTTTAGTACGAGAAGAAGTAGCCACACATTCTATTTTCAATTTTTCTTCTTTAACTTTCTTTCCTAAAAGTGAAATAAAAATATCTGCGGTCGAACCAGTTCCAAGGCCAACCACCATATTATCTTCAATAAATTCCAACGCCTTTGCTGCTGCTTGAAATTTTTCCTCCTCTACTCTAAAGCTATCCATAACTAATTTGTGCTTGTCTTTATTTTTAAGCTTTAGCTAGAGCCAGGTTGCTGTTTTGTTTTTTCTTCTTTATTTATGAAGATACTGTAATAGGCCCTTTAGACAGAATAACACTCCCAAAACTGCAGAGAGAATTTCTAGTGTTATCACTCTAGCTGAAAGTGATAAAAGCAAAAGCCCTATTGCAAGATTGAAAAGCCCTTTACCTTCATAAAATCTCTCTCCTTTTATTATCACAGAAGGCATTTGCTCTTTTTGTTGGCTTTTTTTCACATTTTTCATATTTATCACTTAAATATCAAAAAGAATTAAAATTATAAATCAATCGGTAGTTAAAATTTAGTAAGTATTTTACTTTTTTCGTGGTTTTTATGCTAAATGTTGTTGTAATCTATTCCTATCCTCCAGATGCAGAGCATGGAAAAAAAATATTGGAAGTAGTTCTAAACACTTTAAATCAGCAACAGCTAAATTATACTCTAATCGATCTCTATTCGGAAAATTTTAACCCAGTTTTATCTGTTGAGGAATATAAAAACTATGGCAATTATACTTCTTATGATGTTGCAAAATACCAACAGAAGCTAAAAGCTGCCCAAATTTATATTTTTCTCTATCCGGTTTGGTGGTCCAGCCCACCAGCAATACTAAAAGGTTTTATAGACCGAGTATTTTTACCAAATTTTGCATTTAAATTTGAAAACAATGCTCTAAAAGGGTTATTAGATGGAAAAGTAGCTCTTGTTATTTGTAGTTATGGTTCTAGTGCTAAAGAGCAACAAGAGCTTGGTTTTATCTCAAAAAAATTTATAGAAAAGGCAGTATTAGAAAGCTGCGGCATAAAAAGCCAAATTTTTGAGATCTATTCTATAGATAAAATGGACAAAACAGTTTTTGAGCATGTGCTTTTTCAAGTTCCTGGAGCAATAAGCCGAATTATAGCCTTTTATAAGAATTTGTTTAGAGAACAAAAATCCCTTAAAGAAATGATTGAAAAAAGCCAACAAAAACAAGCCCTTGCCTCAGAAAAATTGCTAAAACAAAAAGAGCTTGAAGATTTAAAATATTTTCAAAAAGAGCAAAAAAAAGCTAAACAAAAAGCAAGAAAATCTAAACGCTTTTAAATCTAAAAGTTCAATATTATTATTGCCATACGCGGATGGCACCCAGACAAATGGGAATGAAGAGGCTGTCAACAACGTATGGCTTAATTTGTATTAAAAATAAATAAAAATTATGAATAAAAATTAAAAAACCAAAAAAGCTTTGAAGATAGTTTATTGTTGGTGCTCATCATGCTTATAAAAAAATTTATTTTGTTTCTTTGGAGTAACTTTTCTATCCAATTAACTCCATGTCTACTTCAGCCCACATACTAGCTATTTTCAAAGCTATTTTTGGTTTAATTAAGGTGGGAAAATGGCTAAGACATATATAGATACAGTAAAGTATATAGTTTATGCCTCGTGCGAGATCGATGGCTTGGTAGAAAAACCAGATGTGGTTGGTGCAATTTTTGGTCAAACCGAAGGTTTATTAGGTGACGAATTAGACTTAAGAGAATTACAAAAAAATGGAAGAATTGGCAGAATAGTTGTAGAGCTACAGCCAAAGGGAGGAAAATCTGTTGGTTCTATAAAACTTCCCTCTTCTTTAGATATGGTCGAAACCTCTATTTTAGCAGCTGCATTAGAAATAGTAGATAGAGTTGGCCCATGCGAGGCAAAAATAAAAGTAGAAAAAATAGAAGATACTCGAAACCTCAAAAGGACAGCTGTAATCGAAAGAGCAAAAGAGCTCTTAAAAACCCTTCTAGTAAATGAGATTCCTGAATCTAAAGAAATATCTGAACAAGTAAGAGTAGAGGTAAAAGCAGCAGAGCTTTCCTATTTTGGTCCAGAAAAATTACCTGCAGGGCCAAACATCGCTCAATATGACAGTATAATTCTGGTAGAGGGACGAGCAGACGTTTTAAATCTATTAAAAAACGACATAACCAATGTTGTTGCTATTGGAGGTGCGAATATCTCAAAAACAATCATCGATTTAACTAAAGAAAAAGAAGTAACAGTATTTTTAGATGGAGACAGGGGTGGGGACATTATATTAGCTGAGCTTTCTAGATTAGGAGATATAGATTATGTTGCAAGGGCTCCTACAGGAAAAGAGGTAGAAGAACTTACAAGAAAAGAAATAATCAAGTGCCTAAGAGCAAAGGTACCTTTCGAGCAAAGAATGGTATTTACAGAAAAAGACAATAATTACAAGAACGATAACCACTATTCTTATAAACCAAAGCAATTTTATCCAAATTATCCGCAAAAAAAACAAAAATATCCTCAGCAGCAGGAACAAATTCAGGAACAGTCTCAGCTAAATTCATCTTTTACTCAGAATTTTTCTGAAGTAGAACAAGAAAATTTTCAACCAAGTATAGAACAAACGGGCTTTGAGCCAGAAGAGCAAACAAAACTACAAACGGCAGAGGTTACTGCAAAAGCAGAAGGGATAGACGATTTAGAAAAAATAAAAGAGCACTATATGGAAGAATTAGATCAATTAACCGGTACTGCAAAAGGAAAGATTTACAAAACTCCAGATGAATTATTATGCGAAATACCTGTAAGGGATATTATAAAAACACTAGAAAACTACCCAGAAAATATCTTTGCTATCGTCTACGATGGCCTTGTAACTAAAAGATTGGCAGACTTAGCATCTCAAAAAGGAGCTAAAATAATTGCTGCATTTAAATTAGGCAATATCTCTCAAAAACCAGAAAATTTACTAATCTATACAAAAGAATAGCAAGATTAATTTTTTATTTTTCTTTCTTTTATTTTTTATATTAGGGCCCATGGTCCAATGGCTACGACACCTGCTTGACGTGCAGGAGATAGGAGTTCGATTCTCCTTGGGCCCATTTTTATTTTTTTGCTTTTCTAAACATTTTTAAAACTTTATACGAGATAAAATGGGGTGTTTATCGACGATTTATAAATCCGAAAGATTTATATATCTGCCTATTTATTACTTTATCATCAACTGTTTTTAGTTAGAGGTGAAAAGATGTCTACAGGCAAATGCCCAGAATGTGGAAGCAAAAAAGTAATTAAAGATTTTGCCAGAGGAGAAATAGTTTGTGGCTCCTGTGGGATTGTAATAGAAGAAAACATAGAAGATCACAGGCCTGAATGGAGGTCTTTTGACTCAGAGCAAAGAGAGAAAAGAGCTAGGGGAGGAGCACCAATAAAATACATGAGACCAAATAAAGGTTTAGTTACTGAAATCGATCAGTACAATAGAGATATTAGAGGAGCAAAAATTTCTCCAAAAAAACAAGCACAACTTTATAGAATGAGAAAATGGCATAAAAGAGCTTCTATTGCATCTTCTATGGAGAGAAATCTAGCAATTGCTCTATCAGAACTAGATAGAATTGCTTCTTATTTAGGTTTACCTGATTCAGTTAGAGAGTCAGCAGCTCTTTTATACAGAAGATGTATAAAGGCGGAATTAATTCGAGGTAGACTGATAGAATCGGTTGTTGCTGCTGTAATATATGCAACTTGTAGAATGCAAGGCAATCCAAGAACATTAGAAGAATTATCAAAAGTTTCTGGTATTGAAAAAAAGGAAATCGGTCGAGCTTATCGTTTTATTAGACGAGAGTTAAGCCTAGATATTCCTCTAACAGATCCTTCTCAATATGTTCCAAAATTTACTGCTGCTTTAAAACTTTCTGGGCAGGTGCAGGAGAAAGCAATAAAACTTCTACGAAAAGCAATAGGAAAAGGTTTAATTTCAGGAAGAGGTCCAACTGGAGTTGCAGCAGCTGCAGTTTACATTGCTTCAGCAATGTGTAATGAGAGAAGAACACAAAAAGAAGTTGCTGATGTTGCAGGTGTAACTGAAGTAACTATTAGAAATCGATATAGAGAACTAAAAAAAGAGCTTGGTCTAAAGATAGCCCTTTAGCCAACATTTTTTCCTTTTTCTTTTTTATTTTTCTTCACTTTTTTTTATTAATCAGATCAGAATTTAAAAAAGAAAGTTTTAAAATAGTTATAGTTGTTTTTATATTGGGAGGTTGATCCGATGGCAGATGCACCAGCAGGCAAAGAATTTATTTTCAAATTACCAAACGGAACTGTAGTAGGTAGGGCAAAAAATTTAGAAGAGCTGATCTATCTGATCAAAACCGCACCTATTGATGCAGTGCTCTATCACACAAAAGGCAAGCATTTCTCTCCATGGTTAGAAATGTTAGGCTTAAAAAATTTAGCAGATAAACTTGCAAAAACCGAGATTAATGATAAAACAGCTCGCCTTACTTTAGTAAGACTTTTACGCTCAAAATAAAATAAATTTATTTTTTAATTCCAATTGTTTAATAAATTCTTCTTTTTAATTTTTTATTATGTTAGATTTTTTCTTGGTTTTATTAGCTAGTTTCTGCGCAGGTTTAGCTGCAAAAGCAGCCGATAGCTTAGAGCAAAAAAGTTTTTTCTCCTATTTTTTTGCTTTTCTTTATGGGTTTTTTTTGTTTATTTTAAGCTCATTTTTTGGGCTTGCAACTTTGTTTGTGAGTTTAGCATTAGCAAATTTTGTAGCTGGAAAAATAGATAGTAAAACTCATCTCTTTGGTTTTTTTGTTTTTGTTTTAGGAGTTTTAATTTTTGATTTTAGCATAGATAATTTTTGGTTATTTGGCCTATTTTTTATAGCTGGCTTTTTAGATGAACTTTTTTCCAACTCAAAAATTTTATTTTTAAAAAATAGGATTTTTTTACCTTTGCTAGCTCTAGCTTACTTCTTATTTTTTTCTAATCCCATTTATTTTTTTTCTATACTCTTTTTTGACTTTGGCTACAAGCTTTTTATTTTTTTAAAGCCAAAATTAAAGTTATAGGCTGAAATTTTATGAATAGAAATGAATTCAATCTTGAATTTTTAAGTCACTATCCTTTTTTAGCAGAAGCAAAAAAATATGTAGATAGCCTAAAGCTTGAGCTGGATGACTCTATTTTAGAATTGGGTAAAAAAAGGCTTGAAGAAGGAATAGCCTCAGGTTTAAAACCAATTGTAGAGCTAAACGAGGAATCATTTAAAAATAGTATTTTAGCTTATGCTGCTTCTCGCCTTATTCTATCTAATTGGAAAAATATTTATATTCGCCAGAGAATGGCAATTGCAGAGTCAAAACTTGCTAGGCACTATCTTTCTACAGAAAACTTTGAAAATCTAAAAACTATAGCTGAAGAATTTAAAATTTCTTTTAGTGTAGAAAAAGACTTAGTTTACATAGATGTTGTAAGCTATCTTAAATATGCTCCAAAAGATATTCATTATAAACTTCTTTTTATTCCTCTAAAAGAAGGAAAAGTAAAGCTAACCAAAGATCAACTTACGAGGGTTTTAGAAGAAGCAATAAGGGCAAGATTAGAGGTTTTAGCTCCAGTCTCATTAGCCTCTAATAAAATCCAGCAGATTATAAAAGAATTGAGCAGTTCCATTCCTAAGCATCGAATAGACCAAATAAAAATAAATAGCCAAGACTTTCCACCATGTATAAAAAAACTAATAGCCCAACTTTCATCTTCTATAAACGTTTCTCATTATGGAAGAGTTGCTCTGGCAATTTACTTAATAAAGGCAGGATATTCAAATGAGCAAATACAAAAAATTTTTTCTTTTGCACCTGATTATAATTTTGAGACTACGAACTATCAAATAGAATTTATTCGTAAAAAAAACTACAATATGTTTTCCTGCGCAACAATGGATTCTTTAGGTTTATGCATTGCAGATTGTAAGTGTTCTAATCCATCGCTATTTAGAAGAAAGCTCCATCTTTTTAATGCGCAAAAAAGTGTTTTAGCTGAAGATGAGGAATATGTCAAATAATATAGAGATGCCTGTTTGGTTAAGCCAAAAATTTAAGGAGTATTATTCAAAAAATTTTATAGAGATTGATCAAATAGAAAAAAGAGAATTTGGCTTTGGAACTTATGATAAAAAAATAGAGTATCGCCACGTTTCTTTTTCTTCAAATAAAGATTTTAATACAAAATTAGCTCAAGATGGCCCTCTCTATGTTTCTTATTCAGCAGCCTATTATGCCTCTCCTGCAGCTAGGCCTATGCAAAAAAAAGAATGGCTAGGGGCAGACCTTGTCTTTGACTTAGATGCACATCAAGATTCTATTCTTATAAGTCCAGAAGAATTGGAAAAACTAAAATCAAAACTTTTTTTACTTATTGATATTTTAGAGAATGATTTTGGTATTTCTAAAACAAAAATCAAGATTAATTTTTCAGGCTCTAGGGGTTTTCATCTTAGAGTTTTTGATGAAGACTTTAAAACATTAGGCAGATACGCTAGAAAAGAAATTGTTGATTATATCGATGCTATAGGTTTAGATCTTTCAAAATTTTTCTATATAGAAAACAAAAATATAGTTGGTCCTAAACTTTCAGATTGGGGCTATAGTGGAAAATTAGCCTCTACTTTATATTCAATTTTATCAGATGAAAGCAAAGCAAGCAAATATTTTGGAAAAGCTTTAGAATTAGAAAAATTTAAACAAAAATATTTAGATGGTCTAAAAAATGGAAACTGGACTTTTTTAGCAGCTAAGCTTTCCAAATCTCCTACTTTAAATCTTTCTAATGCCGCCAAAAACCTTATTGAAAAGTTACAACTAATTCTAGAGCGAGAGGGACCAAATATTTTTTCTAAAGTAGATACTGATGCAAATGTTACAGTCGACACCTCCAAACTTTTAAGAGCAGAAAATACTTTACATGGTGGTTCTGGACTAATTGCAAAAACAATTTTTGATTTAGCTGGCTTTGAGCCTCTAAAAGATAGTTTAGCCTTCTCAATGAAGAAAACATTAACAGTTCAGGTTTTGAGTGATATTCCTGCTTATGAATTTGGAAATATGAGTTTTGAAAAATTAGAAAAACAAAAAAAAGTAGAGCTACCTGAAGCATATGCAATTTATTTAGCTTGTAAAAAATTGGTCTTAGTTGTGGAATGATTCTTAGTAGTTTTGTTGTTCTTTTACTTCAAAATCTATTAAAATATTTTTTATATTTGTTTTTAGCTGCCGATAACTAACCTTTGCCATATCAAACATTTTTTTTGCTGCTTTTACAGAATCTGTTTCACTATATTTATCTGACAAATAAATTACTTCTTTAATCCCTGATTGTATTATTACTTTAGCACATTCATTACAAGGAAAAAGTGCAACATACATTCTACAATCATAAAGCTCTTTAGTTGAATTTAATATAGCATTTACTTCTGCATGAACAACATAAGGATATTTTGTTTCATTTATATTTTTTCCCTCTCTGGACCATGGAAGTAAATCATCTGAGCATCCTATTGGAAAACCATTGTAACCTATTCCAACAATTTTATTTCTTTTATCTACTATGCATGCCCCAACTTGTGTATGTGGGTCTTTGCTTCTCTTTGCAGATAGTAAAGCTATTCCCATAAAATACTCGTCCCAGGATATATAGTCTTTTCGTTTAGTAGTTTTATCCATTTTTTCCCCCATTACTCTTTGGAAGATAAAGCATTAAAATATTATTAATATAAATTTATTTATGAAAATCTCCAGGTTTTTATTATTCTTACTAATTATCGCTACTATCTCATTCTTTTTGTTTATTAGGCTTTTTAGCTATAGTACTGAACAAGATGCTAAAAAATTTTTCGAAGAAGATCTGGCTTATACTTATCCGGATGCCTCAGAAAGAAAAATAATTTCAATAGAAAAAGTCTCAGAACAGTCTAATGAGTATATTCTAAAGGCATGGGTATCAAAAGGTCTGCATACTCCCTGCCCAGAAAAAATAGAAGTTCAATATGGTTATCCCTCTAGAAATTTTATTGGAAGTGAAATAAAACTAGTAAAGAGCTGCAGTGTCTGCCAAACAGATAAAAAGAATTGCCACATACTCTATCCAGAAGAAGCCATAATTGCTTCCCATACTTATGAAGGTACTGAACCAATAAAAGAATTTATAAGAAAAAACCCAGATGCAACTCCTTCTGTAGAGTTTCTAGAAAATTTTGATGGTTATAAATATGTCTGGAAAATAAATTGGAGCTCTTCTAAAGCTTCATTAGCAATTTATATAAACCAGGCTGACAATTCTATTCTAAAAATAGAATAAAAAGTGAACAAAATGTTTGATACTCAAAAATTCATTGAACAAAAAGTTCAAGAAGCAAAAAATTTTATTCTAGATCAAAAGGCCTTAATAGCATTATCTGGTGGGGTTGACTCTTCTGTTTGTGCAGCTCTTGTTCATAGAGCAATAGGGCAAAATCTTCATGCAGTTTTTGTTGATAGTGGCTTGATGCGAGAAAATGAAGCAAAGAAGGTTAAAGAAATATTTGAAAAATTAGGGATAAACATAATTGTTTTAGAAAAACAAAAAGAATTTCTCAAAGCTTTAAAAGGAGTAGCTGATCCAGAAAAGAAAAGAAAGATAATTGGAAAACTATTTATAAAAATCTTTGAGGATTATGCTAAAAAAAACAATATACAAGTTTTAGTCCAAGGAACAATAGCTCCAGACTGGATTGAATCTGGTGGAGCAGGGCGCGACACTATAAAATCTCATCATAATGTTGGAGGATTACCAAAAAAATTAAACTTAAAATTATTTGAGCCTCTAAGGGATTGTTATAAACATGAAGTAAGAGCACTAGCTGCTGCTCTAGCTCTTCCTCCAGAAATTGTAAATCGCCAGCCATTTCCAGGCCCTGGTTTAGCAGTAAGAATAATTGGCCCAGTAGATGAAAAGAAATTAGAAATATTAAGAAAATGCACAGCTATTTTAGAAGAAGAAATTGAAAATGCTGCAAAAGAAGGAAAAATAAAATTACCCTGGCAATATTTTGCAGTTTTGTTAGATACAAAAACAGTAGGTGTAAGAGGAGATGAAAGAGCTTATTGTAATGTTCTTGCTATAAGGGCAGTAGACTCTTTAGATGGAATGACTGCAAATTTTTCTAAACTTCCTTTGGATTTATTACAATCAATTTCAAATAAAATAACTTCAAATATAGCTGAAGTGAATCGTGTAGTATATGATATTACAAATAAGCCTCCAGCAACTATAGAATACGAATAAATCACTTTATTATTTAGGATTTATTAGTTCTATCTTTTTTTCAATTAGGTTTAAAATGTCTTCCTCTTTTTTATAAACAAGTTCTAACAATTGAGCAAATTCCTGATCAAGCCTTTCCAGCTCTTTAAATAGAAGGACTTTTTTATTTTCTAAACAATATAACAAATACAAAGCAGCTAATGGTTCTAATAAAACACAATATTCTAAATAAAGGTCTGAGCCCTTCTCTTTTTGTTTTAGTTTTAGCCATCCTCTAAATTTTTCATCGATTTCTACTATTGGATTTTCTATAACCTTAACTTTATTTTTTATCTTCTCGTAATTTTTTTCTAAAAATTCATAAATTAATTTGTCAAGAGTATTTTTAGAAAGTTTTGTCAGACTGTTTTTTAATTTTTGTTTTTCTACACTCAGGCGAAGTTTTTCAATCGTTTTATTTTTATATTCTATATCCTTCCATTTTTCTTTTATTTTTAGACTCAAAGAGAGCCTTCTTTTTTCATTTTGCATTCTTTCTTTTGCTTTTTGAGAAAGCAGCTGTTTACTTCTTTCTTTTGCCAAATTTTCTAATCTGTAGCTCAACTCAACTGCTTCGGCTCTATTAAACCATCCAGTCTGCAAAAGCAAAAAACAAATAACAGATTTTTCTGAACCATACCAACGATTTTCTAATCCCTTCACTCTTTTTGGCAGATGTTTTGCAACCCAAAACCAATGCTCTTTGTTATTCTTCGCTTCTTTTAAAAGTCTTGCATTAAAAACCAAGTGAGGATTTTTTAAAAGATTCTCTTTTGAAACAACGTATTTTTTAAATTCTTCAACTATTCTGTGAGATTGTCAGGCGTGGCGGTCTCCCCCCTATCTTTTTTTCTATTTTCTCTGTTAGAGGAAAAATTTTAGAAAAGCTGTTAGTCTTTTCTTTTGTTTCCAGTATTAAAATTTCAAATATCTTTTGGCTAGGGTTTAAAAAATGGCTCATATTTATATATTTATGAAAATCCTTATTATAAACTTAGGTTCGCAATATACTCATGCTATTTGGCGAACTTTTAGAGATTTAGGAGTAGAGGCAGTTGTGCATCCACCAACTTTTCAGCTAAAGGATGCACTTTTTTTCAATACTTTTGTTTTTTCTGGAGGTCCTTCTTCAGTTCAGACAATGAAAAAAAATTTAGCAACAGTTCTTTTAGAACTTACAAAAGAGCAAAAACTCAATAGACCAATCCTAGGTATTTGTCTGGGCCATCAGCTAATTGCTCATGTATTTGGAGGAGAAGTAAAAAAAGGCCAAACAGCAGAGTATGGATTAGTAGAAATAGAAGTATTAAAATCTCATCCTGTTTTTGAAGAAGTTCCAAAGAAATTTACTGCTTGGGCATCGCATTTTGATCAGGTTTACTCTCTTCCTCAGGAGTTTTCAGTTTTAGCTAAATCTCAAAATTGCCAAATAGAAGCTTTTGCACATAACTTAAAACCAATTGTTGGTGTGCAATTTCATCCAGAAGTTTTGCATACACAATATGGTAGTAAGATATTGTCTAATTTTGCAAATTATGCTTCCAAATTTATAGATTGAACTATTCTAATCCTATTTTTAAAAAGAGCTCTTGCAAATACTTTTTTACATCATCAATAATTTTTCTAACATTCAAACTTTCAAAATAATTTTTATCAACTTGATTTTTCAATTTATTTGAAAGAGCCTCAGTAGAATTTTCTATAAGTAAAAAGACCCCATCTTTATACCTTTTCCAATTTATTAATTTTGGACAGCCGTTAACATTATTTTCTACTCTTTTTTCTATCATCTCTCTATCTGTATCTAATCCAAAAAATTGAGTCAAATAATAAATATCAAAAATATCGGTAATTTTTATACTATTTCTTTTTGCAATTCTGCTAAAAAGACAAACAATCTTTTCAGTAAGAATTTCTTTTGGCTGTTGTACTAACAATTTTCCAAAAAAGTTTATGTTTATCTTCACAGGCTTAAGTAATAATTTTTCATATTTTCCCTCTACTCTAATAGTTGGCTGATATCCCTCATGAAAATAAATTTTATAGTTTATTTTTATCTCTAAGTCATTAGTCTCTTTCAATATTGGCTTTAGCTCAAGTTTTTCTACCTTTGGTTTTAAATTTAAAAAATATTTTTTTAGCCCATCCACCTCTTTTTTAATTTCTTCTTCACTTTTTTTAGTCGGTAGAATAACAAAGTCTATATCTGGTGTTATTCTTTGTGAATTGTAAGCTAAAAATAAAGCAGAACCCCCTTTTATAACAATATTTTCATTTATCTCTGAGTGTAGAGAAATTCGATCTATAATGCTTTTATACATTCTTTCCTGAATTGCTTTCTTATACGAACTAAAAGGTAGTTTTTTTGCATCTATATTCTTTAAATTTAATTTATCTAAAACCCTTTGCGCATTTTTCCATTTAATATCACTCATAACAATATTAAGATTTTTAATAAATATAAACCTTATCCTTTCCAAAAAACAAAACAAAAAACAAAAAGTCACACTATAAGTAAGGTTTAAAAACCCTATTTTTTAAATTAATTTAATAAATAGGTGTGGGGCAAATGTCTGAGAGGTTTAAGCCAAATACTAAAAATATTGCTGTTTGGGCCCCTCCATCTTCTCGCTCTTTTAAACTTTCAAAATCTTTTTTTAGAAAGAATGGAAAACATTTAGATAAAAACTCTGCAATAGAATTGTTTAAAGAAGATGTTTTATTAGCAGAAAAAATGTTGGACAATTCAGCTACTGTAGCAGTATTTGGTTCTGCAAGAGTTTCTAATACTTTTCATAAAAATTTAGCAGATGCTTCTTATTCTTTAGGTTATATGCTAGGAAAAAGAGGATTTGTTATTAGTACTGGTGGTGGGCCAGGAATAATGGAGTTTGTCTCAAGAGGAGCAACAGATGCAAAATCTTTAGCAATAGGCTTTCAGCCAAAATTTTTAGAAAAGTCCGAACCACCCATTTTATTTGATGGAAAAATTCATTATTTTGTTTATAGTTTACATTCAAGAAAAATTCTTATGGCAAATAATGCTTTGGCATTTGTCTTTTTTCCAGGAGGAGCAGGTACAGTAGATGAGTTTTTTCATTATTTAAATTTTGCAAAAAATGGCTGGATAAAAAATATAAAATTTATTTTATTTGATTCCAAGTTCTGGTCAGGTTTAGTAAAGTGGGTAGAAAAATTACTAAATAATGGTTTTATAACCAAACAAGTATTTGAAAATATTGTTCTTGTAGATGATATAAAGCAAGTAAATGAAATAATTCTATCCACAAAGAAGCCAACAGTCCAATATTGTCCAAATCCAATAAAACTTTCTATCAACTTTGAACAAGACATAAAAGAACTTTACAATTATATAGAAAAGTTAAGCCATCCCTCAGCATCCTTTTTTGGTAATGTAAATACCAAAAAAATGTCTACAATGTTTTCTTATCTAGTTAACAAACTTCAAGAAATGAATTTTACTATATATTACTCTTCTCAAAATGGTTTAGCAAGTTTTTTCCAAAAAAACCAAGCTAATTCAAAAAACATAAACTTTGAAATTTCTCTAAATCTTTTGGAGACCAAAAAACTTGTTTTAGGTGCAACTGATGTTTTGTTTTTTTTAAATTCTGATCTAGAGTGTATTGATGCACTCACCGAATATATTGTACGAATTCAGATGGGGGATATGGAAAAAGTTTTCATAAATCTTTTAGAACCTACTTTCTGGAAGGATTACTTTAAATGGTTTTATAATTATCCAGTTTCCTATGGTTTTGCAGAAGAAGAGCTTTTAGGTCTTTGCAAATTTGTTTATTCTAAAAAAGATTTAATAGTTCCATAAGGTTTTATTATGGAGAGCAAAAATCTTATTTTGATTTTTGGAGTTATATTGCTAGTCTCTTTAGCTTTATTTTTCTTTCAAAACAAATCTTTTTCTCTTCCAAACTCAGATAATAAATTAATTCTATATTGGGGTGTGGGCTGTCCTCATTGTCAGAAAGTAAAAGATTATATCAATCAAACTTCTTTAGACTCAAAAGTTATGATTGTTGAAAAAGAAGTTTATTCTAATTCTTCTAATGCTCAAGAACTAGTTTTAGTAGCTAAAAGCTGTGGTTTAAAAGAACAAGAAATAGGTATACCTCTAATATTTTTTAATAACAAGTGCTATATTGGGGAAGTTGAGGCAATCGATTTATTAAAAACTTTTAATTAATCTGTTTATTTTTTTCTAGTTCTACTCGACTTTTAATATCGATTGTAACTTTTTTATTTCTTGCAAAGCACTCTCTAAATAATCTTGATTAGTTTTCAGATAAGCATATGATATAGAACTAGATGCATTTATTAGAGCCATTTTTTGCATATTGTATTTTTTTAGTAATTCGATTACCTTAGATGGATCGCCCCCTTGGGTTCCTATCCCAGGAATAAGCAATAGCACTGGTCTTTTACTTATAGAATTTAAAATATTTTCTAAATCTGACAAACTTGTTGCACCTGCAACCAACCCAAAACATTGAGGATAGCTTTCAGCCCAGCTCTGAACTTTTTGAATAATGTATTGATAAAGAGTTTGGCCATCTTGCATTTTTTTTGTTAGAAAGTCTTCTGCTCCAGGATTTGTTGTTCTACAAAGCAAATAAAGCCCTTTTGAATTCTGAATAGAATAAGTTGCAAAAGGCTCTATACTATCCCATCCCATAAATGGCCAAAGAGTTGTAGCATCTGCTCCAAAAAACTCAAAAATTTCTTGAACATATGCTTTGGAAGTATTTGCAATATCTGCTCTTTTTGCATCAAGTACAATAAGATGAGTTTCTTTATATCTATCAATTAATTCTCTTAGAGCCATAAGTCCATGAAAACCATATTGGGCAAAAAAAGCATAGTTTGGTTTTAGAGCCCAAAGCTTTGGGCTAGCATCAATTATTGAGCTATAAAAATTAACTATTTTTTGCTTTGTTGATCCGTCTAAATTGGGGGGAAATTTTTCAAGATCTGGATCTAGACCAAAACAAAGGAGGTTTTTATAAGAATTTACAAATTTTTCAAATTTTTGGTAATAGTTCAATTTTTCACCTACTTGCTGTTTAGTAATTTTTCTTTTTCCATTTTTGCCCAAATTTTTGTTTTTTCTTCTCCCCACTCCATTATATAATCTAAAATATACTCTCTTTGTTGAGTACTTATTTTTCCAATTAATGTAGAATAGATATCCCCAATATTTATTATACTATAAACTTTACAGCCTAAAACACGTTCGATTTCTTCTTTTGCAGAATTACCCTCAACTCCAATCTCTTCTCGATCTACTCCAACCAAAACCCCAACCATTTCCACTTTTTTTACATTTATTAATTTTTGATATGCTTCAATTTTTGCTTTTCCAGAGGTGATCACATCGTCTATCATCAATACAGAGCCATTTTCTTCTATTTGGTCTTGGCCAACTATTAAAGAATCTGCCTTTTGATCTCCATATCCTTTTTGCTCCTTTCTATCGTAGATAAACTTAAGTTGTATTTTGTATTTTTCATATAGCTTTGCACATACTAAAGAGCCAATAACAATTCCTTTATATGCTGGACCATAAATATAATCTAAATTTGCTATCTCTTTTTCTTCTATAAGTCTGTAGATTTTAGTAGCATAAGCATCAGCCAAATAGGAAAGAGAGTGACCATCTATTAAGCTTCCAAGATTTATAAAAAATGGGCATTTTCTTCCTGATTTTAATAAAAAAAATTCATCTTTATTTGATGCAATTTTTATACATTTTTTACTATATAAAAATTTAACAAAATCTTTTTCTAAATTTTTCATATACTAATTTAAAAAGATAAAATAAAAAAACCTATTTTTGTAATATTTTTATTCAATTCTAGTCTTAAGAGGGTGTAAAAATAAACAAGAAAAAAATTTTCTCTTTAACAAAAAATGATGGAATAGCCTGGTCTATAATGGTTGGTGCTGGAGAAAACTATGTTACTCCTTTTGCAATTGCTCTTAATGCCCCAACTTATTTTATAGGGCTTCTCTCAACACTTCCACTTCTAATAGGTTCGATATTTGAAATTTTTTCTCTTAATATCTTTAGACTAATTTTAGACAGAAAAAAAATTATTCTAATTGGTATCTTATTTCAAAGTATTGTTTGGTTCTTTTTTTCAATTTTTGCACTAAATCCAAGCTCTTTTTCTCTTAATACCTTGCTCTTTTTATTTACAGCTTATTTTATTTTCGGAATGGTTCCTTCTCCACTATGGAATTCTTGGATAAGTGATTTGGTTAAAAAATCAGATTTAGCAGAATTCTTTTCTAAAAGAAATCGTTATTTATTATTTTCTCAATTTTTTACTATTATAACTGCAGGCTATTTATTAAACACAATTTTTAAAGACAATCCATTTCTTGGGTTTTTTATTTTATTTTTAGTTGCTTTTATCTCAAGATTATTCTGCTTGTATTTTGTTAATCAATTGCCAGATATAAGGAGAGGAGAAAAAGAGATTTTAAAACCATTTAGTATCCGCTCTTTTTTGTTAGATAAACACTTTAGCTCTTATAAAAACTTTTCAATTTTCAATTTTTTAATAATATTAGGAACTAACATCGCCTCCCCATTTTTTCATGTATTTATGCTAAAGATTTTAAATTTTGATTATTTCACCTGGAGCTTAACTGTTTTTGCAACTGGAATTTCAAAAATTTTTGCTTATCCTTATTGGGAGATGGCCCTTAAAGTTTTTGGCCAAAAAGTAATTTTACTTTCAAGTGCAATTGCGATATCTCTAGTGCCACTTTTTTGGATATTCTCTTCTGACCCACTCTATATATTTTTAATAAATTTATTTACTGGGTTTTGTTGGGCAGGTTATGATTTAGTAGCTTCTTTATTGCTTTTAAGCCCAAATTCATTAAGAGTAAAAATAACTTACACCTCTTTTTTTGAACTCTTAAAGGGAATTGGCTCTGTTGGAGGTGCTATTTTAGGAGCAATTCTTTTAGGATTTTTTTCTGAAACTTTAAAATTAGATATCTACTTATCTTTTTATCTAATCTTTTTTATTAGTTTTCTAACAAGGTTTCTTCCAGTAACACTATTTTACAAAAAGCTTGAGCGCTATCCATTTACTTCTTATTCTCATTTTCTTAAACAAATCTTTTTTTCCTATTTTATCAAATGGTTTTATAAAAATAAAGAAACTGTTTTCTACCCATTTTTATTGGCAAGAAAAAAAGTAAAACAATCTCCAACTTACAAAGCTTTCAAATCTCTTTTAAAGGAAGTTTAAATTATACTCTTTTAAAACATCTAAGAAAATTTTTATACTAAAAAAAACTATTATTAGGCTAAGAAGTTTTCTAAAAGTTGACTGGCCTATTTTTTTGTCTACAAGCTTTTCAGAACCAATTTTTGAGCCTATTGCAGCTGCAGCTACTAAAAAAAGTATTAAATTCTGCTTCTGAACTATTAGCTCAAAATTAAAATTTAAACTAAAAGCAACTAAAGAAGAGAAAAAAACACAAATATGCGACAAAAAAGAAGCTTTATTTATTTCAATATTTTTGTGCAAAAAGAAAGGAACTAAAAATATCCCACCGCCTATCCCAAATAAAGATGCTATTAAGCCCATTAAACTACCTATTAAAAATTTTTCTATTTTTGAAATCTTTGGATAACTTCTAGCCTTTTTTTCCCTATTTTTATTTTGGTCAGAATATGTTTTGTAAGCAACTATTAATAAAAAAGTACTAAATAAGGCTTTTAGAGTAGTTGTGTCTAAAATAAAAAATAGCTTTGAACCAATATAACTTCCAAAAATTATTCCTAAAAATATCCAAGAAACATATTTATAGTCAGTGGTCGAAAATTTTTCTACTTTATAATGTGTGATTATAGAGGTTAGAGAACTAACTAAATTTAAGATAAGCCCAACAATTATAGCTTCTTTAATTAAAAATCCAAAAGAATAAAAAAGAGGAATGTAAACTGACGCTCCACCAATTCCTACAATCGCAAAAAAAATTGATAAAATAGCCACTGTTAATACAATTATAATCTCAAGCATCATTATTTCACCAAAAATATTAAAAGTATTAAAACTTTATTCTTTTTATCTATTATCACTTTAGCAGTTAACAATTGAAAGTGATTTTATGGTTTACAATCAATTTTTTAAAGCAGCTTTATTAACAGCAGTCATAGTTTTCTTCTCCTTTTTTTTAGCCTATATTATTGATTCAACTAGAACTGGAGAAGTAAAATCTTTTGTACAAGATTTAATATTTGAAAGCGAGTCCAACCGACTTATCTCAAAATTTTATTTGTTTGCTGCAAATTCTACTAAAAAATGTGAAATTTTGCAAATTCCAAAAGAAGTTCAAACAGCAAAAACATATCAACTTGCTCTTAAATTTAAAGAGTATGAGCAGGCCAATCTTTTTAATACAGAATTAGAATATTTAAAAAAATCCTATTTTGTAAATTTATTTGACCTTTATTTATTAGCATTAGAAAAAAACAATGCCTGTCCTGAAAATAAAGATGTAATAGTTGTGTTTTTTTATCTTGAGGCAGCCTGCCCAGCTTGTATAGAGACCGACTATATTATTAGAAATGTAACTGCAAACTGCCAAAATATACAAACCTTTGCTTTTCCTTTAAATGTAAACTACTCTTTTATCAAAGCACTAAAAAATTACTATGCTCTAGAAGATGAACCAACACTGGTGATAAATAATAAAAAATATTCTATAACAAATTTAACAGAAGAAAAACTTTTAACACTGCTAAAATTAGAACAAGCTATTTGTAAATAAAACTGAGGGAAAAAAATGCATTATGAGCGTTCTCATTTTACAAAAGAAGGAAAAAAAGAGCTAATCTTAATCGGCTTATTTATGTTCGCTTTAGTTGTTTTGATTTTTCTTTGGATCTCTTATAAAATAATATTTATTGTAAATGGAATTATAATTATCTATATATTTTCTGTTTATTTATTTTTATTTTTAGACCATTCTCAAAAAGAGACTAAACTACCCACTTTAAAATCCTGGCCAGAAGTTTCAATTATAATTCCTTCGTTTAATTCTTCTCAAACTATCTTTAAGTGTCTTGAAGCTTGTAAAAGTTTAAACTATCCAAAAAATTTTGAAATAATTGTTGTTGATGACGGGAGCCAGGATGGCTCATATGAAAAACTCAAAGAAGTTAAAGGAATAAAACTTTTAAAAAATCCAAGAAATTTAGGAAAAGCAGCTGCTCTAAATCATGGTATAAAAAATGCAAAAGGAGAAATAATTGTTTGTGTAGACTCAGATTCTTATCCAGAAAAAGATACGTTAATCAAAACCATCCCTTATTTTTATTGTGAAGAAAAAGTTGGAAGTGTAGTTGTTTTTATCAAAGTTGCAGAACCAAAAACCCTTATACAAAAAATGCAGGAAATCGAATATAATCTTTCTTTTGGATTTTTTTTCAAAATTATTGCTTTTATAGATTGTTTATATGTTACCCCAGGTCCAACTTCTCTTTATCATAAAAAAGTTTTTGAAGAAATTGGCTATTTTGCAGAAGATAATATTACTGAAGATATGGAGATAGCTCTAAGAATACAAAAAAATGGTTGGAAAATAAAACGAGCTTCAGATGCAATAGCATATACTGAAGTTCCAGCTGATCTTATAGGCTTATTTAAACAAAGGTTAAGATGGTTTAGAGGTGCAATTTATAATCTCTTAACTTATTTTGATATGTTCTTTAATCCACGATATAAAACCTTGGGATTATTTATTTTACCTTTAGTTCTTTTTTCTGGATTTTTTACTGCAATCTTCTTTTTTTGGGCAATTTTAAATTATTTTGATTTATTTTGGAAATTCGCTCTTCCAACTTTTTTGTACTCTCCTATATTATTTTTTCAGTCTTTGGCTCTTTACTTTTTAGATATACGTTTAGTTAATTCATCATTTTTGTTAGGATTTTTTGGCTTTTTGTTTTGGTTATTTTTCTGCCTCAAAAGCTTTGAATTAGCAAATGAAAAGCTCAAAACTTATCACATACCTGGCTTTGTTTTAATGCTTTTCTTCTACCCTGTTTTTATTGGTTTTAGTTTTTTTGTAAGCTATCTTATGGAGTTTAGTGGCCAGCGCTATCGTTGGTAGGTTTTAATAAGCAATATCCAGCAAGTTTATATGCTAATTTAGCACAACTAAATTCACTATAATTTTCTCCTACAATAGGTGCAAGCTCAACAATATCAAAACCAACAACTTCTTTTTTTGTACAAACTTGCTTTAGCAGCTTTAGTGTTTCATTCCATCCCAATCCTCCTGGTTCAGGGGTACCTGTGGCTGGGATTATGGCTGGATCAAAACCATCAACATCTATAGTGATATAAACTTTGTTTTTTAGCTGCTGTAAAATCTTTTTTATTTCTTCTTCTCCAATTTCAGGCCCATAGAAATATTCTTTATAGTTTTTTTCAATAATTTCTGCCTCTTGCTTAGAGTAGCTTCTTATTCCAACAGAAACTACTGGACAAATTTCTCTTACTCTTGCCATAACACAAGCATGGTTATATTCTGAGCCCATATAATTTTTACGCATATCTGCATGCGCATCAATTTGCAAAACTTCTATTTTACTAAAAAATTCTTTAGAAGCTTTAATTGGGCCAAGAGAAATAGAGTGCTCTCCTCCAAATATAATGGGAAATTTTTTATCTTCTAAAACTTTTTTTGTTGTTTTATAAACTTGCTCTATAGCTTTGCTAACACTAAGTTTTTGGATTTTTAATGGCTTTAGAGTATTAAAACCTATTTTATCAATAAAATCGTCTTTTAGTTCTATATCGTAAGTTTCAACCTGGTTTGAGGCATGTATTATTGCTTTCGGACCTAAAGCTTGGCCTTTTCTATAAGTTGAAGTTCCCTGATAAGGTGCTTGAATTACAACTGCTCTTGACTTTTCGTAAGGATAATTAAAACCCATAAAACTATTTTTATCTTCTAGCAACTTTCTCACCTAAGGACAATCTTTTTAAAATTATATAACTTAATTTTATTAATGGGAGGTTTAAAATATTTATTTGAATGGCTAAAGCTTACTAGGTTTGAGCATGCTCTTTTATCTTCTTTTGGAGTGTTAATAGGCTTGCTTTTAGCCCCCTCCTCTATACCTCTTCATACTCTTTTTTTTGTTTTTGCAGTTCCAATATTAATAAATTTAGGAGCATTTATTCTAAATGATTATTATGATATAGCTACAGACATTGCAAACAAAAGATTTGACAGACCACTAGTGAAACAAACAATAAAGAAAAATCATGCATTTGCTGTTGCAATTTTATTATTACTTTTAGGAATAGTTTGCAGCTTTTTTATAAATATTTTTGCAGCAGCTATAGCCATTCTTTTTGCAATTCTTTCCTTTCTATATAATTATAAACTAAAAGAGTTGCCTTTAGTTGGAAACATAGTTATTGCTCTTTGTATGGCTATTGCTTTTCCCTTTGGTTATGTTTCTAGTACCAATTCTCTTGACTTTCCAGCCTCAGTTTCTCTTCTATTTTTTGGAGCATTTTTTGTAGGGCTAGCTAGGGAGATAATAAAATCTATTCAAGATATGCACGGAGATAGCCTAACAAGAAACTCAAAAACACTCCCTATTTTAATAGGAAAAGAGAAATCAGCATTTTATGCTTCTTTGCTTTTTTTACTTTTTTGTTTTTATATTCTTTTGTTTTTATTTTTAGTTGATGATTTAGAATGGAATTACTTTTCTATTTCTTTAATTTTAATTTCTTTATTTGCATTTTTTGCATTAGCTTACAAATCTTATAAGTTGGATGGGTTAGAAGAAATACGAAAGGTCTCTCTTTTTAATCTATTTATTATTATGCTAGCAATATTTTTAGCAGGGTGGTCTAAATGGATGTAATAACAAAAACCTCTCTACCTTTGGAAAAATTCTCGAGCGGAAAAGTTCGAGACACCTATGTTTTGGATTCAAAAACGCTTTTGATGGTCTGCACTGATAGAATCAGTGCATTTGACGTTGTTTTTGAGCAAGGTATTCCTTATAAAGGAGTAGTTTTAAACCAACTTTCGATTTTTTGGTTTAATTTTTTAAAATCAGTTATTGATTCACACTATATTAAGGATTTTTCTCTTCCAAAAAATTTACAAAAAAGAAAAGAAAGACTTGAGCTTCGGGCGATGGCTGTAAAAAGAGCAAAACCAATAAAATTAGAGTGTGTTGTACGAGGATATTTAGCAGGTTCTGGTTACAAGGAATATCTGGAAAAGCAGTCGGTCTGTTCTATTCCTCTTCCTTCTGGTTTAAAACTAGCTTCTAAACTTCCTGAACCAATTTTCACTCCTTCTACAAAAGCAGATGTTGGTCATGATCAAAATATTTCTTACAAAGAAGCAGAAAAGTTGGTGGGAAAAGACACCTTTGAATTTTTAAAAGAGAAAAGTATAGAAATTTATACTAAAGCTTCAGATTATGCACTCAAAAAAGGAATAATATTAGCAGATACAAAATTTGAATTTGGTTTTTTTGAAGACAAAATAATTTTAATAGACGAGGTTTTAACTCCAGACTCTTCAAGATATTGGGATGCAAGCACCTATAAAGAAGGAATAAGCCCCCCATCATTTGATAAGCAATATGTAAGGGATTACTTGGAGTCAACTGGTTGGAACAAAACTCCACCAGCCCCACCCCTTCCACCAAATATAATAAAAAATACTACTAAAAAATATATCGAAGCATACGAAAAATTAGTTGGAAAAAAATTTAGTTGGAGGTGAGCAAATGCCAAAGGTTTTGATTTTGGTTGGAAGCCAGTCCGATTTAGAGCATGCAAACAAATGCTCTGAGATTCTAACCAAATACGGAGTAGAAAACAAAGTTGAGGTTGCATCAGCCCATAGAGATCCAAAGAAAGTAGACGAGCTTGTAACAAACTCTGACGCAGATATTTTCATCGCAATGGCAGGACTTTCAGCAGCTTTGCCTGGTGTTGTAGCATCCAAAACAATAAAACCAGTTATAGGTGTTCCTCTAAATGTAAAACTGGATGGGCTAGATGCACTTTTATCAACTATGAACATTCCAGCAGGAGTTCCAGTAGCTACAGTGGGAATAGATAATGCAAAAAACGCTGCCTTTTTAGCTCTTAGAATATTGGCTCTAAAAGATAGCAAATTGCAAAAAAATTTAAAACCAGCAATGTCCTAAAATCTTTTTATGAAATCCAAACTATTTTTTTTATTTTTTAATTTTCTTGTTTATTTTTTTCTTTGCTCTTCTTATTCTTCTATTTATCTTTCTGAGGCAAATTTAGTTGGGCAGAGTGTAGAAATCTTAGTAGAAAATGGCTCAAATGCTACTCTTGAAATAACTCGGCCTGATGGTTCAACTTTTTCTAAACAGCTTGATCAATCTGGGCAGACAAGAATTTTTTTGGATCAGCCAGGACTTTGGAAATTTTCTTACCTTTCTGAGTCAAAAACACTTTATATTAAAGATACAAAACAATCAACAAAAGAAGAGCAAAATCTTACAGAACAATTCTTTGTAGTTGGATTTTTTCTACTCTTATTAATCTCAGCTATTTTGGTGTATCTATTATTCAATCTTTATAAGAATATGAATATAAAAGAACCCTCTCTTTCAAAAACTTCAGCTAACCAACAGCTCACAATAACCTTTCAGGCTTCTAAGGACTTATTAGAAAATGTTGTTTTAAAAATAAAATTAGAAAACGATGAAATTGTTTTAAGAAAAGAAAAACTTCAACCATTTCAAAAACTTTCCTATTCTTGTCCATCCTCAGCTTTTAAGACAGCTACTGTTAATTATCAAATAGGTGAGCAAAAATATCATATTTCTTTAGATGAGCCTTCTTGCCTTTCTCATTCTCCAGAAGAACAAAAAATAGAAAAAACCCCCCTCAAAGAAAATCAAAAACAAAAAAGAAAACTCCAAAAACTAGATTAATTTTATTTTTCATAACGATGGGATGGGTAAATAACGTTTAGATAGTAAAAAAATAGAAGTAAAATTACATCAAAAACAAAGAATAGAATTAAGAAATCCTCTTTTAAAAACCAAAAAAACAAAACATTTGGTATTATAAAATAAATATTTTTTTCAACAAGTTGGTAAAGAATATATTGCAAAATTAAAATATTTAAAAAAATTAATCCTTGTTTTGCCTTCACACTTTTTAGAGAATAATAGAGATTTAATAGCAAATAGAAAGTTATTATAAAAAACAAAAAAATCATATTAAACTCTTTTCCATATTTTAAAAAAAATAAGAAAGCAATTATTATACTTAAAATTTCATTTACTGAAAAAAGAATTATTTTATATAGTTCATATTCTTTTTTGTATTCTGGTTTTTTTATCTTTTTAAGCCATCGATACACTCATTCCACCAATTTTTTAGCAATCTGATTTATTTCCTGCCAATTTAGCATAAATACTTTTTTATCATAATTTTTAAATTTTTTTAATTTTTCCCCAACTTCTTCTTTTGTCCAACCAAAGAAATGTCTTG
The DNA here is from genome assembly GCA_026414325.1 of Microcaldota archaeon. Lineage (GTDB taxonomy): Archaea > Micrarchaeota > Micrarchaeia > Anstonellales > Anstonellaceae > JAOAJF01. The sequence continues at coordinate 135,302 of JAOAJF010000001.1, forward strand.
AGCGTTTTATAGCATTTTTTACATCTGCTAATCTGTGGGCAAATAATGCAGCTGAAACTAATTCAAAATTTTTAGAAAGTTTTGGAGTTTTTTTTCTTTTGAGCATAATTATCTGCGAATCTACTTTGGGTTTAGGATAGAAATTTTCTTTTGATACTTGTGCAATTTGCTCAATATCAAAATAAGCCTGAGCTAGTGCACTAATTCGACCATATTCTGAGGTAGCTGGAGGTGCTGCTAGACGTTGGCAAAATTCTTTTTGCATCATTAAAATTGCTTTTTCAAACTCTATTTTGCGCAATTTTAAAATAATCTTACTGCTTATGTTGTATGGAACATTGCCAATAATTATATCAATTTTTTTTATATCTAAGTTTAAAAAATCCTCATTTACTATTTCAAGTCTTCCCTGGCTAATTTCATTTTTAAATTTTTTTTCTAATTGATAGCAAAGCTCTCTATCTATTTCTATAGCTAGTACTTTTTTTGGTCTTTGTTCTAAAAGCTTTTTAGTAAGTCTTCCATCCCCAGCCCCGATCTCAAGAACTTCTTTATTGGCTAAATTTGTTATTTTTGCTTCTAGCTCTAAAACATCCTCGTTCTTTAAAAAATGTTGTCCAAAAATTTTAGTTTTTTTTGTCTTCATCCTCTATCCTTAAATTGGATTTTTTTTGGTTTTACAAATAAATAGTTTTTTTCATTCCCTTCGATTTCTTTTACTATTCGATTTACAATCATCATTGCTGGATCTGGCAAAAAACTTATTCTTCTTTTTATGTCCTCGTAGCTTTCAAAAGGCTTTTTTTCTCTTTCTTCTAAAATCTGATTTAGGTGTTTTTTTCCTATCCCTTGTAAAAATTCCAGTTGGTGCAATCTAATTGAGAGTGGGCCGGCTTTATTATAAAAATTTACAAAGTCTTTTTCTCTAAATTCCACTATCTTTTTTAATGTTGGTTCTAATTCAGCTTTTGCTGTTGAGGTCAACTCATTATAATCTATTCTTCTTTTTATTTTTTCAATTTCATTTCTTTGATTTTTTCCAACATATACTCTTGAGCCAAATTTTAATTCAACATTTTGCTTGGCAATTCCCTCTAATAATATAAAATATTTTTCTCCTACTAACTGAACAAGCCTTTCTTTGTTTTTTTGATCGGCTTTTCCATAGGGTAAAAAATCAATAACCCAACCCCACTCCTCTTTTTCTTCCTCCATTTAACTACCCTTATTTTATTTCTTCTTTACTTTATATAATTCTTTGGCCTATTCCTTTTTGTCTTTAGCTTCCTTTTTTTCTTTTTCTTTTTCTTCTGAAGAAGAAGAGTATCTAGCCTTATCCTCGTATTCTTTTACATATTTCATTATTTGTTCTATTTTTGAATCATCCAAAATTATTTTGTCTTTTGCCAATATCAATAAAAGAGTTTCTTTAAACTTTGGCAAGATATCAGCTATTTTAATAGCTGTTTCTAAATTCATACCTTCAATTTCTAATAATTTTTCAATAAGCTCCTGGCTTTGTTTTTTATTTAATTTTTTAAATTTTTCAACATAGGAGAGAGTGGTTTGCTGTTCATAACCTATTTCAGACTCCTGAAGCCTTTGTTGCATTATTTCATAAACTTCTGCTAAAGTAATAGGTTTTATCTCTAATTCTTTTCTTCCAACCATCTAACCCACCTTTATACTTCCTTTATATGCTCGCAATTTGCAATTATTATCTTGTTTTTTTCCCCATCTTTTATCTCTATCTCGTATGCTTTTCCCTTTTTTCCAATAATTTTTCCCACTCTTCCTTTATATTTTGGATGGGGCATCCCAGCAGGATAACGAGGATGAGGAACTATTGCGACCTTTTGGCCAATCTCGTATTTTTTAACCAATACGCTTGCTGTTAGCTTTAGGGCATTGTTACCAACCTTTCTAGTTCTTTTTGACATTTTTCCCTTTGACCTTTTCATAAACTACTACCTCTAAGAAAGCTGTAATTATATTATTTTATTTTACTCTTTTTAAACTTTTTATTCTTTTTATTCTACTTTTTAAAGCAGGAAGGTTTTTAAACTTACTATGTTCCTTTTTAAATATATCGCTTAAGGGTGTTTTAATGGCAATTGTTATAAAACCAACATTTAGAATAGAAAATATCGTTGCTTCAGCAGATTTAAATTTAGAATTAGATCTTTATTCTATCTCTTTTAAGGTTTATGATGTAGAATATGAACCAGAGCAATTTCCAGGAGCAATCTTTAAACTCAAAGAGCCAAAATCTTCCCTACTATTGTTTAAAAATGGAAAAATAATTTGCACTGGCTGTAAATCAGAAAAAGAAGTAGAACTAGCTCTAAAAAAGACAGCTCAAATTCTAAAACCCTTTGCTTCCAAGAAGGAGGACTAAAATGCCAAATCCTTTATTATTAGATTTTGTTGGACTTACCCTAGCTATACTTTTTGGTTTAATTGTTTTGATTTTTGGCTCAACTAATTTCTTCATAATTTTTCTAATTTTTTTAGTCTTGTCAGTAGCTGTAACCAGATATGGCTCTAAAAAAAAGAGAGAAAATGCTTTGTATGAGCATGAGAGAAGTTGGGAAAATGTTCTTTCAAACGGCTTAGTTCCAACCTCTATTGTGTTTTTACCTTACTTTGGGCTAAATCCAATAGGTGCTTATATTGGTTCAGTTGCAGCAATAACTGCTGATAAATTTGCCTCAGAACTTGGTGTATTGGGCCCTCCTCCAATAGACCTAGCAACTTTAAAAAAGGCGAGGAACGGTCAGAGTGGCTGTATTTCTTCTTTTGGAACATTTATGTCTTTTGTAGGAGCTTTAATTATAGGCTTATTTGCACATTTTTTATTTTTTGATTTAATTGGGCCTTGGAAGATTTTCACCATAGCTTTTATTGGTTTGTTTGGTTCTTTGGCTGATTCCCTAGCAGGAGTTTTAGAAGAGAAAGGAATAGGAAATAAGTCTACTTCTAATTTGGTCTGCTCTTTGGTTGGAGCAATCTTAGGTTTAGCTTTTATATAATTTTTATTTAAAATTAATCAATTTTAAAAAAACATTTTTATATTTTAGTGTTTTTATTGTTCTATGTATTTTCAAGAAAAAAATAAAGAAAAACAAGTTGTAACTCCAGGCCCTTACATCCCATCTATCTCAGGGGAAGCATTTGATAACTTTAAGAAAGAATCAGAAATATATAAGGGTTCAAATCTTAATCTTTCGCTTACACAAATTCAGAATTGGGTAAATCTGATTTATTCTTCTGCTGATCTTCTAAATACTTATAGTCTTCTAAATACTTATAGTCTTGATAAATTATATAATTTTCCTATTGGCAGCGCTGAACTTGTATTAAAATGGTTTTCAAGTAAAAATTATCTACCAGGTCTAGTTTTTTTTTCAAATTTTGTTGGTGTAATAAGAAATGAGAATGATTTATCCAAGTTAGCTGATATATATGGGAAATTAGTACGGGAAGAGTTAGGTTTCATTTTATCATCCATTTTAAAAAATGAGCAAAACTTTTTACAAGAAAAATTTTTACAAGAAAAAAATAAGCTAATTGATACATTCTTAAAGTATGGGTATATTAGTAGAAAAGATACTCAACATTTTAATAAGATAAAAGAAGAATTAGAAAGATCGACACCCAATTTAAAATTTTTAATTACTGAAAACGCAATCATTCTTCCTCTACCGAAACTTTCTAATAATCAAGTTACTGAGTCATTAACTATCGAATTGGATCTATCTAAAGAAACTGATATCAATTCTTTTATAAATCTAATAAAATCTTATAACGAGGTTAAGATCGTATTTGCGGGTTTTTCACAGGATGAGGAGAAGAACCTGGTTGGTATATTCACTAATAAGTTAAAATCATCAAATTTCTATCGTTCGGAATATACCCCATCTTCTCATGAGCTTATTATAAAATTTAAAAATGAAAAGGAAAGTTCAAATTCTGCAATAATAACAATAAAAGAGAAAATCCCACTTGACGCAATTGTTCACAAAAAACAAGAAGACACTTCTGATAAAAATGTTGATAAAGAAAAACCCCAGAGTGCTATCGCTGGGGAATCTAAAGAAAATAAACAAAAAGAACAACCAAAAATAGAGAAAAAAGAACAACCAACAGTGAAAAAAGAAGAGAAAAAAGAACAACCAACAGTGAAAAAAGAAGAGAAAAAAGAAGAATTGCCTGATACTTATGAAGAGCTTAAAACGAAAATTCTATCAAAAATAGAAAATGAATCCATCTCATTTTCTTATGATGATTTAAAGAAGTCGCTCCTTAATTGGGGCATTTATAGTGATTTCATAATTTTTCTAAATAAAAATGGGATCAAATACGAAATAAATAAAGAAAATGGTACAATTATTTTTTTCAAAAACAAAAAATAATAACTAGAAGGTGAAATAATGAGGTTTACATATGAAGATAGTTCGCAAAGTTTTTTTAATAATTTTCCATATACTAACGCTGCTTTAGCTAAGAAAGAAGAGTTATTAAAAGAACCATTTAAAGATTTTTTTTCTACTTATTTTTCCCCGAGTTCTATAGGACTTTCTGAGCTTTCATATAAAAATATAAAAAATATTATAAAAAATATAGACACTATTTTTAATGCTTTTCTTTCAAATCCTAATTTAGATAATTTTTTATTTACTATCCTAGCCTCAAAAATAGAAGAAAGCAAGCAGAAATTCGCAGATTTAGTAAAGAATCTTTCCAGTCTTTCCAGAAAAGATTTTATTCCAGCTATTTCCAGATCTTCTGCTCAAACCGCATCTGCTATCTCTTATCAAAGGATAAATCCGGAAAGTGAAATCTTTGATGGTAATGCTCTAAGAAATGATGCAGATGCTATTGCAATTTTAAATTTTGCTGACCTGAATGCAACCGTCAATATATTCAATAGTTTACATAAAAAAGTAGATCCAAATAAATTAGATGAATTAACACATAGTCTTTTACATTTATCTTCAGGAAATATACGTTTAACTATTTATAACAATGGTTTTATCTATTTTTGTGAAGAAGAAATAAAAAACTTAATTGAACAATTTTCAAAAGCAAACTTTTCAAATAATACTATGATGTTAACTTTATTTAACATCACAATCAACAAGGCAAAAATGCTCTATAATCAATTCGGTCCAGAGAAGGCAAAAGAATATTTAAATTATTGTTCCAACGAGATATTACGTATTAACAATCCACTTAATGCTGCAAGAAAGCTTACAATTGGTCCTACAGCACCTGGCGAAATTACCGTTCGAAAACCAATAAACTTGGTCGAAGATATAATTTATTCTACTAACCCAACTTACACTTTTTTTGGTATGGACCTATCTCCATGGGCTTCTATTTATCTTGATCGTAGAACAGAACAAAAGTATCCTACAAGAAATGTATTCTATCAAGAACAAGGTGATCTAAAATATACTCTATATAATTTAGCTAATTTTTATGAGTATGGGGGTGGAATTACTGGCCCCTATCTATCC
>JAOAJF010000020.1 GCA_026414325.1 Microcaldota archaeon
AATTATAACATTATTTGTAAATACTCCTTTTTCACTTTACAGCCAAAATAACAAAGCTTTAGATATTTTTATTTTTGATAAAAGTGATTATTATCTCTTTCTTAGAAACTATCTTAGTGAAGTTTAGAAAGTTTGATTTTAAATAATCTATAAGGCAGGGAACATTGGATAACAAAATAATTTTATAATTATAAAATTGGAAAAAATAATTTTCTAGATTTTCGTTTTTTAAAAAATATCTATTTTTTATTTTATAAAGAAAGGCTTTATGCTCATCATTTAATTTATTATAATCAGATTCATTCAAGCCATTTTTTTCCAAGGTTATTATATAAAGTTTTTTTAATGCTTCTAATAACATATTTAAACTATTGCCAGCAAAATATATAATAATAGTTTTTGGCAGTGGGGGTGTTAAAAATGTCCTATAGTGCAAAACTTATTAGCCAGGCTATAGAAAAAAATGTTGAGAAGATAAATATTTTAGAAAAGCAAACAAAAGATCCTCAAATGTTATTCAAACTAACAAAACTAAAACAAGCTTTTTATGAACTTGGCTCTAGACATATTTCAAGTCCCTCTCTTTCATTCGAGGTTTTTGGCAAAACTTATAAAAATTTAGAAGATCTACTACATCGCTTTGAAGAGGATATAAAAAGACAAAATTTTTCAAATAAAAAAATTTAATTTAAGGATAAACCCTATTTATTACTCGCGGATAGGGTATAGCATCTCTAATATGTTCTAAATTTGCAATCCATTTAACTAGCCTTTCTATTCCCACTCCAAAACCAGAATGAGGCACAGAGCCATATTTTCTAAGATCTATGTACCAGCGATAGTCTTCTTCTTTTAGACCTTGCTCTTTTATTCTTCTAACAAGTTCTTTTTCATCCCAAATTCTTTCACTTCCACCAATTATCTCTCCATGCCCAGCAGGAGCAAGCATATCATCTGAAAGAACAGTACCAGGATTGGCTGGATCCTCACGCATATAAAATGCTTTAAATTCCTTAGGATGATTGTGAATAAATATTGGTTTTTCTTTGTCCTTTGTTAATGCATATTCTTCATCAGCTCCAAGATCTTGGCCATATTCTATTTTAAGTCCAAGCTCTTGGCACTTTTCAATAGCTTTTTTATAACTAATTCTTTCAAAAGGTGAGGTTATTTTTTTTAATTTTTTTGGCTCTTGGCCTATTTGCTCTAAAAGCTCGTCTTGCTCTTTTGCAAGCCTTTGGCATAAATCCACAATCATTTTTTCTTGCAGCTGCATGTTCATTTCCTGATTGTAATAAGCCATTTCTGGTTCCAAGTGCCAATATTCAGTCAAATGCCTAACAGTTCTAGAAGGCTCTGCTCTAAAAGAAGGCCCAAAAACATAGACTTTTTCTAGTGCATAAATATAGCTTTCTGCATAGAGCTGTCCAGATTGGCTCAAATATGCTTTTTGATCAAAATATTTAAGTTCAAAAACTGTCGCTCCACCTTCACAGGCTGATTGAGTAATAATGGGAGGAGGAAGTTCAAAAAACCCTTCTTTTTCTAAAAATTCCCTTAAGTACTTTACTATAAAATGTCTGAGCTTAAAAACTTTTGTTAGTTTTTGACTTCTTAGCCACAAGTGCCTAATATCTAATAAAAATTCTGTAGACTTATCTTTTGAAATTAAAAAAGGCTCACCTTTTGAAATATATTCTATTTCCTTTACTTCTAATTCCCACCCTCCAGGAGCTCGCTCATCTTTTTTTACTATTCCTTCTATCATTAGAGAACTTTCTAAATAAACATCCTTTGCCTTTTGATAAAGTTCTGAAGAATTTTCTTTTTTTGCTGCACATTGAATTATTCCAGTGCTATCTCGTAATACTACAAAAGCAACTGTTTGAGAAGCTCTAGCCCTATAAACCCACCCTCTTATTTTTACTATTTTTTGTTCATATTTTCCATCTAAAATATCTTTGATCTCAACAAATTGGTCTTTGTAAACATCCATAAAAACTCCCATTTATATTTATTATACTATCTAGTTTTTTATTTATTTTTGTATGCAAAAAATTATTATTTTATTTAGAGTAGTTCTTATATGCTTTTTAGTGAGCTTTGTAGCTATTGGGAAAAAATCGAAGCAACTTCTTCTAGATTAGAAATGGCAAAGCTATTTGCTGAATTATTATCTAAATTAAAAAGAGAAGAAGTTAGACCAGTAATTTATCTTTCAGAAGGTTTACTTCTTCCTTCTCATCATGGTTTAGAATTAGGTTTAGGAATAAAGTTGATGTTTGATGCAATTTCTTTTTCTACTGGCTATCCAATAAAAAAGATAGAACAACTCTTTAAACAAAAAGGAGATATTGGTCTGGTAGCTCAAGAATTGTTTACAAAAAAATTACAAGCTTCCCTTTTTGAAAAAAAATTAGAAATAGCAGAAGTTTATTCTATTTTAAAGTCTTTAGCTGAACTTTCTGGCAAGGGCAGTCAAGAAGCAAAACTAAAGCAACTTTCAGAGCTTTTAAATAGTTCTAGTCCAAGCGAAGCAAAATATTTAGCAAGATTTTGTGTTGGAACCATGCGCTTAGGTATTGGTGAACCTACAATAATCGATTCTTTGGCTAGTATCAGAATAAAAAAAATTCTCTCTTCACTAAACGGCTTGGAGTATAATTCTCAGTTTTATTCTTTTGAATCTTCTCAAGCTCTTAGTGCTTTAGACTCTCCAACCCTGGAACTAAACATAAAATCATCCACAGATCTAGAATTTTTAGAAGAAAAAAATGTTTCGCTGGTATTCCAAGAGGGCAAAACAGCCCTATTAAAAGTTAGCAAAATAAAGCAAGTAGAAGATGGCTATATTTTTGTTTTCGAACAATTTAAAAAAACAATTCGCTATCCTATCGAGAGAGCTTTTAATTTTTCTAATGATTTAGGAAAAGTTGCTGAATATACTTTATTTGATTATAAAAAAATAGAAGAATTTAAAATAGAAGTCTTTTCTCCTTTAAGGCCAGCTTTAGCAGAGCGTCTTTCTAATGCTCAAGAGATTATTGAAAAAATAGGCCCCTGTGCAGCTGATGCAAAATACGATGGCTTTAGATTACAAATACATAAAGAAGGAAAAAGAGTAGAGCTTTATTCTAGAAAGTTAGAAAAAGTAAGTGCATCTTTTCCAGAGATATGTAAAGCTGTTGAAGGTTTAGCTCTAAATAGTTGTATATTTGAAGGAGAAGCAGTGGCCTATAATCCAAAAGAAAAAAAATATTATCCTTTTCAGATGACTATCAAAAGAAAAAGAAAGTATCAAATAGAAAAAATGCAGCAAGAATTGCCTTTGCATCTGTTTGTTTTTGACCTTTTGTATGCTGATGGAATAGATTATTCAAATTTAGCGTTTGAGCAAAGAAGAAAAGAACTCCAACGCCTTATTAAAGAAAAACCACCGATTTTTCATTCGGATTTAAAACTAGTTTCAAATGCAGCAGAGCTACAAAACTTTTTTGAGAAATGTATAAAAAATGGTTTAGAAGGAATAATCGCAAAGGATTTAAGCTCACCTTATATTGCTGGTGCAAGGGAATTTGCTTGGATAAAACTAAAAAAAAGTTATGGTAAACTTGCTGATAGCATTGATGCAGTTATAGTTGGTTATTATTTAGGAAAAGGACAGCGAGCAGAATTTAATTTTGGAGGATTATTGGTAGCAGTAAAAAATTCTCAAACACAAAAATTAGAAACAATTGCAAAATTAGGCTCTGGTTTTTCAGAAGAAGAAATGAAAAATCTAGAGAACATTTTATCAAAAATAAAAATAGATAAAAAACCACCACAACTTATTTCAAATCTAATTCCAGATTTTTGGGTTGAGCCAAAAATTGTTGTAAGTATAACTGCAGATGAAATATCTCTCTCCCCGATTCATACTTGTAATTGGAAAAATAACAAGGGTTTTGCTCTAAGATTTCCAAGAATGCTTTCTATTAGAACAGACAAAGGTATAGATGAAATTACCACAAGCCAAGAAATACAAAGGCTCTATCTCTTGCAGTTTAGCTCAAAACCAAAACAATAGCTTTAGTCATATTGTTCTACAAGATATAACTTTATATACCTGTTAATTTAAATATTTAATTATGAATTTGAAAAAGACAGCAATTTTGCCTATAGCATTAGCAAATTTTCTTTCTTTAGCTAAACCACCAACAAATGATCTCTGAAGAATTTTTCTAATCAAAAACTACAGCAGGAATATAACTTTTTTTCAAAAAACGTTTTGGTTGCATTTGAAGAATTTAAAAAAATAAGAAAAGATCATAATTTGGTTAATAATTTTATTTTAGATAGTACTTTTTGTGCAGTTGCACAAAAATTTGCACAACAACTAGCAGATTCAAATTTTACTTCTATTCACAACCCCCCTTTTAATCCATTTTCTTCAAGAGCTCTTTCATTAGCTAAGTTTGATTGTAATTTGGGAGAGGCTATAGCTATATCTTACAACACTCCTCTAAATCAAAACTCTATAGAATATTTAATAAATTCTTTTCTTAAATCTAATTCTCATAAGGAAATACTTCTAAAAAGAAATGTTAAATATGTTGGAATAGGTATAGCTACTAGTTTAGTTCCTAATCAAGAAATTTCAAAAACAGTAATTGTTCTTATAATCGGGTTTACTTTATAAAGTATTTTAATGCTTTTTCCAAATCCTCTAATTTCTTTTCATCCGAATTTATATAGACTATCTCAATAGAATTATTTTCATATGCAAGCCTGTAATATTCTAACCCTTCTCTTCTTTCTTCTTTCTTTTTTTCCATCCCTTCAATGTTATAAAATTCCTCGATTCTTTGCTCTATAGTATTCTCCCTTTTCTGTCCTTTATAATTATAAGTAAACTTTTCTGGGGCTATAACTAAAAATCTGATTTTTATTCCATCCTCCTTTAATCTAGAGCAATTCTTCAAAAAATTTTTAAACTCCTCTGGTTCAAACACTTTATTTGGGTCAGTAATGGCAAGATCTCCAATTATAGTAATACCATCGCGTTTAATTGTTTCTATTATTTTTTGTTCTTTTTGGCTTAGCTCCTCTTTTCCAAAATATTTCTCAAAGGTTTTGTTTAATTCTTTAATAGCTAAATTATAGTTTTTAGGTTCATTTTTCTTAAGTTCTATAAATTTACCTTCTGGATTTTGCTCAACATTCTCTTTTATTTTTTCTCCTATCGGCCCCATAAATTCTTCTACATGATATGAAAAATCAAAAAAAACAATCCCTTTAAATTTTTGTAATTCCTCTTTCTTTGGAATAAAAATTATTTTATAAAGAAGTCTATCTTCTAGAGGTCTATCTTTTTCTTTTTTCTTCATCTCTATCAAAATTTCTTGTTCTTTGTCTAAGGCTTTTTTATCTTAATAGGCTAAAGGTTTAAATTTTTGAGTATTATTAGAATATTTTTTCTCCTCTTCATTACCATATAAAACTTTCACATATAAAACTAGTTCGACCCGATTAGGATTTAAAATCTCTAAGTTGTTTTTATCAAATTCTATATTAAGTGGCCCTTGCTCAACATTTATTTTTCTATAATTATTATAAATTTGCTCAAGTATTGGATATTTATCTCTAACATTTTTTTCAAAATAAAGCTCAGCATAATTATTCTTTAAAAATTCTTTTAATTCCTCTTGGTTTGACTCTAAAATTTGCTGTTTTTGTTTGTCTGTCCATACACTTTGATTATCCTTATTTTTTGCATTTATTAATGCATTTTTCAGGTTATCTATTTGATTTTCTTTTATAGCCCCTTCCTCTATTAATTGTGCTATATCTTGAGTTGTAAGTACTTTAAATTTTACTTCTAAACTTTTAAATTTTGATTGATAATTTGTTAATATTTTTTCTTTTATTGTTTCATTTTCTTTTAATTTAGTATAATCTTCTATTGTAATGTAAACAGTTACATTTTTCCTTTCACTTTCTTTTATGCTATTAAGAATTTCCCCAATCTTCTTAATTTCAGGTTCAGATGCCCTTTCTATATATTCTCTAGATATTTGTTCCAGTGGAAATTGTTGCGGATAGGGAAAAATTACCACATAGCCCTCTTTTTCTTCTTTTACTATGGGCACCAGCACTCCTCTTCCCTCTATTTTATCTTTCTGTTCATCAAATTCTTTTTTTCTATTTAGAGATTCAGCATATATGTCCAAAGCAATAGGTGCCTCTTGAGGAACTTCTTGTTTTTCCCCCTCTTCAGGAATAAATACTAATCTAATAAGATGTACTGCACCTTCTATATTTTTTTGTGCAAGTAATTCTTGCAACCCACTTTCAATCATTCCTTTAATTTCATTTACATCCTTAGTTTTAGTTGGGAGGGAAAAACTCATCTCTCCAATATTTTTTCCATCTACAAGTACACTAAATTTTAATGTTTTTTTTCTTTCTAGTAAAGCCTTTAATCCTTCATAAAAATCTTTTGGAAAAAATAATTCAAATTTATTTTTCGTTTTTTCTTTTTCTATTTCTTTATGCTCTGTCTGAAGCATAATATATAACTATTAATACTAATTTAAAATTCTTTTCATTTTTTATCTTATTTTTTTTACCTCCCAAATATATTTATCAAATCTTGAGGGGCTAACGCTGATAGAAAAACCAAAATTATTTTCCTTAATAAATTTATTTGCTTTCTCTACTGCTTGATCAGTTATCGGATCATTATTTTGCCAAGAACACTCCTTTTTCATATTTATACAATCTGCTACTAACGATGCATCTAATTGAGAAAGTCCAAAACTCTTTAAAGTATTGTATAATTCTTCTATTTTTTTATCCATATTCTTTCACCCATCCGCCTTTGTAATAAATATTTTTAAATTAATTTATAAACTTTTCTTTCTAATCAAGCAACTAAATATTATAAATGTTTTATAGATAAAACAAATTATGAGAAAAATCCTTTTTCTTTTATTTTTTTTCTTAGTTTTTTGTTTAGGTTGTATAAAAAAAGATACAACAACTTTTTCTCCTACAATAGTTGTTTCTTCTTTTCCAATCTATAGTGCAATAAAAGAATTAGCAGGTGAGGATTTTAATATAGTTCTTTTACAAAAACCTTTTGTAAATGCGCATTTTTATGAGCCAGGAGCAAAAGATATTGAAATTTTAAAAAATGCTTCAGTATTTATTTATACCTCAGAATATTTTGATGTGTGGGCAAAAAAAGCACTAAATCTTATCAAACAAAAAAACAACAATATTTCAGTTATAGATGCTTCTGAATTTACAACCTTAAGCCAGGAGGGAAATTCATTAGATCCACACTTTTGGCTTTCACCAAAAAAATATGCTCTATTTTCTTCTAAAGTAGCTGATCAGCTTACATCCAATTATCCGCAACTAAAAACTCAGATTTTAAAAAATAAAGAAAAATTTTTAAAAAAATTAGCAGAACTTGACAGAGACTTTACTCAGCTTAAAAATTGCAAACAAAAAAATTTTTTTCTATCCCATATGGCTTTTGGCTATTTAGCATCAGATTATAATTTAACTCAAAAAGCAATAATAAGAAGTTTTGAGCCTTCTTCTTCGGAAGTGTCTCTAAAATATTTTTTTACCCTGATAAAAGAAGCCAAAGAACAAAATCTAAAGGTAGTTTATTTTGAAATAGGCTATCCACAAAAAATTTCAAAAATTTTTGCGCAAGAAACAAATTCAACTGTTTTATATTTAGATACTTTAGAATACTATGAACCTTTAGACTTAGAACAAAAAGAAATTTATATTACAAAAATGAAAAAAAATTTATACAATTTAAAAAAGGGTTTGGATTGTGAATAAGGTATTAGAATTTAAAAACGTTGAATTCTCTTATGGTCAAAAAGAAGTTTTTAATTCAGTCAATTTTTCTATTTTTGAAGGAGAATTTGTAGCTTTAGTAGGCCATAATGGAGCAGGCAAAAGTACATTAGCAAAACTTTCCTTAGGTCTTTTACGACCACAAAAAGGCTCAGTATTTCTTTTTTCTTATGACCCAACAAAATTTTCTCAATGGCAGAAAGTAGGCTATGTTCCTCAAACAAAAGAATTCGAATTGGACTTTCCAATCTCTGTTTTTGAGCTCGTTTTATTAGGAAATCTAAAATCAAAAAAAGGTTTTTTTAAATTTTATAGCAAAGAAGATGTAGAACGTGCAAATAACGTACTAAAAATGCTAAATTTAGAAAAATTTAAAGATAATAAGGTAGGGGAGCTTTCTGGTGGTCAGAGACAAAAAGTTTTTTTAGCCCAAGCTCTGGTTTCAAATCCACAATTTCTTATTTTAGATGAGCCAACAGCAAATCTGGATTTTTCCTCAGAGAATTTGTTTTATGAGACTTTATTAAAACTAAACAAAAATAAAATAACCATTTTTCTAATAAGTCATGATATTGGCCAAGTGCTAAATTATGCCTCCAGAATCTTAGTATTAAATAAAAAAATTATTTTTGATAAATCTACAGCAGAATTATCTAAAGAGCAAATCCTGTCCTTGGTGGAAAAAATATGATCGAATTAATTCCAGAATTTTTAATTCGAGCAATCTTGGGTGGATTTTTTGTAGCACTAGCCTCCTCTTTAGTTGGAGTATTTTTAATCTTAAGAAGAATGGTTTTATTTGGAGATGGTTTTTCTCATATCGCTTTCGGTGGCATCGCTTTAGGTCTATTTCTTTCAGCTATATTCGAATTTGACCCATATTCTATAGCAGTACTTTTTTCGCTCTTAGCAGCCTTTTCTATTGTCATTTTAAAAGAAAAATTTCAAATAAAAAACGATATAGCTTTAGGAGTACTTTTTTCATTTGCTCTTTCTTTAGGTATAATTTTAATATCCTTAGGCGGCGGATTTTATAGCGATATTCACTCCTATCTTTTTGGAAATATTCTTTTACTAGATTGGTCGGATGTTATTTTAGCCGCTATTTTAGCACTTGTTTTAAGTGTTTTAATTTATTTATTTGGCAAGCAATTGGTTTTTGCAAGTTTTGATGAAGTTGGGGCCAAAATAGCAGGAATTCCAACCTCTAAACTAAATCTAATTTTTCTTTGTTTATCTGCCATCTTAGTAGTTTTATCTATTAGAATTGTTGGAGTTTTACTAGCCTCATCTTTTATAATTTTGCCCCCAGCAACTGCTCTTTTAGTAGCAAAAAATTTTAATTCAATGATTTTTTATTCTACTGTCTTTGCACTTTTAGCTGTAGCTGTTGGGCTGGTTCTATCTTATTATTTTGATATAGCTGCAGGAGGAGCGATAGTTCTTTTTTCAATTGCTCTCTTCTTATTTTTTTCCTTTTTAAAGAAAAATTAAAAAGTTAAAAAAAGCATCAATTATTTTTTATTATTAGCCCAATATTTTTTTAGATCGCAAACATCTAATTCTTTATCTTTTATTTCATACATCGCATTTACTAGTGCTTCAGCTGCTTCAAAATTTGTAATACACAAAATGTTTGCCTCCAAAGCAGCTCGCCTTATAGCATATCCATCTGTCTGGGGTTGTCCTCCTTTTTTTGGTGTATTAAAAACAGCATCTATTTTTCTATTTTTTATTTCAGATACGATATTTGGCTCGCCTTCAGAAATCTTTTTTATAACTTTTATATTTAACCCTTCTAAATATTTAGCAGTTCCTTTGGTGGCAACTATTTCAAAACCCATCTCAAGAAGTTTTTCTGCTAAAGGTCTACACCTTTCTTTGTCCCCTTCTTTAAAAGAAAAAGCAACTGTTCCTTTTTTTGGAATTTTTAGATTTGCCCCCAACAAAGCTTTGTAATAAGCAATATGAAAGTTTTTATCAATCCCCATGGATTCTCCAGTAGATTTCATCTCAGGGCCTAAAATAAAGTCAGCCCCAGGCAATTTTAAAAACGGAAACACTACTGATTTTACAGCATAGTAATTAATAGTTGGTTCTGGGAGTTTGAGCTCTTTTAGTTTTTTGCCTACTATAAGTTGAGTAGCCATTTTTATTATTGGAATTCCTAATGCTTTTGATAAAAACGGCATAGTTCTTGAACCTCTTGGATTTAGCTCTATTACATAAACCAAGTCGTTTTTTACAATATATTGAATATTGAATGCTCCAATTATTTTTAGTTCTTTTACCATTTTGGTAGTAATTTGCATTATCTGCTCTTGTACTTCTTTTTTTAATTTTACTGGAGGAACAACACAGGATGCATCTCCAGAATGTATTCCTGCTCGTTCAATATGTTCCATAATATTTGCTATCCAAACCTCTTCTCCATCGCTAATTCCATCAACCTCACATTCTAAAGCTTGTTCTAGATACTTGTCTAATAAAACTGGTTTGTTGTTTGAAACCTCTACAGCTTCGTCTATATATTTTTCAAGCTCTTGGCCGTCATGTACTATCTGCATTCCTCGCCCAGCAATAACATAGGATGGTCTTACTACTATAGGATAGCCTATTTGCTCTGCCTTTAGCAAAGCATCCTCTTTTGAAATAGCAGTCGCATTCTTTGGCTGATTTAGCCCAAGCCTATTTAAAAATTGTCTAAAGAGTTCTCTATCCTCTGCAATATCTATAGATTCCATCGAGGTTCCAAGTATCTTTACACCTCTTTTAGCAAGCTCTGCTGCCAAATTAATTGCAGTCTGTCCACCAAATTGAACTATTACTCCTTCTGGCTTTTCTAGTTCGATTACATCCATTACATGTTCAAAATCCAAAGGCTCAAAATAGAGCTTATCAGAAGTATCAAAGTCAGTTGAAATAGTTTCTGGGTTATTGTTTATAATAATACTTTCATAGCCCATCTCTTTAAGAACATATGAAGCATGGCAACAGCAATAATCAAATTCTATTCCCTGCCCTATTCTAATTGGTCCAGAACCAAGAACTATTATTTTTTTTCTACTCGAGGGCTTACTTTCATTTTCTTCTTCATAAGCAGAATAATAATAGGGTGTTTTTGCTTGAAATTCAGCAGCGCAAGTATCAACCATTTTATAAGTAGGAAGAATTGAATATTTTTTTCTAAAAGCTCTTATCTCGTCCTCTGTTTTAGAGCAAAGTTTTCCAATAAAGGAATCAGAAAATCCCATTTTTTTTGCTTTTTTTATTACTTCTTTTTTTAGTCCAAATTTTTTTATAGTCTGTTCCATTTTTACGATGTTTTTAAGTTTTTGAATAAACCAAGGATTTATTTTAGTAATAGAAGTTATTTGCTTTACACTCATTCCTTTTTTTAAACCTTCAAATATTGCAAAAAATCTATAATCGGTTGGAGTTTTCATATGAAATATAATATCTTCTTTAGATAGATTTGGAAGTTTTTGGTCTAATGACGAGAGGGCTTTTAAGAAAGCTTGTTCAAAAGTTCTTCCAATTGCCATCACTTCTCCAGTAGACTTCATCTGTGTGCCTATGGTTCTATTAGAATAAGGCATTTTATCAAATGGCCAGCGTGGAATTTTAACAACTACATAATCTAAAGCTGGTTCAAAGGAGGCTGGGGTGGTTTTTGTAACCATGTTTTTTATCTCATCAAGCCTGTAGCCTATTGCTAATTTTGCTGCAACTCTAGCTATAGGATAACCAGTTGCTTTTGAAGCCAAAGCAGAAGATCTGGAAAGTCGAGGATTTACTTCGACAACTACATATTGGCCAGTTTCTTGATTTACTGCAAATTGAATATTACAACCACCAACTATATTTAATCCTCTAATTATTTTTATAGCAGCAGTTCTTAGCATCTGGTGTTCCTCATCTGAAAGAGTTTGGGAAGGGGCAACCACTACTGATTCTCCAGTGTGAATTCCCATCGGATCAATATTTTCCATATTACAAATAGTAATACAATTATCTGCATAGTCTCTTACCATCTCATATTCAAATTCTCCCCAACCAAGAACATTTTCTTCTATTAAAACCTGATGCACTGGTGAAAGACTAAAACCAAGCTCAAGAAGTTTTTCAAATTCCTCTCTATTGTGAGCTATTCCTCCTCCAGTCCCACCAAGAGTGTAAGCTGGTCTTAAGATTAGAGGAAACGGATAATCTTTAGCAAACTCAAAAGCTTCTTCTTTTGTTGTTGCTGCAATAGAGTTTAAGACTGGCTGCCCTATTTTTTTTAAAAATTCACAAAATTTTCCTCTGTCTTCTGCCAGCTCAATACTTTTTAATCCAGTTCCAAGAAATCTGCAGTTGTATTTTTTATCAAGCTTTTTTTTGCCAAATTCATAGGCTAAATTAAGTGCAGTCTGGCCACCCATTGTTGCAATTATTCCATCTGGTTTTTCCTTCTGTACTATTTTTTCTAAACTATTTAGATTTATAGGCTCGATATATATTTTATCTGCAATGGTTGGATCTGTCTGAATTGTAGCTGGATTAGAATTTAGTAGTACTATCTCCACTCCTTCCTCTTTCAGAGCTTTGCATGCTTGACTTCCAGAATAATCAAATTCTGCAGCTTGGCCTATTACTATTGGCCCAGAACCTATCACAACAACTTTTTTTATAGTTTTGTCCAGCGGCATAAAATCACAGCATCATTACAGCATCTTTACAAATTTATCAAACAAATACATCGAGTCATGTGGGCCAGGTTGCGCTTCAGGATGATATTGTACAGCAAAAGCTGCTTTATTTTTGTTTTCAATTCCTTCAACTGTGTTGTCATTCAAATTTATATGACTAACTTCCCAATCAGCTGGAAGAGAATCTTGCTCTAGAGCAAATCCATGGTTTTGTGTTGTTATAAGTACTCTGTTTAAATTTTTGTCTAATACTGGGTGATTAGAACCTCTATGGCCAAATTTTAGTTTGTAAGTTTTTGACCCAGCAGCCCATCCTAAAAGCTGGTTTCCTAAGCATATTCCCATAATCGGAACTTTTCCTATAAGATTTTTTATTTGCTCGATTTCTTTTTTTAATATGGCCGGATCTCCTGGTCCATTAGAAAGAACTATTCCATCTGGCTCCTGTTCTAATACCTCTTTAGCAGTAGAATTATAGGGCATGATAACTAGTTTTAGCTTTCTTTTTAGAAGCTGTGTTTTTATACCTTCTTTTGCTCCATAATCTAGCAGCACAACTTTTTTATTTCCCTGGCCAATTGTTTGAATCTTTTTTGTACTTACTTGAGGAACGAAATTAATATTAGAATAATTTAATTCTTTTACCATTTTGTGCAGTCGCTGGATATCTGGTTTTTGCTCTTTTTCATATATTTGATAAGCAGCATTCATCACTCCATACTCTCGTATTTTTACTACTAATTTTCGTGTATCTAAATCATAAATACAGCCAACATTGTTTTTAAGAAAATACGAATGTAGGTTTTCTTCTGAAAGATAGTGAGAAGGTTTTTTCTCTGCCCATTTTACAACAAATCCTTCTACCCATATTCTGGAAGACTGAACATATTTTTTATTAATTCCATAGTTTCCAATAAGCGGATAACACATTATAAGAATTTGGCCAGCATAAGAAGGATCAGTTAAAGCTTCTTGATATCCTGTCATGGAAGTATTAAAAACTAATTCCCCTGCCTTTATTGTTGTTGCTCCAAGACCTTTTGCATAAATTTCTGTGCCATCTGCTAAAACTAACACTGCTTTTTTCATAATTTTCAGTAGGGAAAATAAGCCCAAAAATAGTTTGGAAATTAAAATTTATAAATTTTAATCTCCAAGAGGGTGTCTAAAAAATTCTCTTTTGGGTGGATTTTTATCATGCTCAAAGGGCTTAAAACCCCTTTCAAAATGCTCATTATTTTTATTTATTAAGGAAAGGAACTGAGATGCTCTTTCTAGATCTTTTCTTAAAAAAGCATCTCTAAATCTCTTTAGAAGATATTTATTTAGCTGTTCATATCTCTCATAGTCCTCTACTCTAGGTTTATATCTAAATTTCTCCACTCTCTCAACCTCTTTTATTAGTTTACTAGTAATGAACAAGTTATTGTTTTTCCTTGTTGTTCAATTTTTATAAAATAAGTTCCAGCAGCCAAACCTTCTGGGACTTTAAAGTTTATGGCTGTTTTCTCACCCTTTTCTAATAATGCAATAGAATCTATTTTACAGATTTTCTGCCCAGTAGAAGAATACAATTCTATATCATATTTCCCTTGTAAACCACTTAATTCTATATTTACTATTTCCCCTCTTTTAGCAGGGTTTGGATAGACTAATACTTCTTCTTTTTCTACTTCTTTTTTTTCTTTTTCTTCTTCTGGAGTATAACTTGGACCCTTTTGTAGATAAAGACTTTTAATAAGAAAAGGTATATCATTTATATAAAACTCTGTATTAATATCATTTATTCTACTTTCATTTATGAGAATAATTCTAGAGCTATATTTATCTACTACTGGCTTACCATCCTTTTCAACAGTAGCATTTATTACTATCACATAGTATTTATCAGAAGAGCCAGTAATCAAATCAAAAGTAGGGGAGCGAGAAATCACAACCCCTGCTTTCTGAAGCTCTTGCAATAAATTCTCAAAGGTTGTTATAAACATTATGGGAGCAAGACTTACTGTAATTGTTACCTCTCCATAAGTCTTAGTCGTTTTTATAACCGCAGGGGTGTATTCATTATTTTTTCTTACTTCTAAGAAATAGTTTTTTCCATTTATATTACATTCAACTCTAGCGTCTGTGGCGTCTATGGGAACTGCTGTTTGAGTTTTATCCCCACCCTTTTGATAAAAAAGCTGTTGCATATAAATTATTTTTTATCATTAACATTAAAAGCTTTTTTGGTGTTATTATTTTCTTTTTAATCCTTTCATATACATATAAAAAATTTCATGTAGTTTTACTCCGTTTTTATAATACTCTTCTTCTACATACTTATCTATCTCTCTTTGCTTATCATCTAGATTAAGTAAAGGCAGAGCCGAGGAACTTCTCTCTATTTTTTTTCTTCCAATCCCCTCTAGAAATGTTCTAGTTATCAAATCTGTCACAAATACCAAATATTTATTATAGTCTCGCTGGTTTTTATATTTTAGAATTAAAGGATGTTTGGTATATATTATTATTATTCCTTCTTCTTCATAGGAACTAATTCTCTTATTTTCTTCATCTTTTGTTGAATAGAATTTAATATCGTTCAGTACTCCTCCTCCAACTGGAGGGGAAACAATATTCAGATTCAAAACACACTTTAAACCCTCATATAAAGC
>JAOAJF010000021.1 GCA_026414325.1 Microcaldota archaeon
AGCTTGAAGCATTGCTTTTTCTTCGAGTTTTTTATTAACATATTTAATTAGATTAGCTCGTGCTTCTTCGAATTTATTTATTCCAAAAAGTTCATCTAATTGTGCTTTCTTTTTAGATGGCAAGAGGTCTAACCAATAATTTAAATTGTTTTGTTCGCTGTAAACCGCCTTTGTAAAAAGCTCGTAATTTACTTTAATTATCTTTTCGATTTGAGAATTTACTAAATTTGTTCCGCTGCAAATAAGATTTCCATCACAATATAGCCAAGCTTTAGACTCAAAAATATCTCGAATAATTTTATAGGTTTTTGTTTTATCCCCTTCTTTGGCAGAAAACTCTAGAATTATTTTTGTTGGCGGATCTAAATTGAAATTTTTTAAGTCTTTTATAGTGCATTCTCTTCGACTAAGTTTTGGAAAAGTGCCAAAGAGAGCAAAACAAATAGCATCTACAACTGAAGATTTACCACTACCCATTTTTCCTACTATAAAATTAGTGCCCTGCCTAAAATGAAGAATAGAGTCCTTATGGGACTTCCAATTTAAAAGTTGTATTGAAAGAAGCATAAACAGAAAAACTACAATCTATCCATCGAAGTTACTTCTAATGAAGAGAGATATTTTACTTCCGATAGTTTTTGCTCTATTAAATCAGCCCCTCCAGCATCGTCAGGAACTACTACATTTAGTATTATTGATTTCATCCCAAAAGCTATATCTTGTTCTTTTATATCGTATTTTTTTATAATTGAAATAGATTTTACTTTTTTTAGAATATTCTCTTTTAATGTCTCAAAATGCTCCATATCCTCAGGCATGATAGAAAACCTTACTAAAACATCTCCCATTTTCTCACCAAAGTTATGGCCCTTTTATAGAAGAAGGAAAAGTATAAGGTATAGAAAGTTCTCTACAGTGCTTGCAGCGTATTACAAAACCATCGGAATTTGGATCTTTTAATATAGAGTATTCCCTTGTTTGCTGGCCACAAGAGCTACAGTTTTGCAATTTCATTATTTCACCTCGATTAATTATTTAGTTTATAAAAACAAATTTATAATTTTATGCCTAAATGGGCCCGCTGAGAATCGAACTCAGAATCTTCTGCGTGTAAGGCAGACGTGTTAGCCATTCCACCACGGGCCCAATATCTTAGCCCCCACCGGATTTGAACCGATGCCTTCAGGTCCAGAGCCTGACGTCCTTACCACTAGACGAGGGGGCTAAGTAGAGTAATTATATTAATCAAACTTTTTATTTATAAAGATTAGATATTTTCCTGGACTAAGTAGTTATTGTTTTTTAAAATTTTTTCTGCCTTTTGTGTTTTATCTACCTTGATTGAATATAGAGAATTTTCTGAATCTTGAGTTATTACAGTTACATTTTCTATATTTATTTTTTCTTTTTCCAATAATTTAGTTAATTTTGCCAACTCTCCTGGAGAATTTTTTAGTTTTACTAAAAACACATCAGAAGAGTAACATTCATAACCATTTGCCTTTAAAAGCTCAAGAGCTTTTTCATAATTTTTTACAGTTAGATGAATAATTGATTTGCCGGCTGCTTCTCCCATAGAAATCGAATCAATATTTATTTTGGATTTTCCCAAAATAAAAGAGATGTCTGCCAATTT
The DNA here is from genome assembly GCA_026414325.1 of Microcaldota archaeon. Taxonomy (GTDB): domain Archaea; phylum Micrarchaeota; class Micrarchaeia; order Anstonellales; family Anstonellaceae; genus JAOAJF01. Next base: position 1,637 of record JAOAJF010000021.1, read on the forward strand.
TCCTATTTGGTTATCCACTACTACTGAAATTTGTTTCATTTTTTCTCACCTACCCAAGATAATTATTTACAATAAAAAATAAAAAATGATAAGCTATACTTAACTAACCATTAAATACAAAAAATAAAAAAAAGAAAAGAAAGCTTTAGCAAAATTTGGGATTTGGAGCAGAAGTTGGGGTGATAGAAATAGCCAACGGCTGCAAGCGATCCAAGGCAGAAGGCACCAGTTGGCTATTTACCAAGGGTTTGCCCAAATTTTCCCTTTTGCTAAAAGCTTTCTCTAGAATTTAATTTACTTGGTAGAAAAATTAATTATAATAGTGTAGCTAGTAGTCCCATCTGCAAAGTTAAATCCTAAATTAGTCTCATTAGTGTGAGTGGAACTTTCTTCTGGAGATAGTTCTGAAGTTTTCAAAGAAACAACATAGCTTGTTATATTCCCTGCTCCTAAAATACCTTGAAGGCTATAGATTATAGGACAAATTGTTAGATAAAACTCTTTGCCATTAACGGAGAATCTTGCGCTCTGGCCACTATTAAGACTTAAGTTTATTGTTTGTTTAAAGCTATTTTTGTTGTCATCCACATATATATTTAGCCTGGCATCTATTTTCTGAGGGGTATTAATATAGAAGGAAGCGATATAATTAATACCATCAACATTTGTTGGTAATTTATTCCAAATTTTGGAGGTAGAATCATAAAATAAGAAAGTAATGCCTAAAACTGTGCCAACAAAAATATTTTGATGAGTATTATTAAAAGTTATAGAGACTTTATCAGTATAAAACTTATTTGTTGTTGGATCTCTTATAAAAAAAACCAAAATATTATTGCCTTCTCCTAAAATCTGATATGGATTATAAACAAAATGATTTGGATTAGAAAGAAGATAATTTATAACTAATCCTTTTTTCTCTCCATTGTTAGCTTCAAAGTCAAGTACTTTATACTGATAAAAGAGAGTATCTGAAATGAAAACGTTCTTCGTTTGCCAACCATTAGCATTATAAGTAATTGTAGCATAGGGTTTTTTAATAGTTGGACTAACATTAAGCTCTTGCACATAAACCTCTATACTATCTTTGAGATTAGGATTATAAAGTTTTGTAATGTTACTATCTAATACAATATATCGATTAGTTTGAAGATTTAAGAGTGCAACTCTTTGTTGTTTATAATTCAATTTTACAGGAGGTTTTTTAATTTTATTAGAAAACTCTAAAGTAGTTATATTCTCTTGACAGGAAGGAAAAGAGGAGAGAATAGAGGAGGAAATAGCTGTTGTTAAAAGTGCTTTTTTAAAGAATAGAGAGATATTTTTTTTAGTTTTGTTTAGTTTTTCTTTTAGTTTTTGAATATATTGCATTTTTTCACCCCATAATAATTAACACATAATAATATAATATATAACAACATATTTATATACTTTTGCTAACAACTAAGGTAGGCTATTTTAACCCCGCTTGCCCTTGCTTGCCTGGCCTAATAAGCTAAATAAAACTTTTTAAATTTAGAATAAATTTAACCACAATAAAATTAAAAATAGGTTTATTATTGTTATTAAAAGTCCGAAAAGCATAAACTCTTTGAGTGGAAAACGAGCTTTGTTTTCTAAATTTTGTAGTACAATAATATTGCTTGCCCCTCCAAAAATAGTTAGATTTGCTGCCAAAGTGGAGCTAGCAGCTAGCAAAATTAGCTGTTTTATATCCAAAAAATTGACTGCTTTTAGATAAAGAGTTACAAAAGGTACGTTAGATAGAAACTGAGAAAAAATAAGGCTTGAAAAAATGATTGTAAAATGATTTGATAGATAATCCTTACTTTGAAAAAATAAATCAAAAATTCCAGCTCTAAAAACAGTCTCCATTAAAATAAACATCCCTGCAAAAAAAACTAATGTTTGAAAATCTGCTGCAAATGCATGGTGTTTTTTAGAAGTTAGAAGTAAATAGACTATAGCAGGAATAAAAGCAATAAAAAATAGGTGAAAATTAAAAAATATTTTTAGAATAGAAAGTAGAATTAAACTATAAAATGCAACCTTTGCTGCCAAATAATCCTGTGATTTAGAGTAAGTTCTAAGTGGTGTTTTTGTTAAGTTTTTAAGAGAGGGAAAAAAAATCCAAAGCAAAATAGCCAGGATTACTAAAGAAAAGATTGTTGGAATAGCTAAAAATTTAAAAAAAACTATAAATGGATTTTGTCCAGAAAATTGAGCTGAAGAGGAGATAATAAAATTTTGTGGATTTCCTATTGGACTGAGAGCACTGCCAATAGTAATAGCTAATAGTAAAGCAACAATTAATGGAGTTGGATTGATATTATTTAATTTTGATAAAAGCAAGGATAGAGGAGTTCCTACAATAGCAATAGTATCATTTAATAAAAGAGCACTAGAAAAACCAATTAAAAAAATAAAACCTAAAAAAATGAAAAATGGTTTTTTAAAATACTTTAGAGTTTCTGCTAAAAAATTGTTTAAAAATCCACTTTCTTCAAATCCTTTTGATAGCACAAACATAAAGTATAAAAAGCCAATAACTGACCAGTCAACAAAAGAAAAAGCTTCATAAATAGAAATAGTGTCGGTTAGAACGAGGATAAAAGAAGCACTAGCCATAACTTTCCAAGGAGAGATGTTCCAAAAAAAATTTCTAAAAAAAATTAGAGCTAGAGATAAAACAAATACTCCAAGAACTATCAGGTTCATCTGATCGCCTTTAGTTTAGCTAGTTTAATTTAGTTTAGCTATAGTTTAATTCATCAAATAAAAAATTAAAATAAAAAAATTAAAAAAATTTTAGTTTGGTTTTTTAGTTTTGAGTTTTTAGTCTTCTAATCCGCCTTCTTCTGGACCGGGTGTTTTGGATGAGGATGGCTTGGGTTTAGAAGAAATCATATCATCTATTCTTAGGATCATCCTTGCTGCCTCAGCTGCAGAAGCAATTGCCTGTCTTTTTACTTTTGTTGGCTCAAAGATACCTAATTTGTGCATGTCTTCTATCTTGCCATTAAATACATTTACTCCAAAGTATTTGCCATCTTCTTTTTGGTGTTTTGAGCGTAGTTCCACTAATGCATCTATTGCATCCATACCAGCAGATTCTGCTAATGTTCTTGGAATAATTTCCAACGAATCAGCAAATGCACTTATTGCAAGTTGCTCTCTTCCTCCAACTTCTGCCGCATATTTTTTGAGTCTTGTAGAAAGCTCCATTTCTATTGAACCACCACCAGTAACAAACTTCCCATCCTCGATTGAAGAGGAAACTGCACCGATTGCATCCACTATTGCTCTTTCAGTTTCAGCAACTACATGCTCAGTTGATGCTCTAACAAACAAGGTGACTGATTTTGGATCCTTACAATTTTCAACAAATACCATTTTTTCTCCTGCTATTGTTTTTTCATAAACAAGGCCTGCATAGCCTAAATCCTGCTCGGTTAGATCATCCAAAGTTGAGACTATTCTTCCACCAGTAGCTCTAGCTAATTTTTCCATATCTGATTTTTTAACTCGCCTTACTGCTAGGATTTTCTTTTTTGCTAAGAAGTGTTGGGCCATATCATCGATTCCTTTCTGGCAGAACAAAACTGTTGCACCAGTGTTTGCGATCTTTTCTACCATCTCTTTTAGCATTTTTTCCTCTTGCGCTAAGAAAGAGGACATTTGCTCTGGAGAGGTAATTTCTATCTTTGCATCCATCTCAGTTTTTTCAATCTCTAAAGCTGCATCAACCAAAGCAATCTTGGCATTTTTCACTTCCTTTGGCATTCCAGAGTGAACTACCTCTTTATCTATTAAAACACCTTGGATTAAAGTTGTGTCTTTTATCTCGCCGCCTGCTTTCTTTTCAATTTTTATTAAATCCTCGTCTATTACATATTTGCCATCCTTTTTTTCTGCTACTTGTTTTATTGCTTTTACAATAAGTTTTGCCAAATATTCTTTTGTGTTTCCAACACCAATTGATTTTGAACCCATAGAGACCTGGGCTATTTTTTCTAATGAGTCACTATCCTCAATACTCACTTTCTGGGAGAGGGTGTTTAAATATTCTTCGCATTTTGCAGCTGCTTGAGTGTAACCTCTGATTATAGTGGAAGGATGAAGATTTTGGTCTAGTAATTTTAAAGCCTCTTTGCAAAGCTCACCCATAATAACTACTGCAGTAGTTGTACCATCTCCAACCTCTTTGTCTTGAGTTTTAGCAATCTCAACCATAATTTTTGCAGTTGGATGCTCTACATTCATTTCTTCTAAAATAGTTGCCCCATCATTTGTTATTACAATATCTCCTAAATCAGAAACTAACATTTTGTCCATTCCTTTTGGACCCAAAGTAGTTCTAACAATGGAGGCTATTGCATATGCTATAGCTATATTTGTTCTTTGGGCATCTCTTCCTATAATCCTAGTTGTTCCCTCTGGCAGGGCAGAGGATTGCTGACTTTCTAATCTTGCCATAAAACCACCTCCAAAAAAAATTAACAAGATTAAACAAAAGAGACTTAACTAAATAGTTTGTATAATAAATATAAGAGGCAAAAAATAAAAACTTTCTGCTTTCTTAATAAAAATTTTTAATAAAAAATTGAATAAAAAAAGATAAAAATAATTTAGAGTAATTTTATTTTTCCTCCTTTTCTAATGGAAAGCTGTAGATTGCCTTTAAATTCACTAACAAAGCAATCTTCTATTAAAAGCCTATCTCCAACTTTGAATCTGGAGCTATCCTCACCCCATAAAGTTAAATCTATAGAACCAGTTTCATCAGCTAAAGTTGCATGTGAAACTTTTATCTTGTTTCCATATTTGGTAATAACTTCTTTTGGCTCTTGTATAGAAGTTATTTGCCCTTCAACTACTATTGAACTTAAACCTGCTTTTAGATCAGCTATTTTTATTTGTTCCAAACTAAACACCTCGAAAGCAAAAAAATAAAACAAAAAAATAAAAAAATAAAAAAAGTTTTGGCCGATTATCTTAGATTTAGATAAAGCTAAAGGCAGAAACTCCTGCTCTTATTACAAAAGAGAGTGCTAGAAGAATTCCACCCACTAGCAGGGCTACTGCTACATTGCCTTTTTTAATCTGTGTTTCATAGTCAAGGCCTTTGGCAATCTTTCCGATCATATAGATTGCTATTGAAATAGTGATTACTGCTACTGCAACACTTACTAATAGCTGACCAATTGCAAATACCATTCCAAATAGCAGCGAATTAAATGGTAGCGAAGGATTTACTAGCAAAGAAATGTTTTCAATTCCTCCCTGTACAATAGATGCAATTGCCAAAACTATTGATACTAACACAATTGCAACTGCCACATTTCCTTTCTTGATTTCTTCAAGTTCATCTACTTTTTTTGTTATCTTGTTAAAAAGCTGAAGACCCAAGTAGATGGTGAATGTGGACAGAAAGATTGCTAGCAAGAGCTTTACTATGTAGAATACTATAGACATAATTGCATTGTTAGCTCCGAACATCTAACCACCCCTTTAAAATACTACAAAAAAAAGATTTAAAAATATTTTGAGCCTTGCTAGGCTTGGGTGGGGTTTTTAAATACTGGTAAAATATTTTAAATATGGCAAAGATTACTTATAGTAAAAGCGGCGTAGATATAGATAGAATTAAAAAAATACAACAAAAAATAAACAAACTTATTTTAAGTACAAAAAATAAATATACTCCTAAATTTATAGCTGGCCACTATGGAGGATTTTTTAATGTTTCTAATCAAAAGCTCGTTGCTCATTGTGATGGAGTTGGAACAAAAATTCTGGTTGCTCAGAAATTAAATAAACATGATAGCATAGGAATTGATGCAGTGGCAATGAATGTAAATGACATAGTCTGCGTTGGTGCAAAACCAATAGTTGGACTAGATTATATAGCAATTGCAAAAGATGATAAGGCTTTGCTTGAGCAAATTATAAAAGGAATAATAAAAGGCTGTAAAATGTCAAATGTTGCTTTGATAGGTGGGGAGACTGCAATAATACCAGATATGTTACAAAATCCTGAAGATAAAATAGGTTATGATTTATCTTTTACTGTTATTGGTAAGTTAGAAAAATTTTTAGATGGCTCAAAAATAAAAGAGGGGCAGGTTTTAATTGGCCTGCAATCTAGTGGTCTGCATTCCAATGGCTTTAGCCTTGCAAGAAAAATATTAGATATAAATAAATGGAGTAAAAAAATGTTAGAGCCAACTAGAATTTATAGTCCAATTGCTTTAGAGATATTGCAAAGCTGTAAGGTAAGTGCATTTGCTCACATTACTGGTGGGGCATTCTCAAAATTAAGTAGACTTATAAAATTTTCGGGTTATGGATTTTATTTAGAGCAAATGCCTCAGCCAAAAGAAATATTTGCTGAAATTTTTAATATAGTTCAAGACCCTTTTGAATGCTATAGAACTTTTAATATGGGGATAGGTTTTGTAATAGTAGCTCCAGCAACAGAAACTGAAAAAATTTTTGAAATTGCAAAGAAGCATAGAATAAAAAGTTATGAAATTGGAAAAACAATAGCAAAAAAAGACGTTATATTAAATTTTGATGGAAAGAAAATTAGCTTGCTCAGAGGATAGAGATGGTAAAAATACTTGGAATAGAATCTACTGCGCACACGTTTGGGATAGGAATTTTTGATAGTTTTACAAATAAAATTTTAGCAAATACAAAATCTTTTTACAAACCACTCAAAGAAGGAATAGTTCCAAAAAAAGCAGCAGATTTTCATATTCAAAATGCATCTAAAACAATTTTGGAAGCTTTGCAACAAGCAAATCTCACGATAAGAGATATAGATTATTTAGCTTATTCAGCAGGTCCAGGAATGGGCCCCTGTCTACAAATTGGGGCAATTGTTAGCGAATTTTTAGCTAGAAAGTATGACAAAAAAATAATTCCAGTAAATCACCCACATGCTCATGTAGAAATAACAAAATATGAAACAGGTTTTTTTGACCCTCTTATTTTATATGTTAGTGGAGGAAATACACAGATATTGATTGAAAAAGAAAAACTAAAATTTATAGTGATGGGCGAGACTTTAGACATAGGCTTAGGAAATTTATTTGATATGTTTGCTAGAGCTCTTGGCAAAGAATTTGGCCATGGCTCAGTAGTAGCTGCACTTGCTCAAAAAGGTAAAAATTTTTATGAAATGCCCTACACTGTTAAAGGAATGAATTTTTCTTTTAGTGGATTATATACCTATGCAACAAAAATGATTGGAAAAGTTCCAGAAGAGGATTTATGCTACTCATTATTAGAAGTAGCTTTTGATGAATTATGCGAAGCAACTGAGCGAGCATTAATGCTAACAAGAAAAAAACAAATAATTGTTTGTGGAGGAGTTGCACAAAACAAAGAGCTTATAAAAAAACTTGCTCTTATGGCAAGCGAGCATGAAGCTGAAGCAAAAACATGCCAGGACCAATACAATGCAGATAATGGTGCTATGATCGCTGTTTGTGCCTCAAAATTATTAGAATATAAAATAGAGCCAGAGCAAGTTTTTTATGATCAAAAATGGAGAATTGACCAGTTAGATAAATACTATAAGATAAAATAGTTTGAATAGAAAGAATGGGACTTATTAATCCAGTAATCTAATAGGAAAGTTTTTTAACTAAAAGTTTATAATAACTAAACTATATATCTTTAGTTGTTTTTATTTTGTTTTTATTTTGAGGAAGAGAGAATGAGTTTAAAAAAAATAATAAAAAGTGTTGAGGAATTTGTTAAAGAGCCCTTTAACTTTTACTTACTAGCATTTTTAGTATTTTTAGGAGTAGTGATAATTTATAGTGGGATTGGAGGAGAATTAGTAACTGAGCAGCAAAAGCCAGAGAGTGCTTTAAAGCTATATTATTTTTATCTTCCAACTTGCCCTCATTGTGCACAGCAAAGGCCTATTGTTGCTGAGATAGAAAAAGAGATTTCAGATTTGGCAGTAGTTTATATTGATGTTTCTAATCCAAAACATCTTTCTTTATTTCAATCGATGGCAAAAGAAGCTGGCTTGAGCAGCTCTTCCTTGGGAGTTCCAACCATGATTATAGGAAAAAAAGCATTGGTTGGTTTTCATAGCAAAGAACAAATTTTAGCTGAGCTAAAAAATTATTTAAACAATTCTTCGTATTGGAATAATTCAATAAAGAATGGAAAAACAACCAAGCTTGAAACTGTTTTAGATTTGCCAATTGTTGGAAAAACTGACCTTACTAAATTATCTTTGCCAGTTTTGGCAATAACATTAGGCCTTGTTGATGGGTTTAATCCTTGTGCAATGTGGGTTTTAGTTTATATGATAGGAATACTTCTAGAAGTAAATGATAGAAGAAAATTTTGGATTATAATTGGAAGCTTTTTGTTTGCATCTGGAGTATTGTACTTTTTGTTTATGACAGCCTGGCTTAATGCATTTTTACTTTTAGGCTATATTAGAATAATAACAGTACTTATTGGGCTTTTTGCTTTAGGTACTGGGCTACTGAATCTAAAGGAATATTTCACAACAAAGGGAGAAGTAGCCTGTAAGGTTGTGGATGAAGAAGGGCACAAAAAAACAACATCAATAATTAAAAAAATAATTCAAGACCCACTTACAATTGGCCTGATAGTTTCAATTATTTTCTTAGCTTTTGTTATAAATTCTATAGAATTTTTATGCTCTTCTGCAATTCCTGCAGTTTTTACTCAAATTTTAGCATTAAAAAATATAAGTGAGCTTGAAAGATATTTTTACATTTTTCTTTATGATATTTTTTACATGATCGATGATATAATTATTTTTGTTATGGCTGGATTTGCAGTTGCGCAAGGAATTGGTTCTAAGTATGCTAAGCTCTGTAAATTAATAGCTGGGGTTTTGATGACTATACTTGGGCTAATTATGCTATTTGCGCCTCAGTTGCTAAGATAATAAAATATTTTTAAATTATTTTCTTTCAAAGTAGCCGCACTTTCCACAAGCTCTTCGATCTTTATGCTCTGCTAATTTTGTTGGAGCACCACATTTTGGACAAAATCTTCTTTTTTGATAAGGCTTTATTTTTTTTGTAGTTTTTTGCTTTTTTTCTACCATAGTAAAACCTCAAAAAAATTAGGACTTGGTCGGCTTCTTAGCTTTTTGCTGTTTTTGTTCTTTTGCCAAAAGCCCATTTCTAATTAAAATATATTTTTTTTCGTATTTAAGAGCAATATCCTTTGATGGATAGAGATAAGCAGTTGCTCTTAGCTCTTGCTTTCCAACACTCACTCTAAAAGGGTGTAGAATTAAATTTTCTGGAGAAACTGCCAGGACTGCTGCTAAAGAAGATTTTATTTGCTCTTTCTTTGGAATAGGGCCATCGAAAGTTACTAAAAAAGTTAGTTTAGTTCGTTGATAGAGGGGTTCCTCTAGCTTTGATTCTATTTTTAAATTCATAAAAACCACCTATTTTATTCTTTGAATTGCTCTTTTGCCCATAGAGATAATCAATTCTGCTTCTTTACCAGCTTGAGCCTCAGCTAAAAATTCTTCTGGAATTGGTAGTTCAAAAGTTTCATAAGTTTTCATATCCATCAATTGAGCAACAGAGCCATTTACAGAAAGTATTTGAGCGCTGGAGCGTTCAATAATTGGTATTTCAATATCCTGATCTGAAGGACCAAGCCACTGCTTTTTTTGGCCATCAAAAATTCCAATCGCAGTAATTCGCATTTTTGCAGCTCCGTGTTTTCCTGGCTTGGATTTTTCAATATTTACTATTCTGCAAGGAACTCCGTCGATTAAAATATATTTTCCTTCTTTTAAATCTTTGGCAGATGCAAAAATTTTTTCCATCTTTTCACCTTATACTAAAATACACTAATTAGAATAAATAATTTTATACAAAATAATTTAAAAAACAATACTTTAGCTATTTTTTATTTCTTTTTTATTTTCTTTTTTTATCTAAACCTAAATTATTTTTTAGAAAAAATCCTTAAACTTAAAAATCCACTTTTTACCAAAATATTTATAAATATTAAATGTGTATAATAATGTTATGATGAGGAAAATAAAAAAAGTAAATTCAAATATTTATTATCTTGATTTGAGGGAGGAATTAGAAGATATTTCTCAAAGAGAATTAGTACAAAAAGATGGAACTTATAGATTATTTGTAAAAAGCGAGTGTTTTTATATTTTAAAAAATAATCAAAAATTTAAGATTAGTCCTTCTGCATATGTTATAATAGAAGGAAAAGAAATAGAAGTAGAGGATATAGAAATTTACTAATTTTGAAAAATTAGAAAAGAATATTAAATTAAATAGCTTTAGAAAAATATGAAAATCAAGGGACAGGCCTCTGCAGAATATATAATGTTGATTGCTGTTTTATTAATAGTTTTTTTAGTAGTGATTGTTTTATTTTTTGATTTATATGGCCAGCTGGAGGCGATTATACAAAAAAAGAATGCTGAGTATTTTGTAGATTCTTTAGCAGCTGCCGCTAAAAGAGTTTATCAGCAAGGGCCAGATGCGAAGGAATTAATATTTTTAGACTATTCTGATTTTGAGGTTGATAAACAAAAAAGTAAAATAGAAAATAGAACTATTTGTTTGCACTTAAAAAAATTTGGAGATGTCTGTAGCAGAGTAAATTTTGATATAGAGGGTTACTTTTTACCAACCCAGATCTCAGGCTACTATTTGATTTGGAATGACAACAGAACTAAAATTTATCCTGCAACTTATTTTTATTATTCTAAACCTGGCTTTTATTTTAATTCTAGTCCAGCAAGCTCCGGAATAGAATTAACAAATTATGGACATATTAATCTAACTTTAAATCAAACATTGTATATTCAAGGCTGTAGTAGTTGTACTTATAATGAGAGTGGCTTAAGTGTTTTAGAACCTGCAAAAACAAAAATAGGACAGCTCAATATAGCTAATTTGTTGCCAGGAAGATATACTGGATATTTGAAAATAGAGGCAAGCAATAATTTAAATTATGCAAATCAGACTATTATTTTGCCAGTCACAATAGAAATAAGTTAGACTAAACTTGGTGAAAAAATGAAAAAAATATATAAACTCTCCTCTGTTGCGATATTGATAAATAAGAAAAAAAGTTGGACAAAAAAAATAAAAAAAGATATAGAAAACTATTTGAAAAAAAATAAAATAAAAATTCTTTCTCCTCTAAAAGCTCAAATAATAATTAGTATTGGAGGGGATGGCACTCTTTTGTATTATAAAAATAAGTATCTCAAGCCCTATTTTGCAATAGGTAGCTCAAAAAGCTGGCTGGTGGAGGCAAGAAAAAATAATTATAAAAAATATTTAAAAAATCTGGTTAAAAAAGGTTTTTGGATAGAAAAAAGGCTAATGATAAAATCAAAAATTAATAATAAAAGAATTTTTGATTGTTTAAATGAGCTTACTATAAGAAATAAAGAGCATAGGATTGTTGAGTTCAAATTAAAAATAAAAAATAGAATTTACAAATTTTTTGCTGATGGAGTAATATTTTCTACACCTACAGGCTCTACTGCCTATGCTTATTCCTGTGGTGGAAAGGAGCTTAAAGCTGGAGCAAAAAAGTATCAGATAGTTGCTATTGCTCCCTATAGAAGAGAGTTTAAACCAAAAATTGTAGATAAAAATACGAAAGTAAAACTTTTTGTAAGATCAACCTGTAAAACAGATGCTGTGATAGATGGGCAGATTGAAATTCCACTTAAGAATAATACAACAATAGTTGTGCAAGTATCTGAAAAAGAATTTGAATTTGTAAGAACTTTTTAATTTTATTTTAATGTTTGGAAAGAATTTTTATTAGAATTTTTGCTTGATTGGAATTGCCATATTCACTAAATTTTATAGAAAGACCATCTGAAAAAGAGGAAGGTGCTAAAGTCCAAGAATCTATTGAGGAGAGGTCTTTTTTAAACTGCTCAAAACTTGTTCTGGTTGTTTGAGTAGTTCTTGTTTTAGATACTGTAGGGACTGGTCCAACCTGCATATAAAAATATAGAAAAGGAATTATTTTTAATAGTTTTGTTTGATAGATAATAATATGAGTAGTGAGATGGTAGATAATCTTCTTGTAAAAATAAAAGAATATATTAAAAAAAATAAGCGAAAAACAAAAACCTTAAAAATCAGGGAGGTGTTAAAATGAATGATTTTGGAATGGCTTTAGCAATATCGTGGAAAATCATAGAATCCTTACTT
>JAOAJF010000022.1 GCA_026414325.1 Microcaldota archaeon
GAGTAAAATCAATATAATAATTACCATAAGTTTTGTTGGTAGGGTTTCCTAATGTACCATTAGAATAAATGATTAAGGGATAAGAACCCTCAGCATCCTTTAGAGCAAAAGTACAATTAATAGACCAATTAACCTCACCAATAACTTTCGGGCTTATATTAATAAACTCATCACCATTACTACAGGTTCCTTCCTCAAAAAAAACACTATTAGCTACCTCCTCGTAAAAACTCTGTGTTGTAACATTGAAGTTTACAGTAGGCGGAGAGCTCGGGTTAGTAATAATTATTGGAGAATAATTTGAACTAATATCAGTAATAGTTAGATTTATAAGAGGGAGGGGTGCAAAAAAATAACTGACAAGAAAAGTTAAAAATAAAATCGCATAAAAATAGCTTTTTTTTACCATAGAACAAACCCCCACAAATTGACAGTAAGTTTATACAATAGAATAATAAAAATGTTTGGTTTTAAGAATTTGTTTTAGAAAATAAGTGTTTGTGATAAAATTTTAGAAAAAAAGCCCCCGGCGAGGATTGAACTCGCGACCTCTTGCTTACCATGCAAGCGCTCTACCACTGAGCTACGAGGGCAAGGACAAGCAACAATATTAAATATACTAAATAAATATACTAGAATGCAGAAAAACTATAAATTAATTTGCTTTGAGATTTTTGTTTTTAGTTTATTATCCTCTATATTAAAAGTAATTATTTCTCGTAGTTGTAGAACAATAACTAAAAAAACTGCTGCTACAAAGCGAATGTTTCTATCTGGAGATTGAATTAAAACAAAAAGAAGAAAGCCTATAAAAAATATAAAAATCCATCTAAGTGCAAATAAGCTAAAGGGGTTTTTCATAAATATCAATCTTATTCTGGCTAGGCCTTAGGTTTTTAAAACTATTAATATAATAAGATTCAAAGTTTAAAAGACTTTGTAACATACAAAAATTTTTATAACTTAATGCTAAAGTTGAGATATGAGCAAAACAAAAAACAATAAGCCTATTTTATGTGCAGGACATTTGGTTTATGATATAAGAGATTATGTTGAGCAAATGCCACAAATAGACAAAACTACTTTTATGTATATGCCACCTCAAATAGGGCCAGGTGGAAGTGCTGCAAACGTGGCTTTAAATTGTGTTAAGCTCAAGCACAATGCTGCGCTCATTGCAAATGTTGGGGATGATCCCCATGGAAAATTTTTATTAAAAGAGCTTAAAAAAAGCGGACTAGACACAAGCCAGATAAAAATTATTAAAGATGGAAGAACTGGTCTGTCTGTAATTTTAATAGATAGAACTGGCCAGGTGATGGTTATAGAAGATAAAGGCTGTATTGAGGATCGAAGAGAATTTGATGAAAAGAAAATAGCAAATAGCTGCTGGCTTCATTTAACAGGAACCTCGCTTTATTGGCTAGAAAAAATCTCAAAAATAGCTCATAAAAATTCAATTCCAATTTCCTTTGATCCTGGAAGAGCAGCCTCTAGACTTGGAGCTGAAAAACTTGCAAAAATTTTAGAAAGAGCAGAATACTTAATAGTTAATAAAAAAGAGCTTGAGGCTCTTAGCGGTTCTGCTTCAGAAGAAAGTGCAAAAAATTTATCAAAGGAGTTTAATCTTTTTACAATTGTAAAAAATGGCCATAATCCTGTTTTTGTTTGTACAACAATAAATAAAACATTTTATGTCGAGCCATATACCGCTCCTTATGTTATAGATACTCTTGGAGCAGGAGATGCATTTGCATCTGGATTAATTTGCGGAAAAATAGAAGGAATGTCATTAGTTGAAGCAATAAAGTTTGGCCATGCTGCTGCGGCAGCAAAGGTTATGCACCCAGGAGCGCAGGGAATGCCAAAAAGAGAGAGTGTTTTAAAACACTTCAAACTCTAGCTGCAAGCGCTTAGCCAGAGCCTTCTCCTTTTGAAAATACTCTAAAAAGAAGAAAGAGTAAAATGAAACCTACCACGCCGGCAATATAAGGATAGGTTGGCGGATCATATGGCCTTAGGCTTTTCCATTGGTAGTATAGACCTACTCCGAAAATGATTGAAACTAAAAATCTAGTTATATCTAATAAGGCCTTTGTTTTTGAAGGCATAAAAAAATATGGTAGAAAAATATTTAAAAGCTTTTATTCATATAAATAATAATAGAAATTTTTAGAATATTTAAAATATTTTGAATTTTTAGAATTTAGGTGAAAAGATGAAACTCACTAGAATAGAGCAGGAGGTTATGGCTGCATTAAAAGATATGAGCCATTGTATTTATTTTGATGAAAATGCTGCTAAGATAGTAACAGTTATTTTTCTTTCTAACAAACCAATTAGTATGAGCCAACTAGTTCAAAAAACAGCAATTAGTAAAACAAATGTTTTTTTAAAACTAAAAAAAATTGAGGAAGCAGGAATTGTAAAAAAAATTAAAAACCCAGGTACTAAAGAATTTTTCTATTATATAGATAAAGATATAAACCGCTTAGTTATAGACCACATGAGAAAAAAATATGAAGAATTTATGCTCACTAGCCAGCTAAAAATAGAAGACATTTTAAATAAATATAAAAAAACTACATTGGATAACGAAGAAAAGCTTCAGCTAAAAATACTTAAAAACTATTATATAGAGAATGTAAAACTACTTCAAAGGCTTAGAAAATTATTTGCAAAACTTAACAAGTGAGAAATATGAAAAAAGAAATACTTTATTTAGAGAATGTAACAAAAATATATAAAATGGGCCAGCAGGAGGTAAAGGCAGTTAATAATATAACACTTAAAGTTATGGAAGGGGAGCGGCTTTCTATTATGGGCCCATCTGGTTCTGGGAAAAGTACTTTACTAAATTTATTAGGCTTGCTAGATAGGCCAACTTCTGGAAAAATATATATAGAAAATACAGATACAACTACTTTAAATGATGATGAGTTGTCCTATTTTAGAGGTAAAAAAATAGGTTTTATTTTTCAGAATTTTAATTTAATACCTTCTCTCACTGCTCTTGAAAATACTATAGTTCCACTTATGTTTTATAATGTCCCCTATAGACAGAGAATAGAGCGAGCAACTAAAATACTTGAGCGCCTTGGACTTGGAGATAGGCTAAATTATTATCCTTCTCAACTTTCAGGTGGACAGCGCCAGAGAGTTGCAATAGCAAGAGCTCTTATAAATAACCCTGCCATCTTATTAGCTGATGAGCCGACAGGAAACTTAGACAGCAAATCGGGTGAAGAAGTTCTAGCAATATTTGACGAATTAGTAAAGGAGGGCAGAACTTTAATAGTAGTGACTCATGATATTAATGTTGCAAAAAAAAGTCCGAGAATAATAAAAATAAAGGATGGAAAAATTGAAAGCGATAATAAGGTGAGAAAATGAAAAAGTATTTTTTGTTGCTAGTACTACTGGTTGGAATAGTATTAGCAGATGTATCCATTTCCAATATAACTACTGAGCCAAAAGTAGTTAGACCAGGCACTATTGGATTAATAACTATGACTATTAAAAATGTTGATGCTTCGGCAATAAATTCAGTAACTGCAGAGCCTTCTCCTCAATTTCCAATAAAGGCTGGACAGAAATATTATTTAGGTGATTTTAAACCTTCCAGCACATCTAGTTTTTCTTTTCCTTTTTCTGTAGAAGAAAATAGCGAGGGAGGAATATTTTATATAAATGTAAGATTTACCTGGCTTAATGGAAGCGGAACCTTTGTAAAAAGTGTGCAGATTCCGATTGTAGTAAAAAACGAGCCTATTTTTTTAATTGAGCCACAAACAGACAAAATAACTACAGAAGGCGAGTTTATTCTACCTCTAAAAATTGTAAATAAAGGAGGAGTTGCAAAAAATATTAGAGTAGAGCTGGATAGTCCAGACTTTTATGAGATTGGAAAAAATAAAGAGATTATACAGAGGCTAAATAAAAATGAAGAAAAAACTCTTGAATTAAAAATTTCAATGCTAGAAAACAGAGCCTCTGGTGCATATAACCTCCCAATAAAAATTACTTATATAGATAGCATTGAGCAAGAAAATACTATCATTGAGCAAATAAAATTAGTAGTGATAAAGAAAGCTCCTGAACTAAAGATTGAACTTGCACCTCAACAGCTACTTGAGCCTGGCTCGAAAAAAGCTTTGAAATTTTTAGTAAAAAATAATGGAGATAAAACTGCATATGCAGTAAGAGTTGGAATTGAAAACCAATCTGTTTTTACAGTATTGGAAGGAAATTATCAGGAGCTTGGAGACATTGGACCAAATTCACAAAAAGAAGTAAGTCTTAGTGTTGGAATAAATGACTTAAAACCAGGCTATTATATCCAACCATTTTATATAAAACTAAAGGATGAAAAAGGAAATGAAAAAATTCCTCAACTATATAACTTAGGTTTAGATGTTCAATCCATACCAAAATTAAATGTTTTTATAGCTGCTAAGCCAAGCCCTATGGAAACAGATCAAGAGCATGTGCTAACAGTAGTTGTTTCAAATGTTGGAATAACTCCAGTTAAATCTTTAGTAGTTGAACTTCAGTCAGAGGATTTAATCTTGCAGGAGGTACAAAGTGAGCAATATATTGGCTCTTTGGCTGAGGATGATTTTTCTTCAGTACAATTTAAAATAAAAACACCCCCAGCTGAAGGTAAAAAAAGATTAAAAATAAGGCTAAAATTCTTAGACAATTATAACAAAGAACAAGTCATTGAAAAAAATATGGAGATTAGAGTTTATAAAAAGAAAGAGAATGGGCCAAACCCACTATTTGCTGCAGCAGCAATAGCAATCGTTGGTGGAATTTTAGTATGGTACTTTAAATTAAGAAAAAGGAAAGATAAGCATGCTGATAAATGATATAACAAATTATATATTTAGAACATTTAGATATAGAAAACTTCGCTCTTACCTTACATTATTAGCAATTTTAATTGGAATTGCTTCAGTGATAGTAATAATTTCAATTAGCGATGGATTGATAGTGCAAATAGATGAGCAGCTAAAAGCATTTGGACCAAAAAACGCAGTCTTAATAGCCGGAGATGTAACTAGAAGTGGCCCTATTCAGACACAAAATTTTAGAATGCCACAAGAAGGAAAAATAACCATCAAAGATTATGAGACTATCAAAACTCATCCTGCAATAAAGTATATAACAAAAAGAATAAATTTTGTAGGGCAGATGGAATATAAAAAAAGAAACATTACTGTAACTGTTGGAGGAATAGAGCCAGAACAATTTTTTGCTATGACAAATCTCTCTGCACAAAAAGGGAGAATTATTTTGCCACAGGAGAGAAAGGTTGCTATAGTTGGAGAAGCTTTTACGGATAACACGATATTTAAGGATAATCCAGTAGAAATTGGCTCATTTATTTATCTTGGAAAATCTAAGAAAAAATTTAAAGTGGTTGGAGTATTAGACCCAACAAACGTGGTAGCAAGAAATGGAATTTTAGTTCATTTTGAAGATGCTAAGGAATTAGCTTTAGAAGAAGAGAAAATAACAGAGGATGAGCTTAGTGCAGTAGCATTTCAAGTTGCTGAGGGTTATCAATTAAATGAGGTTGTAAAAGAGATTGAAGAAAAATTAAAAACTTCTAGAAAATTACCTATAGATAAAAAAGATTTTACTATTGTTACTGCTGAATTTATTTTAGCACAAGTTGGAACTATAATTGGTGCAGTAACTTTGTTTTTAGGCTTTATTTCAGGCCTATCTTTCTTTATTGGTATTATAGGAATTGCAAACACTCTTTATATGGGAGTAGTAGAAAAAACTAAAGAGATTGGGATTATGAGAGCAGTTGGTGCAACAAAAAAAGATATTAGAAATTTGATAGTTGCAGAAGGCGCAAGTTTTGGATTAGTTGGAGGTATTTTGGGTCTTTTAGTAGGAATGATTGTTGCCCAAATCATTTCACAATTTGGATTTAAAACCTATGTTGGAATTCACGTAGTTTTAGCTGCCCTGATTATAAGCATTGTTGTTGGAATGATTGCAAGTTATTATCCAGCAAAAATTGCAGCAGATTTAGACCCTATAAAAGCAATTTCAGCAAATGCAGGAAGGTGAGAATCTGAAACTTAAGGATAATATTGACTATAATATAAAAACACTAAAACATTCCTCGATTAGAACAGCTTTAACTGTTTTAGGAATAGTAATTGGAGTGTGGGCAATAATTTCTTTAATTGGAATTACAGAAGGATTAAAAAAAACTGTTGATGAATTAATTGAAGTTTTCGGACCAAATAATATAGCTATCTCTCCAGGTACCCCACTTTCTCAGATAGGTTTTTCTGGATCAGTTAGACCAACCAAAGGAAAGCTTTTTGAAAAAGATATGCAAGCAATTTCTTCTATTGTAGGAATAAGAAAAATTTTGCCTTTTTTGATGGGGCCTGTAGATGTAAAGTATAAAGATCAGCAAATAAGAATCACAATTATGGGAACTTACCCAGAAGATATAGATGAGATATATAAAGATTATTATGAAATTGAAGAGGGAAGAAAGTTAAAAAATTCTGACAGAAAAGTTGCTGTTTTAGGAAACAGCATAGCAAAAAATACTTTTGATAAAGAAATTTTAGTTGGACAAAAAATTTATATTGGAAAACAAAAAGAAGAATTTGTTGTGGTTGGGATTTTTAAAAAGAAAGGTAGTTTGGAAGGAATGGATGTAGACAGCTCGATATTTGTAAATTATGAAGATGCAAGAGAAATTTTTAAACAAACTAAATTACCAAAAGAAATAGATGCAATTTTAGTAAATGTTGAGCCAGGTTTTGATGTAGAAAATATTGCTCGATTAATAGAATATAGATTAGCTAGCTTGCATAAAGTTAGCGTTGATCAAAAAGATTTTACTGTATCTACTTCAAAAACAATTAAGGAAAGAATTGATAGCATTAGTGGATTACTTTCAACATTTTTATTAGGAATTGCTTCGATTTCAATAATAGTTGGGGGAATAGGAATAACTAATACTATGTATGCATCGGTTTTACAAAGAACCTATGAGATTGGAGTTTTAAGAGCAGTTGGTGCAACAAAAAAAGATATTTTAAATTTGTTTTTGCTTGAGAGTGGAATAATTGGAATATTTGGAGGAATAGCTGCAGTTTTTTTAGCAATTGTATTATTTTTTATTTTGGGAATTTTTAATGTTAAAACAGTACTGTCTTTAGAATTAGTTGCTTTTGCTTTATTGTTTGGATTTATTACAGGAATAGCTGCAGGTTATTTGCCTGCAAAAAGAGCAGCTGATCTTGATCCTATCGAAGCTCTCAGATATGAATAGCTATTGAAGAAGTTTTTTTAAAACTTTTTTACCAAACTCTTTATTTGTTTTATTTATTTTTAGAAGAACTATTCCCTTCTTTGGCTGGCCATAAAAAACAAAATCTTTTTGAGAGCAATAGACTAATGCAACAGCTGTAGCTAAATCTTCTTCTCCTTCTATTTCAATAAAAACAGGGCTTTTTTTCTTTAATGCTTTTTTAAAAATTTTTACAAGCTGAAAAGAAATTGTTCCAGGAGGGTTAGATATTTTTACTAAATTTTTTGCTTTTGAAAAAATTAATTTTAAATATTTTTTTGGTGCTGGCTTTCTTTCTATTTTTTTATCAAAAATTACTATGTTTGGAATTATACCTAAAGAAAGTAAAAAATAGCTTGATTTATCCCCAACTGCTATTAATTTTCTATATTTTTTTTGAAGAATTTTTAAAACCTCTGACTTTTTTTTATAAATTGGGCCATAAGGCTTAGATAATTTTTTTCTTAACTGCTCATCCATAAAAACCAGCTAGGCTTCCTTCTTTTTTGGAACAGCCTTAAATATTTCAGAGGGTGAGGGTTTTTTGCTTTCTTGCTCTTTTGGAGCTTGGCCTGCAGCTGCAACTAAAGACTTGTTTTTATACAGATAAAATGCAACTGCAGCAACAATCACAACTATCACTAAAGTTAAAAGAGAAGAAAAATCAAATTTTGAAAAGTCTGGTAAAGAAAATATTGGGGGCTGTTCTTTTTCCAAAACCTTTTGTGTTTGAGTTGAGCCTTCTAAAACAAAAACATCTGAACTAATTAAAGTGTTTCCTGCTGAATCTGTTGCCTCAATGCTATATTTTATATTTTTTTGGCCTGACTCTAATTTTAAAATTGCTTCATAAGTGTTGTAGCCAACACTGTACATTGGCACAAGCCTTTCTATATCTTCAGCTGGATAATACCTTACATTAATCTTTGCTTTTGAGCCTTTAAAAGAAGAAGGATACTTTCCTGGATCTACAATAACTGCCCTAAGTTGAATAAGATTTCCATCCAGTTTTGTTTTTATATCTTCGATTTTTGGAGGATGAGTATCTAAGACATAAGTAATGGAATTTTTAGAAGATATATCAAAAGATTCTGAAAACAAATATTTTTGATAGGAGATTTCTGCAATTATTTTTGATTTTGTGAGATTTTCAAACCTTATTAGCCCCTCACTATCTGTTTTATAAGAAAATGGCCCAATAGTTACTTTTACTCCAGGAATTGGAACTCCGTTATCATCCACTACCCTAAAATTGCAAGAATAAAGCTCTACATCTACATTTAAAACTAAATCGCTGTTACTAACTTCGAAACTTTTTTCTTGAACTAAATCAAAAAATAATGGCCTGAGAGTATGCTTGCCAGTTGTTAGTATTAACTCAGCAGTTCCAGATTCATCTGTAAAAATTTCGTATTTTGAGTCTATCAAAAGTTTTAAAGAGAGTGGTTTTCCATCTTTATCTTTAGCAACAAATCTTACTAAATATGCATCGATTTGTACTGTTCGAGGCATAGTGCCAATATTTGCTTTGAATTTTTCTGAAAAATTTTTATTTTGATAAGATACAAAAACAATATAATCATAATTGGTAAGTGAGGGACTAAACTCTGTATTATAGAGCTTAAAATATGTTCTTCCTCTCTCGTTTGTAAATTGTGTTTGAGTAGTTGCATTTCCTTTTGCTCTTGAGACTTCCCAAGTAATATAAACTGCTGCATTTGGAACTGGTCTACCCATTTTGTCCAATACTCTAACTTCTACTTCTTCGTACCATTCAGCAAAAACAGAGAGTATAAATAAGCTGAATATTAAAACCAAATGTTTAATAGCCATGAATTTTTAAAGAAGTGAAATTTTAAAAAGAGTTATTATGTCAGCAACAACTGGCTTTCCCGCAAGATTGCAGTAACGGCCAGTCACAAGCAGGCTTAACTTCCGAGTTCGAGATGGGATCGGGTGTTTCCCTGCTCTTATGGTCGCTGACAGATAATATTATGCTAACAAATTTTTAAATATTTTACTATTAGGCTTAAGCTTCCTCGGTGCTAAAAGTAAAGTCCTCTAATGTTTTTTTCCACTCAAAAATTTCTTCTGGTTTAAAAAATCGTTTTATTTCTATCTTTGCAGTCTGCAAACTATCCGAAGCATGAATAACATTAAATTGTGTAGAAATAGAAAAATCTCCTCTTATTGTTCCGGCTGGAGCTTTCTTTCCATCTGTTGGACCACAAAGCTGGCGCATAATTTCAACTGCTGCTGGTCCTTCAACAACCATAGCTATAATTGGCCCTGAAGTCATAAATTTTTCTAAAGAGGGATAAAAAGGCTTAGAAAGCAAATGAGAATAATGCTCTTTACAAATTTCTTTAGACAAACTTAACATTTTCAGACCAACAATTTTTAGCCCTTTTTGTTCTATTCTCTGAATAATTCTTCCTATAAGACTTCTTTGCAATGCATCTGGCTTTAATAAGACTAAAGTCTGTTCAATCATTTTTGCTCACCGAGCCTACTTTTTTTGCTCTTGCTCTTTAGCCTTTTTTTGAGCTTCCTTTTCTTTAAGTTTTTGCTCTATATCTTTTGCTAGTTCAGATTCTTTAACTTGTTTTTCCTTCTTTTTTCCTTCTAAAACTACTGTTTTTTGAGTCCATTTAACTAATCTACCATCTCTTTTTAATTTAAGCATGTTTTTTAATGTTTTTGAATTTTTAAAGTAAAGTACAGTACCATCTTTTTTTACATACATTATGCCTTTTCCTGCTAAAATAGGTTCATTTGAGAATGAATCGTATGGCACTTAACTCACCTACCTTGCCTTTATTTCTTTTGCTTCTCTTTCAGTTTCCATTAATAAAATTATATCTCCAACTCTAATAGGACCTTTCACATTTCTTCTAATTACTCGGCCTTTGTCCTTTCCTTCTAAAATTTTACACATTACCTGATAAACTTCTCCATGAATTCCTGTTTTTGTTTTTTTAACTTCAGTTATTTCTACTGCTACTGGCTCATCTGCCATGGATTACACCTTTATTTTTTCTTTTTTGTTTCTTTTTCTTTGTGTTTCTCTTTGTGTTCTTTTTTCTCTTCTTTTTCTTCTTTTGGTGCTTCTTTTCTACTTACTCCACAAAGAGGAGCAACTTTGGTTATAATAGAATCGACTAGTTCTTGAGCATTTCCTGCTGATTCCACAGCTGCTGCAGAGCAAGGAACTGCTAATCCTAAAGAGCCACCTAAGTCTTTTTTTGTAGGAACATATAAAAATGGTACATTGTACTCTTTGCACAATGCAGGAAGGTGCATTACAACTTCTTCTGGCTCTACATCTGAAGCAATAACTACCAGGACTGCTCTTTTTGCTTCTATAGATTTTGTAGTTTCATTTGCTCCTTTTTTTACTCTTCCAGACTCGGAAGCTATTGTTAGAGCTTCTAAAGTTTTTGCAACTATTTCTTTTGGTGTTTCATACAAAATATAGCTTGCCATAATGGCTCACCTCTCTTTCATAGGCTCATAGCTAAAACTGAGCAATATAGATTAGAGAGCTATTTGTTTAAAAAACTATCTGTTTTTGTGTATTCTTCCTTTAGCTTTTTTACATTCTCTTTTAGATATTGTTTTATTATTGGATGAAGAGAAACCCTCGCAGGATATAAACCTTTTAAACTATCTTTTTTAATTAATAGAAGTAGATCAATTACTTTTTTTGAAAGCTCTACATCAAAATCCTTTGAAACTATTCGCTTTAGAATTACAACTAAGCTGCTATTTTCAATAGGTTCTTGTAATTGCTCTAAACCAAAATCAGAGATATCTTTTTTTATTTGACTAAGAGTAGAAAGGCTAAGAGCTATATCTGCTTTTTTTAGTGCGAATTTTAAAATATTAGAATAATTTAAAAATCTTTTATTAAGATCCATTTCCATAATTGTTTGCTCTAATAAGGCCTTATTAGAAAGATAGTTTTTGATGGAAGTAGAATAACTTTTATCTGGCCAAAGTCCCCTTAGAACCATTCTTCTTAAAAACGAGCTTCTTGTTGATTTTGACTCCTGCACAAAACACCCCCTTCCTCTTTAAATAAATTTGGATTATTACTCTATTTAAATCTTTTTGAGATTTTTTATTTTTCTCCTAATTTATTGTTATCTTTTTTTTCTAATGCAAAAAATTTTACAAACATGGCATTTGCAAAAACATTTAAAGAAATTAATAGAACTTTTTCAATGAAGCTAAAGCTTGATGAAAAAACTCCAACAAAAGCTAAAAGGTTACCTACACCTAGTAGGCTTAAACTAAAAATCAGCTTTGGTTTTTCTATCTTAATAGGTAGTTGGCTTTTAAAAAAATTTTTTTCAACTAGAGCTAAATTTGTTTTTAGCAAATTTAGCCGAAGATTTTCTAAATTAGAAATTGAGTTTTTTAGCTCTAAAGAAGAATTTTGCTTTTTTCTAAGTTGTTTTTTTAGTTCCTTTATTTTCTTTGATATTAATTCGATCTCTTGTTTATTTTTTTCTATTTGTTCTAAATCTTGATTATTTTGCAATATAGATTTTTCAGACCTAAAATCATTTTTTTGCTTTGCACCATCAAAATAAGGCAACTTTTTTTGAAAAATTTTTTTAGTACAAAATCCTTGCTTTTTTTCTACTTTTTTAAATACTCTTGCTATTTTTTGCTTGAAAAACAATTGTATCCCCTAACTTTTTTTAGGCTCTCTTGCTCCATATTCTTTTAATAAATTCAAAATTGCTAATTTTTTGTTGTTGAATTCTTCAAACTCATCAGATAGAGCTTTTGTTTCTTTTCTTTTTCTAACTAACAAAAGCTCAGTAGAAGGTTTTTTCTCAAATTGCTTATAGATAACATGATCTAATGCACTAAGACCTTCTTTTGTTGCATTTGGATCTGCACCAAGTTTCAAGGCTAATTCTACTCCTTCTCTATCTAACTCATCAATAGCTTTAAAGAGTGCTTGATAGGCTAATTCCTTTTTTATTCCTTCCAAGCCATGTTCTTTAATCTGGCTAGAGAGAGAATCTAGAAGAGAAATTAAATTTTGATCAGCAACAAAAAAGAATTTTACTTTATCCTTTGCTTCTAAAAATCCAAATTCTGACTCTGTTTTGAGAGAAGTTATTAGTTCTAACATTAGGAGCTTTTCTAAGTCTTTTGCTGTTTTTAGCTCTAAAAGAAGATTTCTAAGAGCTGAATTTGAAAAAATTCTTAGACCATAGGCTAGAGCTAAAGAATTTTTTAGCTGATCAGTTTGTGGAAGTTTATTTATAAACTCGTTTTCTTTTTTAATATTTTTATTGTTGTTTTGATTTTTTTGCTTTTTCATAAACAATCTCAACTCCTCTTTTTTGTAAAATATTTAACAAATAATCATAAAGTTCTTTGTTTATTTTAATTTGATTGACTAATTTGAGCAAATCTTTTTCTAAGTCTAAAATATCTAAAATGTCAATAGCTCTTTTTGAAGTTTGGGGGCAAAAACCATCTAAAATAATTTTTCTTAATATTTCTGCAAGAGAGCCTCTTTTTCTTTGTTCTATTTCTGAAAAGGGCTGACAAGATAAATCTAGCTCTAAAAAATCTAGAATTTTATTTATTGTTTTTGTATCCCCAGATTTAGAGCTAAATCTTAGATTTTTTAGATAATAAGAAAATCGTTGAGCAAAAGATTTACTAAAATTTTCATTTAGTTTTTCTAAAAGCAGCTCTCTCTTATAAAAAAAATTTGTTGGTTTATTTAACTCAAAATTTGGAACTACTCCCTTCTTTTGATAGTGTTTAATTACATTAGTTGACAGATATCCTTTTCTTTTAAAAAGCATGGACTCACCAATGAATAAATTTCGATTAATAAATAATATAAATGTGTAAAAAAGTTTATAAATATGATTAATGCAACTTTTTGTATTAGACTAAAGGATTGTAAATGGCCCTTAGTAGTCTGCCTTCTGTTTTAAGCCACATTTGACTAAGCGGTCAGAATGACCTTGCAC
>JAOAJF010000023.1 GCA_026414325.1 Microcaldota archaeon
GGTTATAGGTATAGTTACTACTGCTTTAGGATAAATAAAAATAGATAAATCAATAAAGACATGATTAGAAGTGAAATTATGAACAAAGCATTAGATGGATTTTTAGAAGAATTTTTGTTATCTATAAAAACAAAAAAAGAACCAGTAGAACAAATAAAAAAACAGCTTATAGAAAAATATAAAATAAAAATGATGCAAAATTCTCATATTTTATGGCTGCTTAAAAGAAAATATAAAAATCTAGATAAAAAAGTAATTCAACTTCTAAGAACAAGACTAACTCGTACTGGCTCTGGAGTAAGCCCAGTAGCAATTATGCCCAAGCCCTTTCCCTGTCCTGGAAGATGTACTTACTGCCCACAAGGAGAAAATGCTCCAAAATCTTATACTGGTTTTGAACCAGCAACTATGAGAGCAATAAGAAGTGGCTATAGTGCAACAAAGCAGATACACACTAGGCTTGAGCAATATGCAGCATTAGGCCAGCCAAATCAAAAATGTGAATTAATAATAATGGGTGGGACTTTTTTGTCAGTTCCTTTAGACTATCAGTATAAATTTATTAAAGAATGTTATGATGCCTTCAATTTTAAAAAAGCAAAGAATTTAAAAGAAGCAAAAGAGCTAAATGAAACTGCAAATCATAGAGTTGTTGGTCTTACGATCGAAACCAGGCCTGATTGGTGCAAAAAACAACATATAGATAGAATGCTTGAATTTGGAGCAACAAGAGTAGAATTAGGAGTGCAGAGTTTAGATGATAAAGTATTAAAAAAAGTTCAGCGAGGACATGGCCAGAAAGAAATTATTTCAGCAACTTCTTTGTTAAAAGACTCGGCTTTTAAGGTCTGCTATCATTTTATGCCAGGACTTTATTCCACAAAGAAAAAAGACATTGCGATGTTTAGAAAAATGTTTGAGGATCAAAGGTATAGACCGGATATGTTGAAAATTTATCCATGTTTAGTTATGCCAGGTACAAAATTGTATGAAGAATATAAAAAAGGAGAATTTAGCCCGATTGATAATGAAG
Organism: Microcaldota archaeon; assembly: GCA_026414325.1. GTDB lineage: Archaea > Micrarchaeota > Micrarchaeia > Anstonellales > Anstonellaceae > JAOAJF01. The sequence continues at coordinate 1,034 of JAOAJF010000023.1, forward strand.
AAGCAGTAGAAAGAATCGCTCTGGCAACAAAGTATTTTCCGCCTTGGCTGAGAGTAATGAGAATGCAACGAGATATTCCTGCCAATAAAATAGAGGCGGGAGTAAAAGCAGGTAACTTGCATCAGATGGTTCAAAAATGGCTTGAGCAAAGAGGACAAAAATGCCGCTGTATTAGATGTAGAGAAGTATTTTCTGTTTATAGAAAAGATCAAAAAAATAAATTAAAAAAACTAGAATTAGACTTAATTGTAAGAAAATATAAGGCCTCTTATGGAATAGAATATTTTATAAGCTACGAGGATAAAGAGCTAGATTTACTTGCTGGTTTTATTAGGCTTAGATTGCCATTTAAGCCCTATAGAAAAGAGATAGATAGAGATACTGCACTTATAAGAGAGCTTCATATATATGGCTCAGAAGTTGAGATTGGAAAAGAAAATAAAAGTGCGATTCAACATAAGGGATTAGGAAGGAAGCTGTTGGAAAAAGCCGAGGAAATTGCTCTAAAAAACAAAAAAAGCAAAATGATTATATTAGCTGGAGTTGGAGTAAGAAAATATTACAAAAAATTTGGTTATGAACTTTTTGGACCATATATGTTTAAAAACCTTGAAAAGTAAAAGCACTATAGTTAGAAATACTGTTTATTTTTTTATATAAATGTTTTGATAAGTGGTGAGAAAAATGTTTAGAGATAAAAATTTTGAATTTAATTCTAACCCTAATAACAAAAATAATGAAGATAAAAAAAACTTATTTTTTAGCAAAGGTCTAATTCAGGAAAGAGAGGCTAAACTTTTTCATGATATAAAAAATAATCTTACTTTGTTAAATTATATAGAGCTATTTTCTAATAAAAAAGATAGAGAAATGGCTCTTAGCTATCAAGAATTTATGACTAATTTGAGAAAGGCTACAGACAAAAAAAACAAAGAAGAATTGGAAAAGCTAAAACAAGATTTAGAGTATTTAAAAATAAAATTTTTAAAAATTAAGAATAATTTGGTCTTGGAATCTGACAAAGAAACTTTAGCGATATTAGATGAAATTGAAAAAAATATTGAGAATACTACCAAACTAATTGAGGAATATATTAAAATAAAAAACAAAAGTCTAGACTAAAGATTTAAAAAAACTTTAATTAAAATAATTATAAATTGAAAATCTAACCCGCGGTAGCTCAATGGTAGAGCGTCCGGCTGTAGTTTTTCAGTCTATTACAAATGTGTAATAGGTAAATAGTTACCGGAAGGTTGTGTGTTCAACTCACACCCGCGGGATTTTCTATTTTTAAAAATTTTAGATATAGTTCAACACTTCTTTTGGGTTAGTAGAGGGATCAACATCATAAAAGGCTTTTTTTATCTTTAGATTTTTTATAATGAAGGTAGAGCGAATTACTTTATTATTAGAATAAGCTCCATAGAGTTTTGCCACAAACCAATCTTTATCAACTAAAAGTGGAAATAAGATGTTGTATTTTGCTTTAAATTTTTTATGAGAAAGAGAATCATCAGAAGAAATTCCTACAAGAGTTACATCTTTTTCTTTGAACTTATCTATTAAAGAAGAAAAAGTGCAAGCTTGAGTGGTACAACCAGGAGTATCGTCCTTTGGATAAAAGTAAATAACTACAGTTTTATTACTATAGTCTTTTAGATCAAAAATTTTTCCATCTGAATCAAAAAGAGCAAACAGGGGTGCTTTTGAGCCTTCTTTTAGTTTGGTTTCTTTCATTATTACCACCAATATAAAATACAAAAGTTAAATATATAAAACATTATGTTTAATATATAAAACTTAGAAATTAGAATTAATTGCAAATAGAAAATAAAATAGAAAATAAAGAAGTAAAAAACGCCCAGACGGGGATTCGAACCCCGGTCGCCGGCGTGACAGGCCGGAATGCTAGACCGCTACACCACCTGGGCAAAGCCAACTCAACCAATAAACAATATAATAATATAAATAAAAGAAAAAATTAAAAAACTTCAAATAGCTCAGATTTTTTTATCTCAAATCTTTTTATTGGTGCTATGAGCTTTGCAGCATTAAAAACTTTTATTGCTAATTTTCCAAAAAGCATTTCCTGGCAAAAAACATCAAAATTTGAAGAAGAGGCAAATTCTTGTAGTTTTTTTGTAATAATTTTTCTAATATCTTTCTTTTTAGATTCAGAAACTTTAAATTGAGTAATGCAAATAGTTTTTAGTCGTATTTTTTTGTTATCGGCAGTAGTTAGATCAACAACGTTTTGAATTAAAGATCTTCGTCTTTTTATTAAAGATTTAATATATGAAGAAAGATATTCATGACCAATAAATATTGTATTTGCTACATTCGAACTAACATCAGTTACCCTTAGCTTTACATTGATAAATAAAGCTGCTGGAAAAGAAGTTGAAGATAGTGAAGAAAGATTTGTTTTTATCACTCTATTTTTTATATTTTCTGGGTCTGAAGAAACTATCTGACCAACTTCTTTGAATTCAAAAATTTCAGGGGCTTTAACAGTATACCAAGATTTTTCCTTCCAATTACTTTTTGTACTTTTAGATTTGCTAGCCTTTGCCATATTCATCACTTCACAATTAATACAGCTCTATCTCGAGAATATTTCCAATTGTAAGGTAACTTTCCAATTTTAATATAATATTTTACAAGCCTTTTTATTTTTGACTCTACGTGAGACAATTTAATAATGTTTGATTTATCTGATTTGTTTTTTTGAATATGCTTTAACATCCTTACTGCCTTTTTTATTAAAGCTAGAAGATCATCTGGATAATCTATTTTAATGTTGTTTTCTGCTAAAATTTGAGATATTTTCTTTTTACACACAAGCCTAACTTGTCCAATACCATATTGATCTCTCAAAATTCTTCCAATATCTGTAGCACTATGGCCCTGCTTAGCAAGTTTGACAATTATTTCCTCTACCTCTTCTGGACTATACTCTAGCCAAGAAGGAGCAACATGCATTAGTGGTTTTTTAGAACCTGCTTTTCCTTTCTTTTTTGAATGTAACTTAGCCATTAGCTAACACCCTTTTTTAATAAATATTTTGCAAATTTTTTAAATGCAATAGCTCTATGAGATATTTCAAATTTTGTTTGTATTATTTTTGAAAAAGGCTGACTATAACCCTGTGGGATAAAAATAGGATCATAGCCAAAGCCTTTAGCTTTTTCGATTTTTGTTGAAATTTTTCCTTTTACTTCACCTTTAAATAATTTTACCTCATCTTTAGTAGCAAATGCTACTATGCAAATAAATTTTGCATCTCTCTGACGCTTTTGGCCCAGTAGGTTTAAAATTCCCTCACAACCTACTGTTTTTAATACATATGAAGAATATACACCTGGAAAACCTTTAAGTGAATTTATAAAAAGCCCAGAATCTTCAACAAAAACGGGCTTTTTAAATTTTTTAAAACCTTCTAAAGCACAGTATGTGGCTACCTTCTCTAAAGAATCGGATTGAATCTCAAATCCTTTAGAGTTCTTGCTTATAAAATTTATACCAAACTTATTTAAAATCTTTTTGGCTTCTAAGATTTTGTATTTATTTGAAGTTAAAAATAATAAAGCCATAAAACCACTAATTAATTCTAACTGCTAGATCTTTTGAAATTAAATATTCTACCTCTAATATGTTGAATGTTTTTAAAATATCCTGCTCGAAATTTTTTAAAATTTCTAAAGTTTTTTCCTCGCAAACAATAGTTAATTTAGCTGTAGGATGAGTTAATTTTAGGCCTTTAGCAGTTTTTTCCTTTTTGATTAAGTCAACTATTTGTTCAAAAATTTTATATTTTTCTAATTCTTCTTTCGTAAAAAATTTAAGCGAGCTTAAATTTTGGGAAGAAGGATAACTTTCTTCAAATATTGATTTGTTTTCATTTTCTTTAAATACAGACCAAATCTCTTCGCTGCTAAAGGGTATAAATGGAGCTAAAAGCAAGAGAGTGTTGCTATAGATTTCAAAAAGAACAAAACTGGCTTGCTTTGCTTTTAACTCATCTCCCTGACCATATAATCGATACTTAACAAATTCGATATAATAATCACAAAATTCATGCCAAAAAAAGTTTGAAATATCTTTTATAATATGATGAAATTCGTAATTTGCCCAATAATCTTCTACTTTTTTAACTAAATAATAAAATTTGGTTAAATAGTATTTGTCTATAAATCTTAAGGAGGATAAATCTTCTTTTTTCAAATTGTTGCTTAACTCTTTTCCAAATTTTAGATGAGCTTGATAAACAAACTTTCCTGCATTTAGTAGTTTATTTACAAAATTTTTACCAAAGCTTATATCCTGATAAGAAAAGGGCCGATCTTTTGCCATTGCTCCAGAAAGTGCTGCCCAAATTCTAATTGCATCTGGACCATATTGTTCAATTAGACTATCTGGCTCGATTATATTGCCTAAAGATTTGGACATTTTTTTTCCATCTGGTGCTAACACATTTCCATTTAGCAAAATTTCCTTAAATGGTTCTATACCTGTTAGCTCATAACATCTATAGATCGTATAAAAAGCCCAGGTTCGAACTATTTCCACTCCTTGTGGTCGAAGAGAAGTAGGATAAGTTCGTGAAAAAAATTCTTGATCTTCTTCCCATTTAGTTATTATTAAGGGAGTTATAGAAGAATCTACCCAACAGTCAAAAACAGATACTTCGCCTTCTGCATCTGAGCCACATTTTGGGCATTTTCTTGTAGTTCCAAAAGGATAAACTGGCAACTCTTCTTCTGATGGCTCGACTATGTTGGAGCAATTTTTACAAATCCAGAAAGGAATTGGAGTTCCAAATACTCTTTGTCTAGATATAACCCAATCCCATTCAACATAATTTGCCCAATTTATCAAATGAGCAATTCCAAATTCTGGAAACCAATTAATTTTTTTTGCAACTGAAATTATTTTTTCCGGCTTATCAGTAATTTTTGCAAACCACTGCCAGGAGTTGAGTAGCTCTAGAGGAGTAGAACAACGATCATGAATTTTAATTGTTTGTTCGATTTTTTCTTTTTTGACTATTTTGTTGTTTTTCTCTAAAAACTCTATTATTTTTTCTTTTGCTTGTCCAATAGGTAAACCACTAAATTGACCAGCATTTAGAAGTTTTCCATCTTTAGTAATAGACTGAATCTGCTCAAGATTGTGCCTATAAACCCAAATAACATCTTGCTTATCTCCAAAAGTGCAAACCATCACCAGCCCGCTACCAAATTCTTTGTCTACATCTAAATCTGGATAAACTGGGACCTTTCTTCCAAAAGGACTTATTGCAAAAAGTTTTTTTCCTCTAAATTCTTTATATCTTTCATCGTTTGGATTATACAAAACAGCAACAATAGCATGAAGCAATTCTGGTCTAGTAGTAGCAATATGAATCTGCCTTTTAATATTCTCTTTTTCTTGTATCTCTAAATCAAAAACTATAGTGTATAAAAAAGTAGAACGAGGGATATCTTCAGTATCTGTTTTTGAGAGGGCAGACTGGCAAGTAACACACCAAAAAACTGGATGAGAAGCTCTATAAATTTGACCATTTTTATACATTCTTAAAACTGAGAGTTGAACCTTCCTGTGATAAGATTTATCCATTGTTTTATATTCATAATTCCAATCCGGACAAAAGCCTAAACTTATCATCTGCCTTTTCATATTTTTTATACATTCTTCTGTCCAAGCAATACAAAGTTTTCTAAATTCCTCTGGAGATTTTTTACCATATTTTTTTTCCACTTCTACTTCTGTTGGAAAGCCCTGACAATCCCAACCCTGTGGAAAATAAACAGACCAGCCACTCATCTTTTTGTATTTTGCTACAAAATCAAAATAAGAATAAGATAAAACATGGCCCATATGTAAATTTCCAGAAGTAAATGGAGGTGGAGAATCAATAACAAAAATTTTTTTATTATTTTTTTTATCTAATACAAAAGTAAAAACATTGTTTTTTTCCCAAAATTCTTGCCATTTTTTTTCTATGCTTCTATCTATAGCTTTAGGAAGCTCTTTCATAAAATAACCTTATTAGAAATATAATATAAATAAATAAATAAAGAGCTATAAAAGTTTTTGTTGCTTATCTTTTTGCTTTTTACTAAATTTAGCAAAAGTTGAGGTTTTTAAATCATAAAAATAGCTGTCAGCTGCTGCTAGTGTTTTTACATTACTTTGCTTTTGAATTTCTCCTGCTACTTTGGCTGGACCTTCTAGAATAAGCCTTAGACCCAAATGAGTAATTATACAAACTTTTGGTTTAGCTTGAACTAAAAGCTCTATTAAACTATCTGCACTTAAATGTCCTGGAACTTTATCTTTTTGTTGTTTTAAACAATTTGCAATAAGAACATCTACCTCCTTGAAAAATTTTATTTGTTCTTCTAAAAATTCAGTATCAGAAGTATAAGCTAACTTATATTTATCTAGATTTAGAACAAAGCCAACCCCGCTCTGATCTTCATGTTTTGTTGGAACACCTTGAATTTCAAAAGAAAGATTTTTTTCTTTTAGCTCTATAATTCTTTTTTGGTTTGGGTAAAGAACTATTTTTTGTTTAATTTTTGATAAATGATAAGAAGAAAGAATTGGATCATAAGAGGAAGTAGGCGATTCTTTTCCTTCCACTACTGAAGAAGAACCTATTAAAAAACCCTTTTCTTTTCTTGCATAATCTGTCATGGCTTCAATCAAAAGAGGGGCTTCTAAATAATGGTCAATATGATTATGAGTTATTATTAATCCATCCAGCTTAGTTGGATCTAGACCTAACTTATTGAATTGTGTTAAAGCTCCAGGTCCCGGATCTACACTAATAAAAAGGTTTGAAGTTTTTATTAAAAAACCCCCATTTGAGCGAAGTTGCTTTATTAGGTTAAATCTACCACCACCACTTCCAAGAAAAATAATTTTACACATAAGCTCAACCTAGCTGCTTTCTTTTTTATTTTTATAGTAAGAATAAAGTTTTATAAATAAAACAATTGCTAATATAAAAAGAAGGATTAAAAAATATATATTGTTAAAGATAGAAAATAAAGATGCTGTTTTAAAATTAATTTTTAAATCAGATAATACATTTTCTTCTTTAAAGCAATTAATGTTATAAACTAGAGTATAAGAATTGTTAAAAACATCATACCAAATTAATTTAAGATTAGATGGTTCTTGAATCAAAGTAACTTCAAGCTTGGATTGAGATGGTCCTAAAACATATTTTTCTTGATCAAAGTAAACTAAAGCAGAGGACATATTTCCTTTAGAATTAAATTCCAGTTGAATTGAGTAAAGATTATTTTGTTTTTTGCAAGACAAATTTTTAATATTTAAAATTGGTTTACTGATTACATCTATAATAACAAAATTAGAAAATAATAACCTATCTTGATTGTCTTTAATATAAAATACAAGAGGGATTTTGCCTTCCTGATCACTTTCAGCAGAAAATGAAAAACTATAATTATTTATTAAAAACTGCTTGTAATATGAGCCAAACTGAACTGAAAATGTGAAATTTTTAAGCTCAATGTTTTCTTTTATCCTAACAGTTACATTAAATTGGGTAAATTGCAAAACCCTTGTTGGAGCTTCTAGATTAGAAATTAAATTTTCAATTTTTTGTACATAAAAATTTAGAATAACGGGTTCTATAGCAGAGTAATTGTAATTATAATCAGCACTGCTAAGTTGCTTAGAAAAAACAACTATTTGGTTTTTTCCTAAATAAGTTGGATAAAAATTAAAAATAAATGGTGAGGAATTAGTAGAAAGAAAGATATTGTCACCAACCAAAACTATTTCATTGTTTAATTTTGAATTTAGAAAAACAGATTGTTTTTCTGTTATGTCTAAAACTGTTTTTAAAAGTTGGATATCTATATTTTTTTGTTTAGAGGCAATTGGGTTGATAGTAACATCTTTAATAATTGTTTGCCCAAAAATTTTATCTTCTAAAACAATAGGACAGTTAATAATGTAATAAGAATTGTCGTTATTAACTTTGTAAAGCTCTGGCTGGTTTATTTTCCCTACAGAAAAAAAGTAAAATTCTTTATTTGGCTCTAAAATAAAAAATTTTTCTTTTTCTGAAAAATCAAAAAGAGTTTGGTTAAATTGATCTGTGCAGGAATGTATTGCTATTAAACCTATATTATAAATTGAGCTATTTGAAAGATTTGCAACCACAACTATTTTTCCTTCAGGCTCTAAAACATCAACTGAAAAAATAGCGTTTTTGATTGGATTTTTCTTTGAGATATTTAAACTAAGTGGAACTATGTTTTCTGCTTTAGATAAAGATTGTGAAAAACTATATGGAGAAGTTAAACTCAAAGTAGAATTTAAAGCAGTATAAGCAAATGCAGAAGCTAATTTAAAATCTAAAGATTGGGATCTGAAAAAAGGAATATGTGTTCCATCAATAAAACCAACTTCTAGCCAAGTAGGATCTACACCAATCCATTCTCCAAGATAAACTTCTACCCAAACATGACCCAACCAGCCTTGTAAAGATGAAGAGTAAGCAAAACCATGGACATATCTTGTTTTATAGCCTAAAGCATTAAGTAAAGAGGAAAAAAGTAAAGAATAATGCCAGCATACTCCTTTTTTTATTTTTAATAATTCAGTTGCCGAAATATTTTTGTTTACAAAAGATTCATCATACTCTATAAGTTGATTTACATAGATTGCTAATGCTGCAACTTTTTGAAAATGAGTAGAATAATTAGAAGTTATATTGAGAGCTAGCTCTTTTAAAACTTCGGAAGTATTTTTTTCATAATCACTACTTAAATAAAAATTAGAATAATTTAGCTCGTAAACTTCAGAAGAAGAAGTACTGGTGATTAATTCTACATAAAAATTATGTTCTTTAGCATTAGCTGAAGAATTAAGAATAAGAAAATTGTTTTCAAAACTATCTTTCTCGATTATATAAGGATGAGAAGAGGAGACTATTTTAGAATTTCTTGGAATGGAGATATTTAAAATTGCATCGTATAAATCTCCGCTCGAGGAGCGTAGAGTATAATTATATTTGATTAAATAAGAGGCAGATGTAACTAAAGCTGGATTTAAATCAAAATTTTCTATTGAAGAGAAAACAAACTGCAGAAAAATTATTGAAAATATAAATAAAATTTTATTAAAAATTTTCTTCACAAATAAAAAAGTTAAAATATCCTTTTAAATTTAATTATTATAGAGGGGTAAAAATGCTAAAGGTATATATCGATGGAAAATACAAAAAAATAGAAAAAAATTATAAAACGATCGAGGAATTATTAAAAGAGTTGGAGATTAGTAAGCAGATTGCTTTGGTTAAAGTTAATGGAAAATTAACTCCTGCTGAAAATCCATTTCCTAAAAATGGTAAAATTGAAATTATAAGGGTTGTATTTGGTGGATAGAATAAAATGTTTAGAATGTTCTGAGCAGGCGGCTATAATTGCTCATAATAGAACAAAACCTTATTGTACAGAACACTTTGTACAATACTTTGAGAAAAAAGTATTTCAAACAATTAGAGAATATAAAATGATTAGAAAAGGAGAGCATGTTGCAGTTGGTTTATCTGGTGGAAAAGATAGTAGTGTAACACTTTATTTGTTGAAAAAATTACAAGAACGTCTTCCGTTTAAATTGAGTGCAATAATTTTAGACGAGGGAATTAAAGGGTATAGAGATGAGGCTTATAAAAAAGCAAAAGAACTATGCAAAAAACTTAAAATAAAACTCTACTACTTCTCCTTCTTAAAAGAATATAAAATTACAATAGATAATGTTTCAAAAGTATCGAAAAAATTTGGCCCCTGTAGCTATTGTGGAGTATTAAGAAGAGAATTATTAGACAAGGCAGCAAAAAAAATAAAGGCAGATAAAATAGCTACTGGACACAACTTGGATGATATTGCACAAACTATAATCTTAAATGTGATTAGAAATGAACCAAAAAGATTGTTAAGAATAAGCCCAAATTCTGAACTTGGAATACAAAGCAATAAAGAAAAAAAGTTTATTGTAAGAATATGGCCATTAGCAAAAATGCCAGAAATAGAAGTTGCTACTTATGCTTTAATAAAAAATCTTAGTATGCATTTTCAAGATTGTCCCTATGCTTTTGAAGCAATGAGACAAAAAGTAAGAGAAATGCTAAACCTTTTAGAAGACAGCTATCCTGGAACAAAAGTTAGAATATTTAAATTTTTAGAAAACCTAAAGCTTATTTTAGAGTTAGAGGATAAAAAAACAGAAATAAAAAAGTGTAAGAAATGCGGTAGACCTGCTGCCTTGGACTTATGCGCTAAATGTAAACTACTAAGTTATTTGTAAGTAAAAAATCATTTTTTTATCTTTTTTTCTCCTTCTACATTAAAAGAGATAGTATTGTCTTGTTCTTGTTGAATAATTTTTTTTCCTCTTTGCTCTTCTAGCAATTTTTTTCTTTCTAATGCTTGAATAGATTTTCTATTAAAAGCTGTTATTGCCCAAACCAGCACTAAATCAAAAAATAAAAATAAAATTAAAAATAGAATTATTAAAATCGCAGCTTGTGAAACATTTAGTTCTCTACTTTTTACATAAATATATTTTGTTTCTGAATAAGCCACATCAAATGGATTTACAACTAGATTTTCATCCACTATTTGGCCAGTATTGTATTCTATAATTTTTCCAGGTACGTCGATAGTATATTTATAATTTAGCCCAGCTCCTTCTAGTTGCATTAGATATTTTTTGTCTGAATTAAACGAGCTATTGAAAGATAACTGCTGAATTTGAGAAGAATTAAAAAAATAATTTAAAGGTAGATCAGGAACACCAAAAATTTTAAGCTCATAAATATCAAATGGAAAGGAATTATAGGAGCTAAAAACATAGTTCTGAGAGGAAATTTTTGTGCTTTCCACAATTAACCATTCGTTTTTTATATTACAAATATAATTAAAATTGGTAAGATTTCCTAATTGTCTACAAGTCTTTTCTATAAATTCTGACCAGGAAATATTTTGAGGATTTTTTATATTTGTTTTTTCTATTACCTCTATAAAATTATCATATTTTATTTGATATAAGACTGTAGATTGACCATTAGGATAAAACTTTTGATAAGTTTCTATATAGATACAGCCACTAAATAAAAAGAATAAAATTAATATCAAAAAAAGTATTTTTTGCACAAATAAAAATTCAGGTTAAATTATAAAAATTTAACTAGAGGGCAAAAAGAAATAGAGAATAGAAAAAAATATTTGTCTTTAAAGAATATAAAAAATAAAAAAACCAAAAGCTTTATAAACAATTATAACCAAAAAAATAATTAACGGATTTTCCCGTTATTTACTGCTTTAAAAAAGCAGGAGGGAGTATATGGATAGACAAGAAGTTATAAAAATTATTGAAAAATTACTACAAGAATATGGAAAAAAAAGAAAGTTCGTTCAAAGTGTCGAGGGTATAATAAATTTTAAAGGCGTGAATTTTTCTAAACCAGAAAATAGAATAAATTTAGATATTGTTCTTCCAAAGGGAAGAGGAAAAGAAAATCCTTTAGTTATCTTTGCAGATGGCCAAACTGCCCTTGAAGCAAAAAAACTTGGTATTGAACATGTATTTTCCAAAAACGATATAGAGAGACTAAAAAACGATAAAAAAACTTTGAAAAAATTAGCAGCCAGACATGAATTTTTAGCTCTTCCTCAATTCATGGTTGATATTGGTAAAAATCTAGGACAAGTTTTAAGCACGAGGGGAAAACTTCCTAGACCAATAGTTGGACCATTAGAC
>JAOAJF010000024.1 GCA_026414325.1 Microcaldota archaeon
GGGCCTGCAGCAGTATACTCTTGAGTAAAGCAATAGGTTGGCAAAAACTCTATTTTTTGGTTTTTGTAATATTGTCTATAGCCTACTAGGCCAGTAATATTTTTATCTTTTGAAATAACACAAGTTTGAGTATTTGTTGGTATTATAACCTGCTCCCAGGTGTGCTCTTGCTCGCATTCAGACTGGCCAGGATAGAAAGTAACATTTGTTTTGTTTTGCCAAGCACAACCTAAATAGTTTAGAGCATGGTATTTTCCACCTAAAATAATATTATTTTTATCTGTACCGCTTCCAACTATTTCAGCATCTATTAAAATATATTTTGAGCCATATTCTTTCATTGTCTGTTTTAAAAAGTTTATATCTTTGTGTAAAAATGCAGCCGCAGTTTTTCCAATCATCTCTAACGATGCTTGTTCGTTTCTCAATACTGTGTTTCTCTGTCCAAAAAAGTTTATCCAATGCCCATAATCCCACCAAGAAATTATTCTTGCATCTTTTTCAGTATTGGTTGCTATCCAATACATTGAGTCTATCCAATATGGATTAATCATAGAACATCTATAGGAGTAAGCATATTGTTTATCTGGACCTTCCTCCTGATCCTTTAGCTGTATCTTTATTGATCTTCTACACATTTCAGAATTATAATAATAAGCTGGGTTCAAGGCAGTGTAATTTTTTTGTTTTATTTGCTCTATTGCATAGCAAATATGGCTATTCTCTCCACTCTTTTTACAATCTTCAGCCAGCAAGGGAAGAACTTTATCTACATCATCATATATCCTAGGTATAAAACTATTAATTAAAAGAGGATAAGCACTCAGTCCATATTCTGAGGCTAATTTTCCAAAATCAGCTAAAATTATTTCATTGTTATTTATATTTATTAGCTGGCCAGAAAATAAAAATGGTCCAAAAAATTGGCACAGAACCAAAAAAAGAGTTATACCCCAGAAAAAAATATCTATTTTCTCTATAGCATATTCATAAAAAAGTAATATTAAAATAGCTCCTGCTGCTATTATAAATAAACCAGCTGCTAAAAGCTCTGGTTTTGCTATCAATGCTAAAATTCCTATTAAAAGATGAAGAGCAAGAGTATAGTTTTTCAAAGTTTCTTTTTTATAAAGTTTAATTAATTGTTTAAATATCTGTTGTATTAATCCAAAACAAATTCCAATAAACATAATTGTTACAAAAACAGAATACATTACAAATTTTTGTTTTCCAAAAGAAATAATTAAAATTCCAAAAAAAAGTATTACAAGAATTAGGTCCAAATCCCATTCTTTATTATTCTTAATTTTATACAATGTTTTAGAAATTATAAGTAGAATTGCAAAAAACGCAGCAGCTGTTGTTACACTAATATTTTTTGGTATGTATTCATAAGTGTTCTTACCAAAAATAATATTCCCTGTGCTTGTAAATAAATTATATATAAAATCTATACTTACTGCTGGAAAACTAAGAGTAGCAAAATAGCTTATCATATAATTGTAAAGTTTTATTAAAATAGAATTTCCATCTATTAGATTAATTTCGTGTTTTATATATTCTCCAGAAATAAACGATTGGGTCTTGGTAGCTACTACAAAATCCTGTCCAAAAAAGCCTAATGCATCTGCAAAAGAAGCTGGCCCAGGTGCTTGTTCAGCAATTGTTCTAACTAAAGGAACAGTGTAGCCAGCAACCCCTATAGTTCTAAGAACCATCTCTTTTATTTGAGGTATTTGTATTCCTATAATTCCAGCTGCTAGTGCAATGGTAAATATTATTAAAAGTATTAAAAATTTTTGATAGCTAGCCTCCTTTTTAAACCTATCTAAAATGTAGTAAATTATTGGTGTACCTATCAATACAGCTAAAAGACTTGCAATACTGCTTAAAGAATTAGTAAAACTAACTTTACTAGAAATTAAATATAAAAAGTAGATTAAAGCAAGAAATCCAGCAACAGCTAAAATTTTAATTATTTTTTGAAAATCACTTTCTTTTTTTGGTCTAAGAAAATCAGCTATTGTATAAAGTATTAAAAAAGCACCAAGAATAAGACTAAAAAAGCTAAATAAATTTGAACCAAGATAAATTGGTATGAGACATAAAAAGAAGATAGCAAGATCTTTTAGATCGCTCTTTTTATTTAAATAATAAATCAAACCATAAAAAGCACACACTAAAGCCAATATATTATATGGTTCTATTTGAAAATCTCCACCCTGAAATTTTATTAGCATAATTGGAGAGAATGCTATAAGTGCACCAACTAATAGAGCAGTTTTTCTATCATACAATTCTTTAAACAAAAGGTAAGAAAAAAATACTGCTAAAGCTCCAATTATTGGTGGAAAAACACTACCTACTGCGATTAATTTATATAAGTCATAAGGTTCATTTTGATTATATAAAGAAAACCAGCTAGCAATAGTGTACTTCCAAACAGGATTTCCTACATGGCTAGAAATAGGCTCAGGATACCAAGCTGTTTTATCATCAAAATAATTATATCCTTCATAAATAACCTGTCTTACTCCATCTAAATAAAAATAAGGATCTAAATCCATTATAGGAATTCCACTGTTACTATAGCCTATTAAAAAAATAGCCAACATTAAAATAGCAACTAAAATAATAGAAAAAAATTCTTCATTGATTTTTAAAGAAGATAAAGAAGAAAGTTCAAGCTTTATGCTTTTCTTCTCTTTTAATAAGGAATATAAAAAAAGTGCTAATCCAGCAAGAAAAACAATAGCCCAATTTAAATATATTAAAGTTAAAGAAAATTTTAGCCCAAGAAACAATTCAAAAACAAATAATAAAGGTGTTAGGCTTATCCCTATAAAGTAGCCAAAAATTATTTTTTCAAACAAATTAAAGTTCTTTTTTCTTAGAATATAAAACCCAGCAGGCAGCCCGCTTAAACCAAATAAAAGTGCATAAAATAAAATAACAAATTTATTAAAGATAAACATCCCCACACCTTTTATCTTGTTATATTATTAATAGGCTTAAATATAAAAAATTACTTATTTATATTGAGTTATATTTTTGTTTGGTTTCTATGGAAAAAACCACCAGTTTATCTACAATCTCTTTATTAATATTTGGCTTTTTGGTTAAACAAATTTCCATTGTTTTTTCAAAGTTAGGTGGCCTAATTTTTTATTTACTTATTTTAAACCTTCTTTCAAAAAAGGATGCAGACTTATTTTTTGAAGCAAATTCTATAATACTTATTCTAGCTCCAATTCTATCTTTTGGTTTGATTTATTCTGTTCTAAGGTTTATTCCAATTTACAATTCTAAAAAAGATTATAAGTCAATTGTTCATTTTTTAATTAGTTCTATTGTTATTCTTACTTTTCTTAGCCTATTATTTTATGGCTTGAGCTTTTTCTTTCCTTTAAGCAAACAAATAGAGCTACAAAATTATTCTTTTTTGATCTGGCTAGCAATATTCTTTACTTTATTTTCAATCTTTTTTTACAATATAGTCATTGCATTTAAAAACTTTAGTCAGAGTTTAATTTTAGATTTATCATTACAAGCTTCCAAAGTTATTTCCTTTTTATTCTTTGTTCTTGTTTTTGGTCAAAATTTTTTAGCTGCCCTTTTTGCTTATATTTTTGGAGTTTTTATTCAATTTCTTGGAGGGCTTTTTTTTATATTTAAAACAATTAAATTGGAGTTATTTTTCAAGCACTTAAAAGATTTTAGATTTTCTTTTCTAAAAGAAAATATTTTATTTGGTCTAACTTTTTTGCTAAACTCTTTAATTGAGCCACTGATAGCCCAAATTGATATTTTAATAATCGCAGCTTTACTTTCTGATCAGGTTGGCTCAGTTGCAGGCTATGCTTTTATCGCCCTTATTGTAAAAAACATAGCCCCACTAATTTTAACTCCTCTTTATCATTCTCAGCAGATAATCTTAGTAGAAGAATACCAAAAAAAATCAGCATTATTTGAAAAGATAACTTCTGCTAGTACTAAATGGTCTATTTATTTTGGTCTAGTTCTTTTGGGTTTTTTTGTTGTGTTTGGCAAATACGTTCTTTATTTTATAGCAAATAAATATATGGAATTTAGCTTGTTATTTTTGTATTTTGTTCCCTTTGTAGCTTTTGATTTATTAACAGCACCATCAAAAATGGCTTTATTTGCAAAAGGAAAAATAAAAATTCTCTTATTTTGCTCGCTTTTAGTCTTGCTAATTAATATTGTGTTTGATATTTTACTAATTCCTTATATGGGAGTGAGTGGAGCAGCAGCTGCAAGTTCTATTGCAATGTTTATTGGTTCAGTTGTACTATTGTATTTTGCTTCTAGAGAATTTAGCTTAGTGTTAGATAAAAAAATCTTAGTAGCATTGGCTTCATTTTTGATTTCAATTTTTGTTTTTAATTTTCTATTAGGTTTTGTAGCTAAATTAGGATTAGAAAAAACCTATTATGCTGCTCTCTTGCTTTTCTTAGCAGCAGTTTTTATCTTCTTTTATTTTGTTTTGTTGTTTCTTTTCAAAGGAATAAACTCAAAAGATTTTTTTCACATTCTAAATTTTTTAAAAGAAATAAAATTGAATAATTCTATAGTATCTTTTTTTGAAAAAATATTTTCCCTACTTACAAAATATAGTGGCTAGGGCTCCACTCCTATTTTTTGTATTATCTTAGCAGCAGAAAGTGCAGCATTTTTTAAAACTTTTTTTATATCTTCATTTTTTTCAATAGCTGCGAGTGCACCTCCTGCAAAAAAATCTCCAGCCCCTGTTAAATCAGCAATTTTTTTTACTTTAATTGCATTTTGTTTTGCAATTATTTTTCCATCTTTTAGTGCAATTGCACCTTTAGGACCAAGTTTCAAAAATATAATACAATGAAGTTTGTATATTTTTCTTTTCTCTTTTCCAAATGCTTTTAGCTCTTGCTCGTTTAAAAAAAGATAATCTGCATAAGAGCAAAATTCTATTGTTTTTTTTATATTTTTTTTAATCAAGTTGCTTGATTCTAAAGAAATGGCAATTTTTGTTCTATGTTTTTTTAATTTTTTTATTATTCTAATTGTAGAGGGCCCAATCTTAGGCTGAAGCAAAGTTATATTAGTACAAAAAAATATTTTAGCTCCAAGCAATTTATCATCTGCTTTTATACTACTTTTTCCTATTGCCAAGTTAGCAATAAAAGTTCTTTCTTTATTTTTGTCAATTAAACAAAGAATTTTTCCACTACTTCCAATCTTAGAAATAGTCTTATCTATTATTCCATATTTTTTTAAACTTTTTTTAAACATTTTAGCCTCCGGATCAGTTCCAACCACTCCTAAATAAGCAGCACTTTTTCCTCCGGCTAATTTATAAGCAACTGCAACATTTTTTGCATTATCTCCAGCAGTTTGTCTAATTATTTTTAATTCTTTTAGAATTTTTTTTATTTTTTTTGAAGAAAAATAATTGGTACAGCCTTTTTCAATTTTATATTTTTTAGCTACTTTGTTAGAATATGCTGCATAATAATCAATTACTGGAGTTCCAATAACAACCAAATTTTTATTCATATTTTTAATACAAAGAATTAAAATAAAAAGATTTATTATATTCTTATGGAGCTGTTGTTAGAAAATGGTCTGGTTTTGTCTTCTAGCAGGCCTTATAGATTTAAAAGACAACATATTTTAATTAGCCAAGGAAAAATAAAAAAAATAAGCCAATATAAAATAAGTGCAAATGCTACTAAAATAGATTGTTCTACTAAAGCAATTCTTCCAGCTTTTATCAATGCTCATACTCATAGCCCAATGTCTATTTTAAGAGGGTTAGGGGAAGACAAAAATCTTTTTGTTTGGTTAGAAAAATTTATCTGGCCAGCAGAAAAAAAACTTTCCAAAGAGGATGTATACTGGGGTTCATTACTTTCAATAATAGAAATGATTAGAAGTGGAACTGGAGCATTTAATGAGCACTACTTTTTTATAGACTCAATAGCTAAAGCTGCACTAAAAATGAAAATTCGCTGTGTTTTAGGCTATTCTATGATTGATTTAGGGGATTTTGATTTTAAAGGAGCAAAAGAATTAGAACAAGCAGAAAAAGACATACAACTTATTTTAAGCTATAATTCTAGCCTTTTAAAACCATCCGTAAATCCTCATGCTCCACACACATGCTCAGAAAAACTTTTACTAAATTCTGCAGCTTTAGCAAAAAAATACAATATTATTTTGCACACTCACTTATCAGAAACAAAAAAAGAACAAGCCTTTATAAAAAGAAAATACAAGTTAAGTCCAGCTGCACTATTAGCTAAAACCGGCTGCCTAACAAATAAAACAATTCTGGCGCATAGTATTTATTGTAATAGAGAGGATATTTCTCTTATAAAAAAATATGGCTCTAGTATTGCTCACTGCCCAGTAGCAAACTTTAAATTAGGCTCAGGCTTAGTCTGCCCAATAATAAGCTTTCTTAAAAATAAAATCAATGTTGCAATTGGAACTGATGGGCCAGCAAGCAACAATTCTCTAAACTTGTTAGAATCTGCCAAATTTGCTGCTTTAGTACAAAAAAATCTTTATCAAAAGCCAGAAGTAATTAGTGCAGATGATATTTTTTATATGCTAACTGAAGGAGGTGCTAAAGCCCTCGGAATAAATTCTGGTTCAATAGAAGAAGGAAAAAACGCAGATTTGGTGTTTTTTGATATTTCTAGCCCAGAGCTTAGTCCTTTTTCCAATTCTATAAGTTGGATAATTTACTCTTCCTCTTGCTTTTCAATCTCAGATCTTATGGTAGCTGGAGAATTTTTAATGCAAAATAAAAAAGTCTTAAATATAGATCAAGATTTAGTTATAAAAAAAGCAAATCAAATTAGGCAAAAGCTAAGCCCTTTTTAACTTAACCAAATTTATTAAAATCTTCTTGGATTTAATTAATTATGCTCAAAACTATTGAAAGTAAAGTAAAGGACCCTTTAGCTGCAAAAATTGGAATAAAAAAAATAGAATGGGCAAAAAGGCACATGCCCCTTCTTTTTACTATAGCCAAAGAATTTGAAAAATCTAAACCATTTGAAGGCTTAACAATCTCAATCTGCCTTCATTTGGAAAAAAAGACAGCAGTTTTAATTAAGACTTTAGCTGCTGGAGGAGCAAAAGTTTATGCTGCTTCCTGCAATCCAGACACTACTGATGATGATGTTGCAGCAGCATTAGCTAAAGAAAAAAATGTGAAAGTTTTTGCCTGGTCTAAACAAACAAAAGAAGAATATTATTGGTGTTTGGAGCAAATTGCAAAAGCTCAGCCAAACATAATAATAGATGATGGAAACGATCTAACTTTTTTAGTTCATCAAAAATATTCTCATTTAATAAAAAACAAAATTTTGTTTGGAGGTTGCGAGGAAACCACCACTGGTGTTAAAAGGCTTTATTCTATGCAGCAAGAGGGAGCTTTAAAAATACCCATGATTGCAGTAAACAATGCCTATTCTAAATACCTATTGGATAACCAGTTTGGTACAGCTCAAAGTACTGTGGATGCAATTATTAACGGATTAAATATTTTAGTAGCTGGAAAAACAGTAGTTGTTCTTGGTTATGGTTGGTGTGGAAGAGGTATAGCTTCTAGATTTAAAGCTCTTGGAGCAAATGTTGTAGTAGTAGAAGTAGAAGGCTATGCTTCTAATTCTTCTGAACCTGGAGAGATTAGAGCTCTAACTGCTCTTTATGATGGTTATAGAGTTTTAAATCACTCTCAGGCTGCAAAAGTAGGAGATATTTTTATTTGTGCTACTGGCAATATTAATGTATTGAGAAAAGAACATTTTTTAGAAATGAAAGATGGTGCTATTTTAGCCAACGCAGGGCATTTTGATGTTGAGATAGATAAAAAAGCATTGGTAAAATTGGCTAAAGAAATTTCTGAGCCTTTGGCAGGAGTTAAACAATACACTTTAAAAAATAATAAAAAACTTTATTTGCTTTCTGAAGGAAGACTTGTAAATTTAGCCAAACCTTTGGGGCAAGGCCATCCTATAGAAATAATGGATGGTTCCTTTGCTTTACAAGCACTAAGCTCTAAGTATTTGGCTGAAAATAGAGCTACTCTAAAGCCAGGGGTTTTAGATGTTCCAAAAGAAATTGATAGGGCTGTAGCTAGATTAATTTTAAAATCTAATAAAATAGAGCTTGATAGTCTAACTCAAGAACAACTAAAGTACTTAAATGAGTGGAAGATTGGAACTTAATCTTTTATATCTTTAAGTTTAAATTAATTCTAAGGTGAGTTAATGGCTTATTTATTTACCTCTGAAACTGTTTTGGAAGGCCATCCAGATAAAATTTGTGATCAGATCTCTGATGCAATTTTAGATGCGATTATAGCAAAAGATAAAAAAGCCCACGTTGCAGTTGAAACTTTAGTTAGTACTGGTCTTGTAATTGTTTGTGGTGAGATAACAACTTCTTGCTATGTAGATATACCAACAATAGTTCGAAACACAATTAAAGAAATAGGCTATACTGATCCAAATTTGTATTTTGATTATCGTGGCTCTGGTCTTTTAATTGGTATTAAAGAACAATCTCCAGATATTGCAATTGGAGTAAAAGAAGAAGATTTGGAAAATATTGGAGCAGGAGATCAAGGAATAATGTTTGGCTATGCCTGTGATGAAACACCAGAGCTCATGCCTCTACCTATTAGTCTAGCAAATAAGTTGGCCTACAGATTAGCTCAAATCAGAAAAAATAATGTTTTAGATTATTTGCGTCCAGATGGAAAGGTACAAATTACTGTTAAATATAGCGAAATAGGAAAACCAGAATTTGTTCCAATTGTGGTTATTGCTCAACAACATGAAGAAAAAGATAAAAAAGGTAAAACAATAACTCAAGAGCGATTAGAAGAAGATTTAGTTAAACATGCAGTAAAACCAGTTTTAGGAAAATATTTTACTCAAGAAACTAAAGTAATTGTAAATGGAACTGGAAGATTTGTTTTAGGTGGGCCTGCTTCAGATACTGGTGTTACTGGAAGAAAAATAATTGCAGATACTTATGGAGGAGCTGCCCCACATGGTGGTGGATGCTTTTCTGGAAAAGATCCAACAAAAGTAGATCGCTCTGCTTCTTACATGGCTCGCTATATTGCAAAAAATATTGTTGCTGCTAAACTTGCCAGCAGATGCACTGTTCAGCTTGGTTATGTTATTGGCCATTGCCAGCCAGTTTCTGTTTTAGTTGATAGCCATGGAACAGGCAAAGTCTCAGATGAAAAATTGCTAGAGCTTGTGGAAAAAAACTTTAGATTAAAACCAGGCCAAATTATTATGGATTTAGATTTAAGAAGACCAATCTATAAAAAAACAGCTTGTTATGGACACTTTGGAAGGGAAGAGCCAGAATTTAGTTGGGAAAAAACAGATAAAGCAGCCTTATTACAAGAAAAAGCTAACAAATAAATTTTATCTTTTCTAACACTTTTTTAGTAAAAACACTTCTTTGTTTGTTCTTTTCATTTAGAGCTAAAAAAAGAAGAGTTTTTATATAACTATTTATTCTAAATCTTCTAGTCTTTCTACTATCTTTGTATAATATAGCTTTTCTGTTCTCGTTATTGGGTTATCGTTATAAATATCCATAAAATTTTTCAAATTTTTTTTATCTAAGTTATTTTTATTTTTATTCTTTTTTAATTCTTTTTGTAATCTGTTTAAAAATTCTTTCTCTAATCTAATAAATAAATACGTGTCTTCTAATATTTCTAAAACTTCTTGTGTCCTAAAAGATTTACCATAGTTTTTTTTGATTGTGTCCTTATCACAAACAATAATTTCAATATTTTGACTATCATTATAAAATAAAAATCCAGTAGTTTCAATATAAATCTCTTTTGAATCTAACTGACATAGGGCATGGATATCAACTGGGCTTTTTCCTTTCTTTTCATAAATTACTATAACCTTACTTTCTAAACCTACTTCAGCTATTACTTCTTGGAATAGTTTTGTACTTAAATCGCAGTCTAATTTACCTTCATATAGTCCGTTTAGGCACATCCAATTTGGCTTATAAATGATGTTTTGCTCTTTCATAACTTGATAGAACGCCAAAATAGCTGCTATTTCTTTTTTCTCAAGTTTTTCCCCTTTAGCTTGAATTTTTAAAATAGAAAGATACAAAGAGTTAAATTGTTCGTCATATGGGATTTCATTTAGAGGGAAAGATAAATCTGAAAACTTTCCTTCAGAGGTTAAACTTTGCATTTTCTCTTTTTTATATTCTTCATTAAGTATATTTATAAAATTTTCATCATATTCTTCTAAACCATCTAAAATTACTTGATAGTAATAAATAAAAGATTTTTTTATTTGGTCTATTTTTTTTATAGCTTCTACTAATTTTTTTTCGATAGTCTCTAAATTCTTATATGTTTTTAAAAGTTCGTTCTTAGTATTTTTATCTAAAAGATTCTGTTTACTTTTATCGAGGTAATTCTTACGGAGATATATTGCTATAGCAGCTTCTGCTAGCATCGCTTCAGTAAATGTTCCTAATTTTTTCTCATTTTTTTCCAAGCATTTATCCAAATAATTTCTAATTAGCTCTTTATTTTCTTCTTTCAGCCAGTCTAATTCATAAAATTTAAAAAACTGTTCATACCTTTTTTCTCTTTCTTCCTTTTTTTGTGTAACTTTTTCATTTAAGTTCTTGTCTTCTTCCTTTATTTTTGGATCTTCTTTTTTTATTATTAATTGCATATTACCTTTAAATTATTAAAAATATAAATATTTTTGGTTCTAACCTCCAAACTAGTCTACTATTTCTATATTATCAACTTTACAAGAAAAAGCTAACAAATAAAATCATTGTTAATGTAGTTTACTCTCTTTTATTTTTCTAACTTTTAGCAGAGCTTCTCTAAGTCTTTCTTTTAATTTTTCTTCTCTTTCTTCTCTTTTTTTCATTAATTTTTCATAAATCTCTTTTAATCTATTTTCTCTTTCCATATGCCTGTTTGTTGATCAAGCTTTAAAGTCCATGATTCAGAGCAATTTTATCATCTTTTTTATCTTCTAATATGTTTCCTAATTGAAAAGGAGTCATATAAACTAATTCTGCAAAAACTATTGCTTTGATATTATGAGCAGCAAGATCTTTTGAGACCATAAAGGCTAGAGCATTAGCTATTGCTTCATTTGTTAATGTAGAATTTTCTCTTTCTATTGGTACTCTAACTAAAATTTTATAAGTATCTTCAGTGCTTGTTTTGTTTTTTTCTATCTTTTTTAGAATTTCTTCAACAAGAAGATCTTTATATCTTAATAACTCTTCAGAATATTCATTATAACTTATTTTTGTAACATCAATATCAGCAGGCAATCTCTCAGCTGGGTTTTGTCTTTCTTCATAATCATGATATCGAGAAGAAATTCTAAAAGCTCTTTTTATAAATTCTCTGGGAACTATATTTATCTTTTCTTCAATCTGAGTTGGATAACCTATAATTATAAATGTATCTTCTACTATTTTTAAATCAAATATTTTTGGTAAAGAATTTAAAATAGTCTGAATTTCTTGATCTGTGTAGTATTTTTTTTCTAAAATTTTTAACAAATTTTCAAACTCAGTTTTTTTTTTATAATCTCTGAGGTTGCATAATTAGGATAGATCCTGATAAGTTCCACATCTATGGGTTTCTCTTTATTCTCTTTAATATCTTTAATATCTTTAATAATCTGCAACATTTTCAATCACCATTGCTTTTAATTTCTACTTCATATTCTTTTTTCAGTCTTTTTATAATCATATCTTCAGTCATCCCCCGCTCTTTCAATCTATTGTTAATTTTTGAAATATATAAAGATTCTTCTATGTTATTTAAAAGATTACTAACTATCTCTAAATTATACGTCTCCTCAGCATAAGTTATTGGATTTTCTTGTATATATTTAGTAATATTTAAGTTATCTTTTTCTTTAATCATGCTAGTTAACAAATCTTTTAAAGATCCAATATAAAGTTTCATAAGCATATAAGAATTCTCTATATCTAAAAGGTATTTAGTTATAGATAAATATTTTCCAGCGTGAATATCAGAAAATCCTTCTTTATCAGTTACAGCATTTAGAATTTGTTCTCCGTCTCCTCCAAGTG
>JAOAJF010000025.1 GCA_026414325.1 Microcaldota archaeon
GTTTATAATGGAGTAGATAGAGCGCGCTATTGGCATGAAAAAAAGCCAGAGCTTTCTCCTTCTTTAAAAAACAAAAAAAAGGTTTTGTTTTTAGGTAGGCTAACAGAACAAAAAGGGCCTGTTCAATTTTTACATGCTGCAAAAAAAGTTCTAAAAAAAGAGCCAAATACTATTTTTTTGGTTGTTGGAACTGGTCCTCTTTTACCTCTTTTAATAAATCTAGCTTTTGAATTAGGAATCGAAAAAAATGTAAAGTTTTTAGGTTATATAACAGATGAGGAGCAAAAAAAGATTTATGCCTGTTCAGACGTGTATGTTATGCCTTCTGTTGCTGAACCTTTTGGATTGGTTGCATTAGAAGCGATAGCTTCTGGAACACCAGTAATAATTTCAAAAAATTCTGGTGTAAGCGAAATTTTAAAATCTGCTCTAAAGGTTGATTTTTGGGATATTGATGGAATGGCAAAAAAAATAATAGCTTGCCTTAGATATGAACCTCTAAAAAAAGAAATAGTTTATCATTCTCTTAAAGAAATAGAGCCTTACACATGGGAAAAAACTGCTAAAGAGACTGAAGCTGTTTATAAAGAATTGCTCAGAGGTTGAAACTATGAAGGTTTGTTTTTATTTTCAGGTTCATCAGCCAATGAGGCTTGCAAGATTTAATATTTTTTCAGAAGATAGTGTTGAGCCATTTGAAAAATATTTTGACCATGAGCTAAATAAACAGATAATGCACAAAGTCGCACACAAATGCTATTTGCCTGCTAATAAAATACTTCTGGACAACTTGCAAAGAAACAAAAATATGAAAATTGCTTTTTCGATTACTGGAGTTTTTTTAGAGCAAGCGAAAATGTATTATCCTGCAGTTATAGACTCTTTTAGAGAGCTTGCTGCAACTGGGCAGGTAGAATTTTTATCAGAAACATATTATCATTCGCTTGCATCCTTGATGGAAGATAAAGAAGAATTTATTCAGCAGGTTCAGCTCCATAGACAGACAATAAGCGAATTTTCTAAACCATCAAATGTTTTAAGAAACACTGAGGCAATGTTTTCAAATTCAATTGCTGCTTTAGCTCAAAGCATGGGCTTTGAAGGGATAATGACTGAAGGCTATGAAAAGATTTTGGGCTGGCGCTCTCCAAACTATGTATATAAAGTAGCTGGTTTGGATAGAATAAAAGTTCTGCTCAGACACTATCGCCTCTCTGATGATATTGGCTATAGATTTTCTCTAAAAACTTGGAATGAATGGCCGCTCACTGCTGAAAAATATGCTCGCTGGCTAAGCCAATTGCAAGGAGATTGTGTAAATATTTTTATGGATTATGAAACTTTTGGCGAGCATCATTGGGAAGACACAGGCATATTTAATTTTTTAGACCATTTGTGGAAGGAAATAGAAAAATATCCTAATTTAGAATTAGTTACTCCTTCCCAGCTTGTAGCAGAAGTTGAACCAAAAGGTGAGATTGATTGCCCAGAAGTAATTTCTTGGGCAGATATGGAAAGAGACACCTCTGCCTGGCTTGGAAATGAAATGCAGCTTTCTGCTTGGAGAGAATTAAAAGAATTAGAAAAACCAATCAAAGAGTTAAATGAGCCAAATCTACTTCGAGTGTGGAGACACTTGCAAAACTCAGATCATCTTTATTATTGCTGTACAAAATCTTTGTCAGATCAGGATGTGCATAATTATTTTTCTCATTATGATTCACCTTTTGAATCTTATATAAATTATATGAATATAATTGAAGATCTTAAAGAAGAGGTAAAACAAAGGTTAAAAAAATAGAGGTAAATAGAAAGTTTAACTAAAGTCTTTGATCTTTTTTTCTAAATTCACAAACCTGCCATTTTGCACCTAGTAGAAAGCTAAAATTTTTTCAATAGACTGTAAAAATTTATTGCCTTTTGGTTTTCTTGTTCTAAAAAATAGGACATGAGATCTGATATTATATATTAAGATAAAAAGGCTTAAGGACTTTTTCCGTATCTTGAAAAATTAATGTTGCAACTTTAAATTTTTTCTTTTCTATTAGTTTTACACATAAATCAAAAAGAAGTTTTTTGTCTTTTGAATTATTTACATAAGAGAAATAGTTTTCTAATAGAGCCAAAATATTAAAATAAGAGTTTTTAACTTCTAAAAAATCATGTATACTAGTCAATCTTGATAGTGATTTTTCTTTTTGTTTATCTAGCTCCAGGCTCTTTTCTCCTTTCTCTTTAAAATTATAAAACAAGGAGTGTTTAAAAATTTGTGGTTAAAAAGAAAAATAAATTAATAAATTGAAAAATTGAGCGGGCCTGGCAGGATTTGAACCCGCAACCTTCTGGTCCGAAGCCAGACGCTCTATCCAAGTTGAGCTACAGGCCCAAAACAAAGGTTATAAAGTATTTACTATTTGGAAGTTTATAAATAAAAGCTAAAATTAAAAAAAGTTATATTTAAATATCTTAGTGGAATGTTAATAATTGAAGAATTTAAAAGGGCGAAAATATGAAAAGAATTTTGTTTTTTTTAATTTTTCTTTCTCTAGTTGCTATTTATAGTGGAATTGCTTTTAGCCAGCAGGAACAAAATCAAAATGCTACTGGAGTTATAGTTGTTTCTCCTGAAAACATTGAAAGTCCCTGGGCAGAAAATTCTAAAATTTGTGTTTTTGTACGAGAGTGGGTATTAAAGGGTGCGTTTTTGTTTATAATCTTAGTTTTTATTGCTGGAGTTGCTACATTCTCAGGAGCTGCGTTTGCAGAATGGAGAAATTACGGAGTAAAAATGATTTTAGGCCCAATAGCTGCAGTAATATTATACATTATTGGAATAAGTGCATTGAATTTCTTTATGGGAGGGCCCATATGTGGCCTAAAAGTTTTTTAAATTAGTGATAAGATGGTTGAGGCAATAGGAGAATTTGTAAACAATTTAAATATGCTAACAAATATGCTTTTAGCGATAGTGATGTTAGTTTCAATTGCAATGATTGCCTATCCAGACCCAACAGTAAGACATAATGGAATAATTGCTTTTTTGGCTACTATTGTAGCAGCAATTGCAACCAATCTTCCTATCAATGTGATTTAAAATGCTCTCTAAAGTTGGCTTTAGGCCAATTTTGTTTCTTTTTCTTTTTTTATTAGGAGCATATGCGAAAGTTCCAGGAACATATTTTGATTACATTTATCTTTCAAATTATGTTCAGCCTCAGCCACAAAAAGTCGAGTTAAACTGCAGCTTCTTTTTTTCTTCTCCTACTAATTCTTGTGCAATAGTAGAAAAAGTTCCCTATTTACTAAAGGAATCAGTTTTACTTTCTACAATTAAAAAACCAGTTGCATATGAAAACCAAGAGTGGATTAGATATTGGAATAGCAAAATGGAGCTACCTAGTTATGAAGAGGCTGTTTTTTCTCCTTCAAACTATTTTGATGGGGCTTATGGCTCTAATGGAAGTTTACAAAACGTTTGGATAAAACTACTTTATTTGTACCCTTCTGTTTTTGATGAAAAAGACCAAAGCTTTTACCTACCAGATCAAATAATGCTTATAAGAAAATCTGATTTGGATTTTGTGATAAACAATACTAAACTTAATGAGCTTGTTTGTAAAGAAGAATATGTTTTTTATGGCTATAGTTATAAAATAAGCAGCATAATTGGAGATTATCAAACAGAGGGTCTTATAATACCAGTTGTAAATATACTAAAGCCTGGAGAAAAACAAAATCTTAGTATAAAACTACAGGCAAAGGGAGAATATGATAAAAAAATTTATGTTCTTTCAAATCATACCCTCTGTAACGAGCTAAATTGTACTATTGTTTTAAATTGTGTTTTTAATCAAACTATGAGATTTTCTGATTCTTTAGAGCTAAATTTTTCTCTACCTATAAAGTATTACCCTTCAAAAATAGAATATGAAAATTTAATTGCAGTTCCACAAAAGGGCTTTGCTAATGGAGTTATAAGTATAAAACTTCCAAAAGATTTTTTAGATTACAAAATAAAGATAAAAGATGAATTTTTTAGCCGTAAGAAAAACGATATAAAGATTGTAAAAAGAGGGCAGAATTATCCTTTATTAGGAGTAAATTTGGTTTCCTCACCTTCAAAAGCAGGAAATCTAAATATAATAGAGATTAAAGAAGGAGAGGATGAAGCCTATTATTATGCGAATATAACTTATAGACTCTATTTAGAAAAACCAGAATTAGGAGAAGAAGACTGCTTCTTTGAGCTAAACACTCCATTCTACCAAAAAAATATTACTAAAGCCTGTCAGAGTACTAGGCTCAATCCAAATTTAAAACTGGAAATAGAAAAGATTGAAAATTCTACAGTATATCTAAAAGCCCTAGTAAAAGATCAGCTTGGAATTGGGCTAAAAAATTCAAAGATAGAGTTTAGTGGAGCTATAGAAAAAGTTTCTGCACTTACAGATGAGGAAGGGATTGCGAAAATAAAAATAAAGCAAACCTCTCAGCCACAAACAATAGTTGCTACTTTAGAAGGTTCAGAATATTTAGCTACAGCAAAGGCGTTAGTAATTATTCCTGCAAAAATAGAGCAAGAAAAAGAAAAAATAAAAACATCTGATCTTTATGCTTTGAGTAGCATAATATTTTTAATAATAAGCTTAGTTATCTTATTGATGAAATGGCTAGGCAAGCGATCCGAGGGCAGCTTTAGATTTATAATTTACCTTTTTATATTTTGTAACTTTTTATTTTCCTTAGCTTCTGCTCAAGCCAGCGATATTGCACAAACATTAGAGGCATGTAAAAATTATGATTTTGATAATGCTATTAGGCATTTTGGTGAATGTGCTGAAGCCTATAGAATGATGATTGAATTTAATTCGATGCGAAATACTGCAAATATTTTGATTACAAATATTGCTCCTTTAGTTTTAGCAGTTCCTTCTATTGAACCTTATAAAACAGCATATGCCAATATGCTTATAATTGCTTTAGCTCTTTTTAGGGTTGCCTGGGCATTCAACTCTTTTTATTTGATATTAAATATTTTTAATCCGCAAAAGCGCTCTGAAGCATTGAAACAATATATTTGGCTAGGAGTATTTGTAATTATAGCTTACTTTTCTTATTCAATAGCAGTAGAAGGAATAAATCTAATAAATCAAATTAGTAATTGGATAATTGGACAAAGACCAGAGGAGGTATTGCTTGAAAGTACTATTTCTGCAGAATTCTTAGCTGAAAATTACGAGATGTTAAAGCTCACTTTACCTTTTTTAAATTTAACATATTTGATTTTGCTTTCTCGTTATATTTTAATAATTGGATTATTCTTACTTTTGCCTTTTTCTTTGCTTTTATTTTTTAATGTAGCAACTAAAGGTTTTGGAAAAGCGCTTTTAGGAATAACTTTTATGATTTATTTTCTTAGTATAATAAATTCCATTCTTTTATTAATTTATAAAATGCTTTTGGATATTGGGGATATTGTTTTACAAAATACTTTGAGCTCAACGTTTTTTACTGCAGCATTTGTTATTTTCTTTGGATTTGCAGATCTAATTATTATAATTATTTCGATATTAGGTGCGATCTCGATGATTGGAGGAGGAAAGTAAAATGCCAGGCTATAGAACAATTCCTTCAAAGGATACTTTTGATATTGAGGAAAGATTAGGAGGAATAATAACTATAAAGCAATTAGTTTATTTGGTAATTACTTTTGCTCTAACATATTTTACAATGATTATAAGTTCAGATTGGTTTGAAAATCCATCTGACTCGATTTATGTTTGGGGAACTGTTTTATTTTTATGTCTTGTATTTATATTTGGAAATTTAGACAAAGAAATCTACAAAAGGCTAAGATATTATTTTGCTGCTGAAAAAACAACAATAGAAAAAAACCCTGCTCTTTTATCAAATATTAATACAATAGAAGAAAATAAGATTATAACTTTAGATGGTAGGGTTATTGCGATACTAAAAATTAGCCCAATAAATTTTCCTATTCTTGCAGAGGAAGCTAAAGAAGCAAAAATTTCAAGCTTTGAAATGTATTTAAGGCAGTTAGTATATCCTATAGCCCATCATGTGCAGTCAAATCCTGTAGATATAACAAAATATGCCAGCAACATACTAAAAAAAGCAAAGGAACAAAAAAATTCTGCAATAGAGGAGCACATTGAAAAACATTTGGAGTTTTTAAGAAATTATCTAAAAGAAAAAGAAGTAAGAGTAAAAAATCATTATATTGTAATTCAAGTACAAGATGAGAGATATAAAATAAGTGCTACTACTTATAAAAGCCCACCTATTAAAAAAATTTATCTAAAGTTAAGAAGTATTTTAAAAGAATTCAATCCTGTCTCTATCTTCTATGGTGGAAAATTATTTGAAAAACCTAAAAATTATGTTGCAATCGATCCAACTGCTTGTAGGATGATATTTGTTGATGAAAAAGCTGTTCCGACTGATCTTAAAGAAGGAAAAAAAATAACTTCTAGCATAGTTGAATTTCCGAATATGGCCAGCTTATTAAAATATGCTGCTGAAAAACAAAAAACACTTTATTTTGGAGAGTTAGACATAGAGGAGATGTTAAAAAAAGAATTTATGCAAATGCCACTAATAGAAAGAGAGAAAGTATTTAGTTTGGAAGAAAGAAGAAAAAATGTTGGGATTTCTGGAGGAAAAACACGATGGGCTTTTGATGAATGTGAAAAATATGTAGAGGTAATAACAGACAAATTAGAAGCTGCTGGATTAAAAGTAAAAAGACTGAAAAACCAGGATTTATACAATAGCCAAATAAATCAAGTGCCTACGCATGTGGAGGTTCATCCTCAATACCTAAAAGTAGATAATGAATATTTCAAAGTTATTTACGCTACTGGCTATCCATATCAAGTTACATTAGGCTGGCTGACCAACATTGTAGATGGGCGAGCAGATTATGATTTAACTTTGTATATTTATCCAGTACCTATAAACGAGGCACTAAAAACATTTCGAACAGCAATACTAAAACTTAATACTGAAAAAAAAGCTAGAGCAGATTTCTTAGATCCAGAAACACAACAGCATTTGGAAGATGTTACTAATTTCTATTCAAATATAGTTGCAGGTAAAGAAAAATATTTTCAGGCATCATTGTATGTTACTTCAAAAGCAAAAAGTCTAAAGTATTTGGATACAGTAGTAGAAAAAGCAAAATCAGATTTAGCTGGTAGCTCTATAGATTTTGAAATTGCTAATTATAATATGGCTAAAGCGGTTTTTTCTACCAGATTAACAGGTTTTGACCTACTAAACAAAAAAAGAGAGTTTCCCTCTTCTTCTTTAGCAGCTACTTTTCCTCACATATCTTCTTCTGTAGAAATAGATGATGAAGGAATGTTTTTTGCATTTGATATGAAAGACTCCCCAATAATAATAGACTTAAAAAAATTGCCAAATCAACATATTTCAATATTAGGTGAGTCTGGATCAGGAAAATCTTATTTTGCAAAAAGCTTGATTCCAAAATATTTAGCTTTAGGCTATAGAGTATTTGTTACTGATCCAGATGGAGAATATATTTATCTTGCAAAAAAATTTGGTGGAGAGGTTAGCACTATTAGTACAAAAGACGGTCAGATAATAAATCCTTTTGATGCAAACGGGTGGGAGATAAATGATAAGATCAGAAGCTTAATTGGATTTTTCTCTATTATTATAGGGGATTTAAATAAATACCAACAAGGGATAATTTCAGATATTTTGGTTGAATTATATGAAAAAAATAAAGAACCAACCATGAGTGATTTTGCAGAAATGATTAAAAATAGATTAAAAAAAGTGAAAGATGAAAAATTACGCCAAGAATTACAGTTTATTCTTCTTACTATAAAACCATTTTTAAAAGGAAATATCTATGGGTTTTTTGATAATAAAACAACAATAGAGTTGAAAAAACAATTCTATGTTTTTGATTTAAAAGAATATAAAAATGATAAAACATTGAAAGATCTTTCTAATTATTTGATTTTTGATTACATAAGCCATCAGCTTTTAAGAGATCAAACACCGAAGGCCCTTATAATGGATGAAGGCTGGACCATGGTAAATTATGCTGGCTCTGAAGAATATGTAAGATATATAATAAAAGATTCAAGAAAATACAATGTTTCTTTTGTTTTTATTACTCAAGAATTAGAAGATATGCTTTCGTCTTCTGCTGGGAAATCTATATTGAATAATACTTCCACTCAATTTATATTTCATCATAAGGAGAGTGCGATGCCTCTTGCAAAAGAGGTACTAAATTTAACTGAAGCAGAGTATGAAAAACTTCTTACTGTTGGAATTGGAGAGGGGTTAATGATTTGTGATAAGAATAGGCTGTTTTTTAAAGTAAAAACTGCCCCTTTAGAGCATCAAAATATTGAAGAAGGTGTTGCAAAAAAAGAAAAGAAAATTAAGCTGAAATTAAATAAAGAATCTGAGCCCATATTGCCGATAGAGCAACAAACAGTTGAACAGCTGAAAAAAGAATTGGGATTAGTTAATCTCCCTCTTGCACTTGTTAGGGGTCAGCTGAAAGAAAAAGAGAAAGAGCTGATTATTAGAAAAATTAAAAAGAATAAAAAAGAGAAAGAGAAGCGTAAGAAAAAATAAAAAATAAAAAAAATAAATTTAAACTAATTTTTATAAAACTAAATTTTAATCTAATCTTCTTGGCCTCTAAATTCTCCATAGAAAGCTACTAAGAGATTAGATGGGTCTTTATATGTTGCCAGTTCCATTGGGATCATTATTTCATAGTCAGACACTCCATAAGTTCCAATGGCTGATTCATTTATTTTCACTGCAAAAACCAAGTCTTCTACTCCTGAGTAACATTGAGAAGTTCCTCTAAATTGCCAGAATATTCCTGTAGAAAATGCTGAAGTTGGGCTTATTTTTGCTACTGCTACATTTGAAACAGTTCTTCCAAAGACACTGAAGGAATCAGTGCTATCTGCAATTCCATTTTTATCTACATCAAATAGCTGAGAAATTGTTCGACTTGTTAGTGGGTTTATACCTAGTGCGCTATCTGCAAGCTCAAAATCATTTATTCCAGAGTGTATTGAACCGTTTATACATCTTCCTAGTGGGTAGAGAGTGCTGAAAGTTATATTAACGGTTGGCTCAGCTACATAAATTGTTTTTCCATGTGTTGCAGACCAATTTATTAAAAAGTTACTCACTCCGCTGCCAAGTAGTAGGTTTCCTAAAGTTGCACCATAATACTTTTGCCATTCTTTTATTACCATAAAGCTGTAATCTACTTGTACTGAAGAGTTTGACTTGTCTTTTGCATAAACTGAGCAATTCCACATTCCCCATAAAGTTAGGTTAAA
The DNA here is from genome assembly GCA_026414325.1 of Microcaldota archaeon. Lineage (GTDB taxonomy): Archaea > Micrarchaeota > Micrarchaeia > Anstonellales > Anstonellaceae > JAOAJF01. The sequence continues at coordinate 9,375 of JAOAJF010000025.1, forward strand.
GTATGGGGAACGATAATGGGTTGAGTTTATTTGAATAGCACTTTCATTTAAAACTAATGTAGAATTTGGATTAAATACTATAAAGCGTATTTCTTCTAAATCTTGCTGGCCATCCCCATCTGTTATTTGAGCATAACAATAGGTGTTCTCCATCTGAACATTTGTTAGAACCGAGACGTTTTGTATTTGCGGCAAGCTGTTTGAAACTATAACTGGGGAAGAATTTAGAGCTGTTCCATACTCATAGCCATCAAATGGGAGAACTTGACAGATGAGCTTATCTGATTTTGAATAGTACAAACTTGATAGATTTGCTGAGACTTGGCCATCAACTAATTGGTCATTAACAAACCAGGAATAATATAGAGTAACTGAATCATTATCTAAATCATAATAATTAGAAAGAGTGCAGTTAACNTATTCGGTTGTTTTATAAACTAGCGATGGTTGAATTGATACGTTTTCAACTACAGGAGGATTGTTTGGATAAACATTCTGCCCAGTAGTAGTAGCAGTGTTGTTAGCAAAATCTACAAAGGTTAGATTAAGTTGAGCTAAAGTGAGTGCTGTACCAGAACAATTAAGTACAACTGTTAAATTATCTTCTAGAGTGCTATTTGAATAGTTAACACAGCTACCATTAGAAATATTCCAATACCAACCAGCTATATCCAAAACACCATCTTCATCTCTAACTGTTGCATTAGCAAAGAACCAATGACCTACTGAAGCATTAGTAAAGGTTAAGTTAGAAACTATAACTGGAGCTGTACTCTGGATCAAAACTGCAGAAGAGTTGTTAGATGCTACTGATGTT
>JAOAJF010000026.1 GCA_026414325.1 Microcaldota archaeon
TAAAAATAGGTAGATTTAACTTAGATAAATATTTTTCATAATATTGTGCAGGAGAGAGTGATTGGAAGAAAAATCTTCCAAACTCTTGGTTAGCTGATTTAATTAAATTAACTTGCTGTTGAGAATTATTTACTTTACTTTGGCTATTAGTTTGTTCATTTATCATAATATTATAATGGTAAAAAGAGTTTAAAAATGAGTTGGTAGATAAAGTAGCTGCTCTAAGCTATAGTAGCTTTAGCTATATAAGCAAAACCAGAAGTTTTTGAAAAATATTTTTTCCATTTTAAAATTTTGATTTTCTTTTTAAAAAATGGAGCATAAGCAACAAAGGTTTCTCCTTCACCACCTTCTAAAAAGACATTAATAGGGGGATTTAATTTCAAAAATTTATCTACATCTTCAGGCAAAAATCTTTTAGCTAAGTATGTTTTGTCTAATCCCTCAGCTGCAACTGCAGTAATATAGACCTCCATCTCTTTTAGCATTTTTTTTAAAAAATCTGGCTTTTTTTGCCAGAGGGGAAAAAATGTTTTTAGCCCAAGCTCTTTTGCTAATTTTTCTATTCTGCTTTTTTGATAAGTAGAATAAATAGCTCCTGCTGCGATCGCATCGATTTTTAATTTTTTTAAAAAATTTTTTAGTACTTCTAGTTCATTTTCTTTTTTTGCTTTAAGTACATAGTGTTTTAATCCAGCAACCTTTGCCTGTAGTTTGCACCATTTTATATTCGGATAATGAAACATTAACGAATATTTTTCTGAAATCACACTTACTAAAACTACCTGAAAATGTTTTTTGAGCATTAGATAAGCAGTATAAGTAGAATCTTTTCCTCCAGAAAACAAAACAGCTACTTTGAGCCTTTTTTTTCTTGCCTTGGACGTGGAGGGATTTGAACCCTCACTCTCTACCTTGCGAAGATAGCGTCTTACCATTCGACTACACGCCCAAAGCTCTCAATTTTTTGATTTAAAAATAAAAAATTTATTTTTTCTTTATTAGTTGGTAGATTGGACAAAAAGACAAACCAGCAGTGAGGGCTAAAATTACTGCTAATACTAAAGAGATATAATTTAGTGGTTGACTTAAATAAAAGAATCCAACAAATAAGATTATCGCTAATACTAGCCTTATTATTCTCTCAGCTGAAGAGATATTTTTTTCTATTCGCATTTAACCCACCCCCTTTAAATCTAATAGATAATAGAAAATAAAAAAATATAAATTTTGCTAAAAAATTTTTTGATTAATAAAAGTTAGTGAGAAAAAAATAATGTTGTCATACCTTTAGCAATCATTTCTATAGCAACAGCAGTTAAGAATAGACCTAAAATTTTAGACAGAAGCGAAATTAATTTTAGATTTATTTTATTAATATAGGTTGCAAAAGTAAGAAATACCACCCCGACTATAAAGAATGAAACTAAACTATTTAGCAAAACAATTAGAGGATTTAGCTCATAAATCTTAATAGTAAGAAAAGAAATTACCGCTGGTCCAGTTAATAGAGGAGTAGCAATAATCGAAGTAAAACTATCGATATGATTTGCCTTTTTGTCATTTTCTTCTTCTCTTTCTCGCACTGTTTCTATTCCCAGCAAAAGTAAAATTATACCACCAGCAACTCTGAATGAGTCGAGAGAAATCCCATAGAGAGAAAAAAGAACAGGGCCTAAAAAAATTATTGCTACTGCCAATAAAAAAGCCATCACGGTTGCCTGAACTGCAATAAGCTTTGTATTATAGTGCTGTTTATGTGCAGCAATCAAAACAGAAAATGATGAAAGTGGATTTAATAAGACGAATAATTGTAAAATAAAACCAATATTTATTATATCCATTAAGCCACCTGTTTAGTCCACATTAAAAATTACAAGCAAAAAGTATTTAAATACTAATGCAGAGTATTTGAGCACTAGAGGGACGAGAAGATGGAAAGCATCGTTAGATCAGTCCTGGGTGAGCAAGAGCCGGCTCCAGCAGATGATCTCATCGGCTCAGACAAAATTAGGATTGTAGTAGTAGGAGTAGGTGGTGGAGGAAACAACACCATCAACAGACTTATTAGATCTGGAGTAAAAGGCTGTGATTTAGTAGCAGTAAACACTGACCGACAGCACCTAAACATTATCCATGAAAAAGCAAAGAAGATACTAATTGGAAAATCCATAACAAAAGGATTGGGTGCTGGAGGATATCCAGAAACTGGTGCAAAAGCAGCAGAAGTAGACAGACCTTTACTTGAAAAAGAGCTAGAAGGAGCACACCTGGTATTTATCTGTGCAGGAATGGGTGGAGGTACTGGTTCGGGTGCCTCGCCAGTGATTGCTGAAATTGCTAAAGAGCAGGGAGCAATCACTGTTGCAATGGTAACTTATCCATTCCATTTAGAGAGAGCAAGAAAGATAAAGGCAGACGAAGCAATTCAAAAACTCAAAAAAATTGTTGACTCAGTAATTGTTCTTGACAACAACAGACTTGTAAAACTAGTTCCAAACCTACCAATGAACGAAGCTTTTGCTGTTGCAGATGAAATTTTGGCAAAGGCTGTAGGTGGACTAGTTTGGACAATTACCCAGCCATCATTGATCAATATTGATTTTGCAGATGTCAGAGCAACCATGTCAAATGGTGGAGTCGGATTTATTGCAGTAGGAGAAGGAAAAGGAAATGACAAAGTACGAACAGCAGCTGAAGGAGTACTAAAAAACAGACTATTGGATGTAGACTTTGAAGGAGCAAAAGGAGCATTAGTTCACATCTCAGGTGGTTCAGACCTAACCTTAGGAGATGCAGTAAAAGCAGGAGAGATAATAACTGAAAAAATGGATAGCACTGCAAGCGTAAAATGGGGTGCAAGACTTATCCCAGGCTATGACGGCAAACTAGAGATAGTTGCAATAGTTACAGGAGTAAAAGGCACAAATATCTTTGGCTCTTCACAAGAAGAACAAGAAACCAAAAAAGTCGACTACTCTGACATCGAAATAATTGGCTAAAAATTTGTCTAAAGCCGCCTTTTTTCTTTTTTCTTCTTTTTTTCTTTTTTTTCTTTTTATTTTTTTAGTTTTCTCTTTCTTGCTTTTGTTCCTATTTTTATTATAATTTTTTTATGTTATTTTTTATATCACATATTTTGTAATCTTTTCCTACAAAAAGTTTTTAAATATTTTGTGTTATAATATATATTAAAATGAAAATAGGAGGTGCAAAAAATGTTAAGTGGAAAATATTTAAGCAAGATGGAAAGAAGAGTCCAAACATATGAAAAATTAAATGATATAATAAGCAAGTGGGGTAAAAGACCAGAAATTAGACAAGCCTTAAGAGAAGAGATTAAAGACTTTATCAAATTTAAATATGCGATTGAAATAGACAAAAGAAAAAGCAAACTGTCCCTTAACAATCTAAATGAAAAAAAAATAAAAAAGATAGAAGCACAAAAAGCTGAAGAGACAAAACAAATGGATGATGCAATTTCTCTTCTTATTAGATTTAAAAATTCTATCTTAACACTAATCAAAGAAAGAGCTGAAGCTGCAGAGGAATTAAAAAACCTAAAAATTCCAAAGAGCTTTTCACAACTCGCTGGTCCTCTATCTTATATAATTTCTGGAGCTGTAGTTGCAGGATTAAGTTCTTATGAATTGATAAATTATTTAAAGTTTTTATACAAGTATGGCTACGATGACTTAAATTACCTATTTACAGAACCATTAGCATTATTAACAGGTGCTGTTATAGGAGGTTTTCTAGCAGGTGGAACTTATCTTGTGTATAAAGGAATTAAAAAAATAAAAAAGTTAAACTTCCACTTAGAAAATGAATTACAAAAATTCAAAAAAGAAATTGGCCAATAAAAGATCAAGCTGAAAAAGTTTACAAATTTCTACAATTTTAATTTCTTTCCTTTTTTCTTTTTATTTTTTTAGTTTTTAGTTTTGTGTTTCTAAAAAATCGCTCGGGTTATCAATCTAAAAATTTAGATTAAAGAATAGAAAGATTTAAATATTTTTATAAATAAAGTAATTTTGTGGTTAAAAATGAAAAAAAATATCATACATAAAAATCAACTACAACTTCCATTTGAGGAAAAAAGCACAACTAAAATATTTAACAAGCCCTTAGAAGAAAGAATTATAAAAGAGCAGCCGATAAATTTTCCACCTATTCATTTTAAAAAAGAGTTTAATTATGAAAAAAGAGAATATCAAGAAGAATGTATAACAAAAATATTACAAAAAGAGCCAATAGCCTCAACTCTAATTATTTTTCCTGCAGGAAGTGGAAAGACTTTTATAGCTGCAAGAATAATGGATAAGTTTATAGATAGGGGTAAAATTTTAGTTCTCTGCCCTAGAGTTTCTCTATCCTACCAGCTAACTGCTGCATTTAGAAAATATTTTGATCTTGCTCAAGAAGATATTTGTTGTTTAGCAGCAAAACCAGCAGAAGATAGAAAAAAAGCTTACCAGAAAGCAAAAATAATTGTGTCTACTCCTCAAGGAATAGCAAATGATTTAAAAAAATATAAAAATTTGAAATTTAATTTAGTTGTTTTTGACGAGGTAGATTTTGGAGTAGGGGATTATCAATATGTGCAAATTGCAAAAAAAGCTATAGAAGATAAAACTCCACTAATTGGATTATCCGCTACTGTCGGGCAAATAAAAAAAATTAAAGAATTGGTCTTAACTTTTAATTTTGAGAAGATTTTTATAAAGTTAGAACAAGACCCAGATATAAAACCATATAGAAGAGAGATAGTTACAACAAAAAATATTGTAGAGTTAGAAGAACCTTATAAAAAAATGTATCAAATTATTGACCAGCTCTTTGCAGATTATATTCAAAAATTAGGCCAGTATATTGACTTAGGAACACTACAGACAAAAAAGTATATTTCAATAGAAGATTTGCAAGAAATTGCTCAACAAATAAATCGAGACTGGAGGTGGCAGCCTAAAAGTCTTTATGCACTTTTACTAAATTTATACGAGTTAAAAAGAATAATTTTAGAAGAATCAAAAGAACAAATTATTTTAAAATTAAAAGATTTAATAAAACGAGCAAAAGAAGGAAAAAAATATCCATCAACTATTTTTAAAGAGTTAGGAAGTACTTCTTTCAAAGAATATTTAAAAGAAGCAAAACTTTCTAAAAAAGTTGAAATGTTTCTAGTAGATATAGAACTAGAAAAAATTTGTGCTAATGAAAAACAAAAAAAACTAAAGGTAATTGTAGTTTGTACTTCTAGAGAATTTGCTACATTTATAACAAAAAAACTTTTAGAGTTGCAAATAAAAGCAGCAGTATATTTAGGCCAAGGAGAAGGTTTTAGTAAAAAAGATCAATTAAAAGTTTTAGAATCTTTTTTAAATTCTGATCTAGAAGTAATAGTCTCAACTAAAAGTGCAATAGAACGAGGAATTGACCTACCAAATGCAAATATTTTATATGTCTTAAACCCTACATCCTCTGAAAGTAGTTATATTCAATTGCTTAATCGTATAAATAGGGGGGCTAATAATTTAGAAGCATCTCTTAAAATATATGCTCAGGGAGAGGTAGAAAACTTAAAGGCTATAATTGCTAAAAGAAAGACTGAAAAATACTACAATCTTCTGAAAAAACTAAGAATGTTTTTAGAACAGGATAGTTTATTTTATTCTGATTCTACTCCACTAATAAAAATAATCGAGCAAATAGAAAAAGAGGAAGAAGAAATAATTAAAAATAATAAAAAGAGAAAATAAAAAAAATCTCAGAAGAAAAGAATAAGAAAATTAGTTAAGTTTAAAAATTTTTTCTGTTCTATTTCTATAAAAGGCGGCCGGGCCTAGATAGGGGGTAAGAAAATGTTTGGAGTAGAAGATAAAGAAGAAAAACTTTTTTCTAACGAAGATGTAAGAATAGCTATCGTCGGAGTTGGTGGAGGAGGCTGTAACACCGTAAACAGAATAGAAAGCATGGGAATAAAACATGTAAACACAATAGCAGTTAATACTGATAATTTGCATCTTTTATCTATAAAAGCTCAAAAGAAAGTTTTGATTGGAAGATCTATAACCAAAGGATTAGGTGCTGGAGGATTTCCAGAAGTAGCAGAAAAATGTGCTGAAGTCTCGAAAGATGAAATAGCTCAAGCAGTAGGAGAAAACGAGTTGGTATTTTTAGTTAGTGGGCTTGGAGGAGGAACTGGAACTGGTGCTTCACCCCTAGTTGCAAGAATTGCAAAGGAGCAAGGTGCGATAGTAGTTTCAATAGTTACCACACCATTTTCATTAGAAAGAAGTAGACTAAAAAAAGCAGAATGGGGATTAGAAAGATTAGTAAAGGAATCAGATGCAGTAGTGGTAATAGACAACAACAGATTAAGTTCCTATGCTCAAAATCTTCCAATAACTGAAGCATTTTATTTAGCAGATGTAATAACAGCAAAAGCAGTAAAGGGAATTACAGAAACAATTGTGCAGCCTTCTCTAATGAATATTGACTTTGCAGATGTAAAATCAGTAATGGAAAATGGAGGAGTGTCTCTGATCTCACTTGGAGAAGGTTCTGGACCAGATAGAGTGGAGATGGCTGCAAAAAAAGCTTTAGAACACCCGCTGCTAGATGTTTCTTTTGAAGGAGCTAAAGCAGCATTGATTCATATAGAGGCAAATGCATCCTTAACTTTAGGAGAAGCTTATAGTTTAGTTGAAAAGATTACTGAAAACTTTGCCTTAGATGCGAATGTAAAATTTGGTGCAAGATTAACGCCTATTCAGTCAGACACAATTTTAACTACAACCATTATAACAGGTCTAAAATCAGAGGCAGTTCAAAAAGTGATGGGTTCACAAATAGCGCAACAGCAAAAAGTAAAAGAATTAGCATATTTAGAAGCTATTGGAAAAATTTAGTTTTTTCTTTTTACTATTTTTTATTTTTTTATTCTTTTATATTCGTGTTTGTATTTGAGTTTAGCTTTATTTTAACTTTTTAATTTTAAGATCAAAGACGACGTTTAGCAAGTTTGGTCCAATATCTCGAACAATTTTACTATAAAGAACTTTTAGAGTGCAATTTTTTGGTAACTGTTTTTTTATTTTGTTAAATACTGTTTGCGACCAATTTTTTGTTTTAGCAAAATCATAATAATGAATAATACCCTCGTTCTTTAAACACTTGATGGCTAGTTTTAGATATTTTGTATCTCCATATGGATGAGGCATTAAAATCCTATCTGCCCAATTGCAAAATTTTTTTGAATTTAAAATTTTTTTTACATCTGCTCTTATTGCCTCTATATTTGAGCATCTATTTAGCTTTATGTTTTCTAAAAAAAATTTATAAGCGGAGTTATTTAATTCGATGGCAATAATTTTTTTTGCTTTAGAATATTTTGAGATAGTTATTGGAAATGGCCCCACGCCTGCAAACAATACCAAAACATTTTCATTTTTTTTAACTTGCTGGGCAACTCTTAGTCTTTCATATGCCAATCTTGGAGAGAAAAAAACTTTATTTAAATCAAGCTTAAAGAACAATTTATTTTCTTTATGAATTGTTTCAGTACTTTTTTCTCCCCAAACCCACATATATTTTTTTAATCTAAATTTAGAATATGTTTTTGAGCTTTCAAAAAAAATCGATTTTACTGATTTGGAATAATTTTTCAAAATAAAATCAATTGCTTGTTTTTTGGAATATTGGCCCTTTTTAAAAACAGCTATTTGGCCTATTATATCAAACATTTTCACCCTCTATAAAATAATAAGAATTTTTCTCTTTTTGCTCGATATCCAGTCTTGAGCCTGGCTTGTTTATTTTTGGTCTAAAACTATCTTTATCTCTTCGTAGAGTTATTCCAACACCTTTTAAAAATCTATTAAAACCAGCGATTTTTGAAAGTGGAGAGCTTGCCTGACCATATTTAGAGCTCTGGCCTTCAAAAACAATCAAACGATTAGAAATAGCATCTATTAAGATTAAATCATGGTCAATTACAAAACATGCTTTTGAGGAATTGGATATTAGCCTTTGAATCAAAGAAGCTAAAAAAAGTCTTTGTTCAACATCCAAAAAAGCAGATGGCTCGTCTAATAAATATAAATCTGCATTTGTAGCCAAAGCCCTTGCTATTTCCACTCTTTGTAATTCTCCTCCAGAAAGTTGATCTAAAGATTTTTCTGCAATTGAATTGATATTTAGTTTTGTACAAATTTCTTGAAAAAAACCTCCTTCAACAATATTTTGAGAGATATAATCAATAACTCTTAAACCCTCTACTGCTTTTATGTGCTGTGGTTTATAAGAAATTTTTAGTTTTTTTTCTTCTAGTTTTTGGTCTGCTAAAATTTTTCCTGCTAAAATGTCTGCAAATAAAGTTTTTCCTAAAGAGTTTTTTCCTATTATTCCAATAACCTCTCCTTGATAGATTTTTCCTTCTTCAGTTTTGAAAGAAAAATTTTCAAAAGTTTTTGAAAAAGAAGGATAGGCTAGCAAAATTTCATTTCTTGGCTGCTCTAGTGCAGTGTGACGAAATTTTATTTCATAATCTCTAAATCTAATATTTTCTTCTTTTAAAAAACCCTCTAAATACTGATTTATTCCTACTCTCGAGTTTTTTATTTTTGAAACAATACCATAAGCATTTTCTTGGCCAAAAAAAACATATACATAATCTACCAAATAGTCAAATAAGGCTAAATCATGCTCTATTACTATAACTTTTTTGTCTTTACTTAATTCTTTTATTATTTTGGCTACTTTTAGTCTTTGTTCTATATCTAAATAAGAAGCTGGCTCATCAAAATAGTATAAATCTGCCTCTTTAATATAAGCTGCTGCTAAGGCTAGGCGCTGTAATTCTCCTCCTGATAAAACAGCAACATTTCGTTCTAGTATCTGATCCAATTCAAATATTTTAGAAACCTCTTTTATTTTTTGTTCATCAGCTAAATTTTTTAAAAGCTGGTAAGCAGTACCAACAAATACTGATTTTATTTTTTCAATATTTTGAGGTTTGAGGGAAACTTTTAGTTTTTTTTCTTTTAATTGCTTAAAATAGTGCTGCTCTAAAGGCCCAAGATTTTTTATAACCTTATCATAATCCCAATCTTTTTCATATTCTGCAAAATTTGGAATAATTATGCCAGCTAAAATATGTAAGGCAGTAGATTTTCCAATTCCATTTTTGCCTAAAAAACCAACCACTCCCTCGTCTTTAGGTATAGCTAAGCCATAGAGCCTAAACATATTTACTCCATATTGGTAAATAGGCCTGCCAACCTCTTCTACTAAGTTTATAATAGTAATGCAGTTTGCTGGGCATTTTTTTGGGCAGATACCGCAACCAGTACATAAAATCTCAGAAATTATGGGATAGCCATCTTTATCAATTACCACAGTCTCCTGACCCATTAAAACTCCTGGGCA
>JAOAJF010000027.1 GCA_026414325.1 Microcaldota archaeon
ATAAACTCCATAGTATTTATCTAAGCCTTCTAAAAAAGCATGTTCCTCAGGGCTGGTGGCCACTCCTAGAAATAAAACAAAATAACGGCTATCATCCAAAAAATTATAGCTATCCAAAAACAAAAAGGCAAGTTTTTGAAATTTGTATCGGAGCAATTCTAACCCAAAATACTTCCTGGTCTAATGCTAGCAAAGCACTAAAAAATCTTTATAAAAAAACATTTCTAAGAACAGAAAAAATTTTAAAACTAAATTTTTTGGAACTTGCACAAATTATTAAATCTTCAGGTTATTATAATCAAAAAGCAAAAAAAATTTTAGAGTTTAGTAAATTTTTTTTAAAATTAAAAAACAAGCCAAGTAGAGACGAATTACTTGGAATATGGGGCATAGGACCAGAAACTGCAGATTCGATTTTACTTTATGCCTATAAAGAGCCACATTTTATTATTGATAAATATACATTTAGATTTCTTAAACAAAAAGGAGTTTTAGCTCATTCTCAAAATTTTGATTATGAAAAAATCAAAAGTTTTGTAGAAAAAAACCTAAAAAAAGATTATAAAATTTATCAAGAATTTCATGCACTTATTGTAAAAGAGGAAAAAGAAAAGTCCGATTAATCTTTATTCATAAATACAAAACTTACTAATCCCAGATCAATATAGCTAGAAGGTTTATTATTTTTGAATTTTATTAAGTGCTGAAAACCATCATGGCTTAAAATAGGGGTAATTAAAACCCCATAGTTATCTAGCTGTTTTGCTAAAAAATCTGGAAAAGAATTATAACAAGCACCAACTACAATTCTGTCAAATGGTGCAAAATTTTCTAGACCATAATAACCATCTATATTTAATATATACACAGATTCGTCTTTTGCTAAAAAGTTTGTTGTTTTAAAAAAGTCGCATTTTATGTTGGCTTTTTTTAAATTCTCAAGAGCAAAATTACAAAGCTGCTCAATTTTTTCAATAGAAAAAATAGTACTTTTTAAACAAAGCTGCTTAATTAAAGCAGTTAAATAGCCTGAACCTGTACCTATTTCTAATATTTTATATTTTTTATTTTCTAAAAGCTCTAATTCTTCTAATACTAAAGCATGCATATGAGGAGCAGAAATTGTCTGGCCATATCCTATAGCTAAAGGGCAATCAATATATGCAAGGTCTTTATGCTCTTTTAATACAAAGTTTTTTCTATCTGTTTTAATAAATATATCCAATATTTTTTTTGTTTTTATATATCCGGTAGAAAATAAATACCTTGCAAGCTCTTCTTGGTTTTTCATAGCACTCATTCTTTTTTGTTTTTGATATAATACTCAAACCACTCAACTTTTTTTTCTAAAACTGCATTTTTTATTGATTTTTGAACCTTTGTTAAAAAGGATCTTCCACTCTTCACTTCAACAAAAATTATTTTTTTTACTTCTCCTTCGTCTAATCCTTCAAAAACTATAAAATCAATAGGTTTTCCTATAAATTTTGCTTCGCTAGCAATAAAAGGAAAATCTGCTAGATATGGAGCAAATTGCTCTAAAACTTGTCCAGATATCGAAGACCTAGAACGAGTTATTGCATCCTCTCTAGACTGTTTGATTTTATGAGGCAAATAAACAAAAAGAAAATATAAAAACGAGATTACAAAACCTATAATCAAGCCAAGTAAAAGAGAAATTACAAACTCTAAAACCATAATAATACAAAAGCATAGATATTTAAATTTATTCTGCTTAAAGGTTTGAGAATAAAAGAGGTAGAAAAAATGCAAAAAATAAAAAAAGGTTCAAAAGTAGTATTGGACTATGTTGGAAAACTTGAGGACGGAACTATTTTTGATCGCTCTGGCTCAGAGCACTTCTCATTTGTAATTGGAAATGGAGAAGTGCTTAATGGATTTGAAAAAAACATAATTGGAATGCAAAGTGGCCAGACTAAAACCTTTGAGCTAGAACCAGAACAGGCTTATGGGCCATATTTAGAAGAATTAAAAATTAGAATGCCAATAGAAAAACTTCCTCCAGATACAATGGTGGGTTCAATTTTGATTATATCTGATAACAAAGGAAATGAGGCACCTGCAACTGTTTTAGAAATAACATCAAAAGATGCTTTGCTGGATTTAAATCATCCTCTTGCAGGCAAAAAGCTAATTTTCGAGGTTAAAATAATAAGCGTAGTTTAAAAAAAAAGAAATAAAAAATAAATAAGTAAAATAAAAAAAAAGAGTTTTAGCAGCAGCCTGGCTTTTTCTTTCCGCCCATTTGCTCACCTCTTTCTTTAGTTAGGTTAATTTAATTATACAAAAAAGGATTTAAATTTAACTGTAGAATTTAAAGTAGGGCTATAAGGGGAAAGAAATGAAATTTGAATGCCATCGATGCAAAAAAGAATTTGAAAATTTAACAGAAATGAATTTTAAAATGGATGAAAAAGGCTTTACTTATACTTATTGTAAAGAATGTATAAAGCAGATGGAAAAATAATCTACATTGTAATCTATATCTTAATTCTGCTTTTATGAATTTTCCTTAATACATTACTCAAAAGTTTTAAAAATTTAGAAAAAAAGCTAAAAATTTTTAATTTTTTAAAAAAAATACAACAATTATATTTAAATAGTATAATAAAGGTAATTTAAATAGAGAAAATGACGGAGGGATAGTTTAAGCAGTTCACTATCTACTTTAATTTTTGTGGCTGCTTTACATCCCTCGCTGATTCTAAAAATTTTAAATTTTGGGCTAAAATTAAAAAAAATTAAAAAAAAATTATTCTTAGGATTTATAAATACAGAAAAATATACATTAAATGTGAAAAAATTAAAAGAAAAAATGAAAGAATTTTTCAAGTTTTATAATCTTAGCTTATTTGGTAGCTTGTTAGTGGCAGGTATTTTGTTTTATGTTATTGATAAAAATGTGCTAGAAGCATTTGTTAGCATTGCCCTTTCTCTTTTTTTAGGAATTTTCTTTTTTTTAGTTTTTAAAAAAGCAAAACTTTAAAAGGAAAAAGAAAGTACTAAATTTATGAAGTTAGTATATGTTTTATTGTTTGTTTTAAGTATTGAGCTTTTTTTTAGTTATGCTCAATTATATTCTTGGCAAGATGAAAAAACTGCTCCTATAGAATGTGTAAAAAAATGCAAAGCTTCAGAATTTAATGTAAGCATAATACAAAAAAACAGAATATTTTACTTGTCATAAGAATGTAAAAAAATATGTTTTGAGCAAAACCCAACTTCAATAGAGCCATCCTCTGTAGTTTTAAACCCCCAAAATCAAAGCAATTCTAAAGAACAAAAAAGAAAAATTTCTCCAGAGCAAGTTCAACAAATCAAAAAAGAGATCTTACAAAATGAATCTGATAATGAATCTGATAAAGAAAGATTAGATATTAAAGAAAAAGTAGAACAAAATGAACAGAAAAATAAAACAATAAACCCAATCCCTCAATCAATTCAACAAAGAAACGAGCAAATAAAACAAATTAGACAAGAAATTAAAGAGAATATTAAAAACAAAACAATCCTTAGAACAAAAACTAATGTTGAAGTTGAAGCACAAATAAAAGAGCAAGAAAGAGAAATCGAAATACCATATCAAAGATTTAAAATTATTTTTAAAAACGCAACAATAGAAAACAACACTATTAAAGTAGAAAATAAAACAATTCTACTTCCTCAGGATTTAAACATTAGCCAACCAATAAAAGAATTAAAAATCATTCAAAATCAAAACAAAATATTTTATAAGCTAAAAACTGCTAATAAAGGAAAACTATTGGGCATTTTTGATATGGAATATGATGAGGAAAAAGAAATAGATGCTACTTCTTCTAATAGTACAACTGTTCAAAGTCCATGGTGGAAAATATTTGTTTTTAGATAATTTATTTTAATTTTTTTAATTTATTTTTTTCTTGATTTTTGTTTTTTTAGTTTTTTCTTAGGCTTCTTTTTAGATCGAGTGATTGACTGTATTTGTTCTAACCCTACATCTTGTTCTAAAGTGCTGCTTTCAGGTTTTTCTTTTTGCTCTTGAATTTGTGTTGTTTGCTCTTGACTAGCTGGAGAAGAAAGAGCAGTTTGGTGAAGTGGTCTTGGGCTTAAAATATATTGAAATATTGCAAAAGCCACTGCTAAAAATAGAGCATAAACAAAGGCTGCAGGTATATGATTATTTAATAGATAAACCGAAGAATAAAATGGTTGGGAAAATAAAAAATATTCCCCCACTACCCATACAAAGGCAATGACAAAAAACCAAAAAATGTAAAGAAATATTAATTTTTTGAAATTTTGTAGCTTTTCCATAAAAAGAAAACTAAAATAGAATTTAAAAATCTAACGCTTTGTTTACTTTGTAAATTCACAACTATAATTTCCTACTTTAAGCTTAATTTCTGAAGTATCTAAAATGTTGGAACAAGTTATGTTAAAAAACCCAAAATTTGATAGTGTAATATAATCGGAGATCTTTTTTGAAATTGTTTTGTTAGCACAGCTTAATGTTATTTCATCAGTTGAATTAAAATTTAAAACAAATACCTTTGCACTATAGATAAAGAAAGCATTATTTTCTTCAGTGATGTTTTTATCAAATAAAATGCAATAAAAATTATCCAAACTTTTGTTTGCAACAAAAACTACTACTGAAGCACATTCCTCTTCATCTAGCCAAACTTTTTGTTTTAGTAAACCCTCCTTATCAAATTTACAAATACTTTCTCGTCTAAAAATACCATTCTTACCAGCAAATTTTTTTTGTTCTGCGCAGTTATAATAAACTTCCTGGTTAAATGAATTTGCATAAATACTAACTGTTGCTTCATTTCCTTTTAAAATAAGTCTAGGAAAAACTTCTATTTTGCAAATATTAGAACTAATTTTTGCTAAAGTTTCATCTAGAGCAATAGCCCCTTGCACTTCAGCTTTTATTATTTTTTGCTCCTTTTTTTGTTCTTCTTGTTGATATTCAGAAATATTTGTAAGGTTAAGCTCAATTTCTTTAATTTGGGTTATATTTGTTTCTTCTTTTTCTTTTGGCTCTAGCTGCTGATATTTGGATTTATTAAAATTTGTTTCTTCACTATCTTTTTGTTCAGAAAAAGAATTATTATTTGAAATATCTACAGTTATTGAGTCTTTAGCTAACTCTTCTACTTTAGAACTAGAGGAAGGCTGCCCTAAACAGCCCGCTAAAAAAAATAGAAAACCTACAAATACAAACAAATATAAAAAATATTTTTTCATAGATTAAAAACTTCCTAAAAGTATAAAAGCATTTCTAATTAAAAATTATCAAAGGAAAAAATCCAACTTATTTTTTTATTTTCTCTAAAAATTTATCGATTTTATAGTGTAATTCTTCTATTGTAGTATTATTTGAAATATAAAAATCTCCAACCTTTAAAACCTCTAACAACTGCTGAGAAGTTGGTGAGTTGTTTTCTTCCATTTTTTCTAATCTTATAAATTCTTCAAATGTTTTTGGATCTCCGTCTCGAGCTCTTTTTTTCATTCTTTCAAAACGCAAATGTGGTTCTGATTCAACTATTAACAAAATAAAGTTTGGCAATTTTTTTAATTCGTTGACTTCTGCCAGATTTCTTATTGAAACAATTACCCCATTTTTTGTTAAATCTATTTTTTCTACTACTTTTTTTGCAAAAAAATTCGCACCATTTTCCTCTCTAAGTTTGTTAGCATAAAAAATTAGATTTTCTCTTGTTGGGGCTATTTGCCTTTCTTTTAAAATTTCTCTAATCGCATCTGAAAGAGAATAATATACAAAGCCTTTTTTAACAAGATAAGCTGCTATTGTATCTTTACCTGCACAATTTTTTCCAGTAATTCCTATAAACACCATATAAAACTCCTAAAAATTGATATATTTATAAGTTTAAGGTAAGGAAAAATTAATATGGATATTGTTTTAGCTTCAGCTTCTGAGGAAAGAAAAAACCTTCTAAAAAAAGTAATTAAAAAATTTGAAATTTTTCCAAATACTGCAAAAATAAGAATTAAACAAACTAAAAACGTTTCTAAATTAACTAGGGACCTTGCCTATTTTAAAGCATTAAGAATTTGTTTAAGAAAACCACAAAAAATAATTCTTGGGGCAGATACATTAATAGAGATAGCTAAGGAAGCTGTAGGAAAACCAAAAAATAAAAGTCAAGCTAAACAAATACTTAATTTTTTATCAGATAAAAAAATAAAAGCACATACTAGTTTTTGTCTTGCCTATTTTAAAGGTCAGGATAGACCAATAATAAAATGTTTTAGCTATAGGTCTCAAGCAAAAATAAAAAAATTAACAAAAAAAGATATTGAAAAATATTTAAAAACAAATAAATGGAAAAATAGGGCAGCAGCTATAGACATCTTTGATAAACTCTTTACAAAATTTTTAGAAAGAAAATTAACTAACAAAGAAAAAGAAATATTTGCTGGCCTGCCAACTAACGAAGTTAAAAAAAAGTTAAAGGAATTTAAAAAAATATTAAAATAGAATATAAAAAATAGGAGAAGGTTAACTATTTTGAATTTTGAATTCCAAGGAATTTTTATTTAAATTTAATCTTCTAAATTTGTTTAGACTCTTTTTTTTCTAAATTAGAATCAGAAGATGAAAAGTTTAATTCTTTATCCTCTTCAATTTCAAAATATTGCATTGCGACAATCTTTTCATTTTCATCTAATTTCATAAGTCTTACTCCCTGTGTATTTCTGGAAATAATTGAAATATTTTTAACCTCTAGTCTTATTGCATGATTATTAGATGAGATTAATAAAAATTCATTTTCATCCGAAACTGCTTTTGATGAAATTACATTTCCGTTTCTTGGTGTTGTTTTTATATTTATTATTCCATAACCGCCTCTACCCTGAACTCTATACTCTTCTAATGCTGTTCTTTTACCATACCCATTTTCACAAACTGTTAGAATTGTTGGCTTGTTACATAATGAGGCTGAAACAACTCTATCTCCTTCTCGTAAAGAAATAGCCCTTACTCCTTTTGCAACTCTCCCTATTTGGCGAATTTCTTTTTCTTGAAATCTAATACAATAGCCTTTTTCAGTTGCTATAAATATATCGCTTTCCCCACTAGATAGTAAAACTGCAATTAATTGGTCATTTTCTTCTAATTTTATTGCTCTTATCCCTCCTCTTCTTGGTTTGCTATATTCTAAAATCGATGTTCTTTTTATCATTCCGTTTTTAGTTATCATTAATAAATATTGTTCTTGTTTAAACTCTCTTAAAGCAATCATTGCAGAGATTTTATCATCTTCTATTTCTAAAAGGTTTATAATTGGTTTTCCAACAGAGTATCTTGACAGTCTGGGAATCTTATAAGCTTCAAGCCAATGTACTAAACCTTTAGCAGTGAAAAATAAAATAGTATCATGAGTTCTTGCAATTAAAATGTCTTTTAAAATATCATTCTCTTTTGTTTCAGTTCCAACTATTCCTTTTCCCCCTCTTTTTTGTGTTTTATATTCTGAAATAGAGACTGATTTTATGTAATCTTTTTCTGTTAAAATTATTGCAACTGTTTCATCTGGAATAAGATCTGTATACGTTATCTCATCTTCTTGTTCAATTATACTTGTTCTTCTAGGATCTTGATATTTCTGTTTAATTTGGTTTAACTCTTCAACTATAAGTTCATCTATTTTATTTTTGTTAGCCAAAATTTCTTTTAATTTTTCTATCAATTTTATTAACTCTAAATTTTCAGTCTGAATTTTTTCTTGTTCTAAAGAGGTTAATTTTGATAGTTTCATCTCTAAAATAGACTCTGCTTGTTTTTGGCTAAGTTCATAATTTTCTACAAGCTTGTTTTTTGCTTCTGTGCTATCCTTAGAATTTTTAATTAGACTAAGGACAAAATCTAAATTTTTGAGAGCAACCAACAATCCATCCAAAACATGTTTTCTTTCTTCAGCTATTTTCAGTTCGTATTTTGTTCTTTTTGTTATAATTTCTCTTCTAAAGTTAATAAAATGTTCTAAAAGTTCTTTAAGAGTTAAAATTTTTGGTTCTCCATCAACTAAAGCCAAATTAATTATTCCAAAGCTGCTTTGAAGTTGTGTTTTTGCATAAAGGTTTGAAAGTACAACCTTAGCATCAACATCCTTTTTCAAATAAATAACAATTTCTATTCCCTCTTTATTAGATAGATCTAAAATGTCAACTATTCCTTCTAATCTTTTTTCTTTTACTAAAGTAGCTATTTCCATAACCAAAGAAGATTTGTTTACACCAAATGGTATCTCTGTAATTTTTATTAGTTTTTTATTTTTATCTTCGATTATTTGAGTTTTTCCCTGTATTGTAATTGTTCCTTTTCCTAATTTATATGCTTGCAAAATTTTTGATTTGCCAACAATCTTTCCTCCAGTAGGAAAATCTGGTCCTAAAATAAAATTAAAAAGTTCTTCGACAGTAGCATTAGGATTTTTTATTAAATAAATTAAAGCATCACAAACTTCTCCTAGATTGTGGGGAGGAATATTTGTTGCCATACCAACAGCTATGCCAGAAGAGCCATTTATTAAAAGATTTGGAATTTTAGAAGGAAGAACTACTGGTTCTTTTAAAGTTCCATCAAAATTTGGTATAAATTCTACAGTTTCTTTGTCAAGCTCTTCCAACATTTCAGAAGCTATCTTTTGTAATTTTACTTCAGTATAACGCATAGCAGCTGGATTATCTCCATCAATTGAACCAAAATTTCCTTGTCCATCTATAAGTGGATAGCGCATAGAAAAATCCTGAGCCATTCTAACTAAGCTAGAATATATTGAAAGATCTCCATGTGGATGATATTTACCTAAAACTTCTCCTACAATTCTTGCTGATTTTTTATATGGCTTATCATAAAAATTAGATAATTCGTACATCGAATACAAAATTCTTCTATGAACTGGTTTTAGACCATCTCTAATATCTGGTAGTGCTCTTCCTACTATTACTGACATTGCATAATCCAAATAAGATTGAGATACCTCTTGTTCGATTGCCTTTTTTTGTATTTCAGACATTCAAACACCATTAGATATCTAAATTTTTTACATTTTTTGCATGCATAGAAATATATTGTTTTCTTGGCTCTACGTCCTCCCCCATCAATATTTCAAAAATTTCGTTTGCTTTTTTTGCATCTTCTATTGTAACTTGTACTAAGAGTCTATTTGCTGGATTCATGGTTGTTTGCCAAAGTTGTTGAGGATTCATTTCCCCTAATCCTTTATAGCGCTGAGCATGGT
>JAOAJF010000028.1 GCA_026414325.1 Microcaldota archaeon
ATAAAGCTCGGTTCTAATAATTGCAACATTTTTTATATTTAGAATATCAGATAAGATTCTGGTAGGAACTAAACCACCTCTTGCTAATCCTACTAAAAGATCTGGTTTAAAATTTTCTTTTTTTATTTTTTTAGAAAGTTTGTAGCATAAAACTTCTATATCTTTCCAATCCAATCTTAAGAATTTCATTTTTCTCCCTATTAAAATTATAGCTCAAAAATAGAGCCCATTCCTTGCTCTGCTGAATTTTCTTCATCTTCTATTTTTTGTATTATTCTACTAGTAGTTTGCTCATCAGATTTTTTTGCAATATCTTTTAGATATTTTTCTAAAAATTCTAAATATTCCTCCCCTCCTCTAAAAATAATAAAAATTTTGCTTTTGTCTTCCTCTATTGCTGCTCCTTCTTTTATTTTATAACCAAGTCTAGAAAAACTCATGCCTTTAAACTTCTCTTCTTTTTGCTGTCCATATGGATCAGACTCCAAAAGAGCTAAAAGCTCTTGCTTTTTTTCTAAATCTGCTTCGTATACAACCTTCATTTTTTCACCTTTTTTGTTATCCAAAATAAAATTATAGAACAGACTAACAATGCAAATGGACCTATTGGAATTGTTGTGCTAATTAGACCATATTCTGCAGCTAACCAAAGCAAAGCTAAAAAACCCACTAAAAATGGGCCAATAAAAACTTCTAATTTTTTGTTATTCATAGTACTAAATTAAAAAAGGAGATTAATAAGTTTTGTGGGAGATTTTTCTAAGAAGGATTTAGTTGTTTTTATTCCTGGCTAGAAAATAAAATAGATAAAATAGATCATAGATTTCAGAAAAAAATGTTTTATTTAGATAAATTGCACGAAGACTTGCAATACGTAAGAGAACTAAGAGAACACTATAACGGGCTTAAAGCTTTTGCTACAAAAATTGATGATAAAAAAGAACTACAAGAAAATATTCAAAAAATAAACAAAGAAATCGAAAAGACCTATAATATAAGAGGAAAAATAGGGGAAAAATTATAAAAATAAAAGAAGAAGCTCTGCAAGACTTAATAAAAGGTTTCTTAGAATATAGGAAATTAGAGGAGAAAAGCAAAAAAATAACAGACATAAAAAAAGAGTTTGTTCAGATTACTTTATTCAACTTAAGAAAAAAAATTGGCCAGAAGATAGAAGAACTCGACTTGGATCTTGATAGCACTAGTAAAGATATTGAAAAGAAAAAGATTTTAAAAAGAGGATTTACTGGTATAGACATTGTTGTAGGAGCTTTAGCATTAACATTTGATCAACTCGTAAGTTCTGTAACAACAACCTTAAAGTATTATATATTTGAGATAACTGCACTTGTAACGATTATATCTGAGTATTTTAAGATTAATAAGATGTCGAACAATATGAACAAATGTAGATATTTTGTAAATGAGTAAAAGGATGAGAAAAATATGATTTATAGAGAACTTTAAAATCACACAAAAAATAAGAACTAAGAGCAGAAAGAACCATTAAAAAAAATTTAAATTTTTTTTATTTTTATAATTATTTTTTTATCTTCTATTTCCCAATCTTTAGACAAATCAAAACTTTCTATTTTTTCAACTAAAGCAGAATTTGTAATTTTTTGAATTTGTTCTTTGTTATCATAAGAAAGTTTAACCAACTCTTCATCTCCCTCAAGCTGGCAATTTATTTTATCAGTATTAACAAGGTTTAATTCTTTTCTCATCTGCTGTATTCGTCTAATAACTTCTTTTAATAAAGCTTTAGAATAAAGCTCTATATCCATCAGACAGCTTACATAAACTTTTCCACCATCAAATTCTGCAATAGAATAGCCTGAGAGAACTTCTTGGATTTGAACCATAGTTTTATCAATCTCGTATTTTTCATCGATTTTTAAAGAATTTGAATTTAGTTTTTCTACTATGGTCTTACTATCCATTTGTTTTAAAGCTGAAATAATTTTTGGGCTTTCTCCTTTGAATTTTGCACCTATTGCTGCATTGTTTATTAACACATTGTAAGTTGATGGTGGACAAGAAAATTCTAACTCAAAACAATTTGCCATTGATTTTATAATTTGCGAGGTTGTTTGAATAGCCTGCTTTACGCTTAATGACTCACTACAGACAAGAACTTTTTTTATTGGCCAGCGAAGTTTTAAATTTGCTTTTAGCCTAGCATGAGCGATAGCACCAATAATTTTAATTGCAATCTCCATCTCGTTTTCTATCCGATTATTTTTTAATGAATTGTTTACTTTTGGCCATTCAAATAGGCTGATGGATTCTAGCTTTTCATATTGTTTAAAGACCTTTAGATATAGATATTCAGAGACAAATGGGCAGTATGGTGAGAGCAACTTTAAAGAATTAAAGAAGCATTCGTAAATAGTAAGGAGAGCAGCATCAGCGTTTTTGTTTTCTACTATTCTGCTTTTTATCTTTTTTAGATAGAATCTTGAGATATCTTCTACTAAAAAGTTTTTTAAGATCACTAACCCTCCATGAGGTTCGAAATTTTCAAATGAGTTGGTAACAGCTTCGATCACTTTTTGCATTTTTGATCTTAGCCAAATATCTTCTATTTCAAAATTCAGCTCAGAAGAATTTTGAACTGGTTTGTAAAATCTCTCTAGCCAAATCCCAATGTTTAGTATTATTTCTAAAACTCTTTTTGATTCTTCTAAAGCTGTCCAACTAAACTTTAGATCATCCCAAATAGTGGAGCTCAGCCCCCAAAGCCTAAATGCATCTGCTCCATAACGATCTAAAATCTCTTCTAATGGAACATAATTTCCAATAGATTTGGACATTTTTTCTCCTTTTTCATCTACAAAAAAGCCATGCATTGTTAGATTTTTGTAACAAGTTTTGTCATACAAAATCATGGAAGAACCAAGCAAAGAATAAAACCATCCCCTAGTCTGGTCTTTTCCTTCGATTATAAAATCACAGATATATTCTGAAAAATTTAATTTTTGTTTTTCTTCCTCTCTAAATTGCGCCCACATTGCATTACCAGAATCAAACCAAACATCTAAAATATCTGGGATTCTTTTCATTTTCCCATTGCACTCTGGACAGATGAGCTCAATCTTGTCGATATAAGGTCTATGTAAATCGATAGAATGAACACCTAATTCTTTAATTGAACCTACAACTTTTCGTTTTGAGCAATTTTGACAAATCCAAATAGGTAAGGGTGCACCCCAAAATCTCTGCCTAGAAATACACCAATCTGGAGCAGATTTGACAAAATCTCTAAACCTCGTTCTTGCAAATTCTGGATGAAAGTTTATATTTTTATCAATTTCTTCTAGCATTTTTTCTTTTAGGTCTGAAATAGAGATAAACCACTGATGAGTTGTTATATAAATTAAAGGAGTTTTCTTTCTCCAATCATGAGGATAGCGATGGATTATAGTAGTTTTATAAACTAAAGCATTTGCATTCTCTAAATCTTGAATTATTTTTTCATTTGCTTCTAAAACTTTTAGTCCAGCATAGGCTCCTGCATCAGCAGTATACTGACCTTTAGTGTCCACTGGACAGAATGGCTCAATCTTATAAGGCTTGCAGGCTTTAAAATCTTCTGGTCCATGACCAGGAGCAGTATGAACTAGCCCAGTTCCCTCTTCTAAAGTTACAAATTCATCAGAGAGTATAACTTTTCTGTCGAATTTTACTGCCAATTTCTCTTCTAGAGGATGAATATATTCTATTCCTTCTAGTTTTTTTCCAGTAGTTGAACCTACTACTTGATAGTTTTTATCTTTAAAAATTTCTTTTAAAATATGCTCTCTTTCTTGTGCTATATAATAAAAATCTTCGTCGATTTTTACTTTTATATAATTGTAAGTTGGATGAACCATTATTGCTAAATTTGCAATTAAGGTCCAAGGAGTAGTTGTCCAGATTAGGAAATATTCGTTTGTTTTGCCCTTTAGTTTAAATCTTACAAAAATAGAAGGGTCTTCTCTATCATGATATTCTAATTCGTAGTTTGCTAAGGAAGTTTGTGAATCTGGAGAATAAGGCACAACATAATAGCCTTCTTTGAGTAAGCCCTTCTCTTCAGCTGCTTTGATAGTTTTCCAAATAGATTCGATATAATAATTTTCATAAGTAATATAAGGATTAGACCAGTCCATCCACACCCCACATCTTTGAAATTGTGAGGTAATTATATCAATATGCTTTGTTGCAAATTCTTTACATTTTTTTACAAATTTTTCTAGACCATACTTTTCTATTTCCTTTTTATCTTCGATATTTAGCTCTTTTTCAACTTTTACTTCTATAGGAAGACCATGAGTATCATAGCCTGGCTTATCTAAAACATCATAGCCATTTGCTCTAAAATAGCGCAAAATGCTATCTTTTAGGCATTTATTCCAAGCAGTTCCTGGATGAATTTGGCCAGTAGCATAAGGCGGACCATCACAGAAGAAAAATTTTTTTTCAGCTAAATTTTTTTGCTTTACTTTTTGATAGATCTGGTTTATTTTCCAATAAAGCAAGATTTCTTCTTCTATTTTTTTTAAATCAAACATAAAGTTCACTTTAAATGGTTAGACTCTAATAATAATACATAATAATAATACAATAAGTTGCTAAAATAATTTAAAATTATGTTTTGTAAGTAGACTTTTTAAATTAGTTAAATTAAGGCTAAAAGACTAAAAAGAAAGAAAGTATTAAAAAAATTAAATTTTAAAATAGGTTGTATTTGGGGGGGAGTAAATGGAAAAATTTAAACAACTAGAGCAAAAAGAAAATAAGAATAGAAAAGCAAACAATTCTAAAAAATTTTTTATGAAGATGTTTATTGTAAGTAGCCTAGCCTTGAGTACTTTAAATAGTGGCTGCTCCTCTTTTATTGAAACAATGAAAAGATGGGATAGAAAATTATCAGAAATTTTTTATGGCCCGCCGAAAAAAAGTTTGAATGAAGTTGTAGTTGAACCTTATAAACAAATTGTTATTCAGATTGGAGAGCTAAATAAAAGAATACTACAAATGCAGACTACTGCTGTCGAGCGTTCTCTTTCAAAGGAAGAAAAAGAAGAAATAGTTCAAATACACATAAAACTTCAAAATATTTTAAATTTTCTTATTGCTGGTTATCTCTGGATTGGGTTAGAGATAACTAATCTTGAAAGAGAAATAATAGCAATAGAAAATTCTATAAAAATGGAAGAAAAAAAGAAAACTATGTATAATATTAAACCAAATTATTTAATAATACTTAGATTGGAAGACGAAAAAAAGGCTGCTGAAAAGTCAAAGGATAAACTAATACAAGAAAAAGGAAGATATCGACAACAAATAGATATAGTGAAACAATATTTGAAAACAATAGAAGAAATTTATGAAAAATATGAAATTAGCAATAAAAATTATAATAATAAAAAACTTGAACAAAATGAGATAATTATATCTATAGATAATTATGTTAGTAAAAGAAGAGAAAGGATAATAGGAAAATAAAATCTTTTAACTATTCAAGTTCAAAAATGAAAATTAATAAAAGAAATAAAAATGTAACATAAATTTAAAATATAAGCTTAGGCTTGATAGAATGGAAAAAATAGATTTTGTTCCTTGGACAGAAAAATACAGACCAAAAAAGTTGGACCAAATAATTGGTCAGAAGGAGATAGTTTCCTCTCTGAAGAATTTTGTAAAAGAAAAAAATATGCCTCATTTGTTATTTGCTGGACCTCCTGGATGTGGAAAAACAACCGCTACATTAGCATTAGCAAATGAATTATACAAAGACGAGGTTGGGCAGTGTTTATTAGAAATGAATGCTTCTGATGAAAGAGGAATAGATGTAGTTCGAGGGAAGATTAAAGAATTTGCCAGAACTATGCCCATAGTAGATGTGCCCTTTAAGATAATTTTTTTAGACGAGGCAGACTCTTTAACTGCTGATGCACAATCTGCACTGCGAAGAACAATGGAGATGTATGCAGCAACTACTAGATTTATTTTAGGTGCCAACTACTCTTCAAAAATAATTGAACCGATACAATCGCGCTGCTCTGTTTTTAGATTCAAACCACTAACAGATGAAGAAATTGACCAGATGATCGATAGAATAGCAAAAGAGGAAGGCTTAGAAATTCAAAAAGAAGCTTATGAAGCATTAAGATATGTAGCAGAAGGAGATATGAGAAGGCTGATAAATGCTTTACAGGGAATAGCTTTGCATAGTAAGAAAATTACAGAAGAAAAAGTATACAAATATAGCTCTAGAGCAAGACCAAAAGAAATAATTGAAATGATGGAAGCTGCTTTAGAAGGAAAAATCTTAGTGGCAAGAGAAAAACTTCACAAATTGATGATCGAATATGGCTTATCTGGCGAGGACGTACTAATTCAAATGTTTAGAGAACTTGACAATCTAAAAATCGATGAAAGATTAAAGGTGGAGTTGATAGACAAAATCGGCGAATATAACTTTAGATTAGTAGAAGGAGCAAATGAGGTTATCCAACTAGAAGCAGCATTAGGACAATTTTTAAAAATTGGTCAAATACAAAAAGAAAAAAAATAAAAAATTTGATTTTTATCTAATTAGTTTTTCATTAGATTCTCTGCGATTTGTTTTGCTTTTTTGAATAATACAAAATCTTTAAATGAGTTGTATAAAGAGGTAAGCCCTAATAAAAATGAGCCTGCAGATAGACCTAAAATTATAGGGTCAAAAAAGAGATAAAAGGCGTTAAAGAAATATGATGCTGCTCCGATAAGACCTAGCCCTACGATAAAATCAATAGCTGCAGAGAATTTTCCTTTTTTCTGTTTCTCTGGATTTTCAAAAATTTGTGAATAGAATTCGGCTAAGAAAGTCTTTAATGAAGATTTCCATTCTTCAACTATAGAAAAAAGTGATTGCTTTGTTACATATTTGGCAAACTCCTTTTCAAGTAGTGGATCTCCTCTAACTTTCTGAGCTAAGTTATTTAACTCCTCCTTAGAAGCAGGTTGTATTGAAAGATTTTCGACTTTGTTTTTGTAATTTTGAAATTCTAATATTTGCTTTATTGCATAGTTTGTTATTTTGTTAGATAGACTTTTGGAACATCTAATGAAAGATGGGGAAGAGTTATATATTTCAACAAAGCGAGAGTTGTTTGTAGTATATTCACTAACTTTTTTTGAAAGTCTATTTAGATTGAATAACACGTTTAACCACCTTCCTTTTTATTTTATATATTATAACAATATATAAGGAAGTATTTAAATGTTTTGGTTGATGTATTTTCGTGTCTTAAAAAGAAAAACGCCGGCGGCAGGATTTGAACCTGCAATCCCAAAAGGGACTGGTTCTCAAGACCAGCGCACTACCGGGTTATGCGACGCCGGCAAAAATAAGAATTAATCTAAAGTTTCGATAACTACATCTCCATTTATTACTACCTGGCAAGCTAGCCTTTGATTTTCAGCTGCACCAAATGCCTCTAATGTTGCTTTTTCGTTTTCTGTTTTTTGATTTAAATTTTCCATTCCTTTTACTATATTTACTAGACAAGTTAGGCAAACTCCCTCTTTACAGGAAAAGTTAATATTTGCACCAGATTTTTCTGCTATATCTACTAATTTTGTTCCGGCTGGAACTTCTAAGACTATATTTTCTTTTTTGAAAGTTACCTTTGGCAAGTTAATCACCTAAAATATTTTATGAACAATTAATTTTTAAGTTTTAAGGTAGTTTTAGTTTTATGACCCAAAAACCAAATTTTAAATTTGATAGAAATTCTCTTCTGACTATAGCTGTTATTATTTCTTTAATTCTATCTTTTATTTCCTTATATATTAGTGTAGAAAAACAAGCTGGATTAACAGAAGAGCAAAAAACTCAGCTAAAAGAAATTGCAAAGCAATTAAGAAATATCCAGCAAAAAGATTTGGTGCTTATAGCTCCACTTAAAACTACGGTCTATGCACAAAAAGAAATACCTGCAAATCAAGTTATTCCTGAAGATCTAATGCTGGTTGTAAATACAACTTTGCCTATAAATACTACATTAGAAGCTGTAAGCACAAAAGGAGAAATAATGCGTTTGCAGCTTTTGGAAGATTTGCCTATTGAGGGATATGTTCCAATAAAAGCAGTATACTCGCTTAATGATAGTAAAATAAAAATAGATCAGCAAATTCCAATCGAGTCTAAATTTTCCTTAACTTTCAAGGTTAATGTTGTTTATGGCCAGGAATTAAATGAAATAATTCAAAAAATTGAAGAACTAAGTAAATAAAAAAAATAAATCAGAAAAAGTAATAAATTAGAAAAAGTGCGAAGGAAAACTTACAATGCTTCTTTTCCATAAAATATCAAAGCAAATTTTAGAGATTTTTTTAGATACCTATCAGATATTCTACTTC
>JAOAJF010000029.1 GCA_026414325.1 Microcaldota archaeon
GTATAATAATCATGTATTAATAATACCAGGTTTTTCTATATAAAGTTCCAAACCTCTTTTATAGACTTTATTATACATGCTGCTTTAATTATTCTGTATTTTTTCAGGGGGACTGCAGGGTGAAAAAATTAATTATATGTTTGATCAAAAAACATTTCAAAAAATAAAAAATGAAATAATGATCTATGGCTATAAAAAAATAAAAACAGCTCTTGGCACTCTCCTACTTTTTGAATCAATAGAAAATTTAGATATTCTAAAGGTAAAAAAAGCCTTGCAATTAGAAGCTAGGTTAGATGTAACCAAGCATGGATTAGGGCCTATCCAAACTCTAAGTTCTGTTTATTTTAAAAACATTTATTCTCTTCCAACAGCTGCTTTAGTCTCACCTATTTTTAAAAATTTCAATACTAAAAATTTCTATATTATTAGAAAAGAGCTAAAAGAGCAAATAGAAGCTATTTTAAAAGAAGCTGGGGCTAAGATTTAAAAATTTTAATCCTTTTATTTATATCAAAAGTTTAATACATAAAACTTTTATTTAGGTGAAAAGTTGAACAAGCCTTTTTTAATAAGCCTAATTCTTTTAATTGCTTTTCTATTTTTAACTGGCTGTATAAACAACCAAAATCAAACTCCTTCTGAAGACCAAACTCCTAAAATTGTTAAACCTTCTTCTATTGAGCAAAATACTACAAACTTGCCGCTAAATCAGCCTCCAGAGCCTTCCTCTCCAGCTTATCAAGAAGAAAAGTCTCAGACCCAATCTAAAGAAGTTAAAGAGAGAGAAGCTAATAAAGAGGAAGAAGAAAAAGTAAAGCAGCAGCCAAATCTAATTCCAAAATTAGATATGCAAGAAGTAAAAAAGCACAATAGCTCTAAAGATTGCTATACTGTAATTGATGGAAAAGTTTACAATTTAAGCCCATTTATTGCAAAAAATATTCATCCACCTGCTATACTTAAGGCTTGCGGAAAAGATGGTACGGAATTGTTTTATAATCGAGAAGGAATAGGACCACATCCAGCCTCAGCTTTAGCTGTTTTAGAGCAATATTATATTGGAGAGTTAGAAAAATAATTTAACAATAAATTTAGTTCAAATTTAGTTCAAATTTTGTAAAAAGTTTGCCATCTAAAACTTTATAAACTTCATTGCTTTGATTATCTTATGGCACAAATGGCATTTTTTGAATTAGAGGGTTGGGAGAAATCAATTTTAAAAAAATACTTTCCTAAACACAAACTTTTATTTTTCAATGAGCCTTTAGCAGAAAAACATCTTCAGCAAATAAAAAATGTAGAGATCTTAGGGGTTTTTATTTATTCGAAGATTAGCAAAGAGGTTTTAGCAAAATTGCCAAAACTAAAAATGATTGCAACTTTTTCTACAGGTTTTGACCATATAGATTTAGTAGAATGTAAAAAAAGAAAAATAATTGTTTCAAATGTTCCAAGCTATGGCTCTCACACAGTAGCAGAGCACACTATTGCCCTCATGTTAGCTTTAGCAAAAAAATTAGTTCCATCTATAGATAGAACCAGGGCTGGGAATTTTTCTTTAGAAGGGCTCAGAACATTTGATATTGTTGGAAAAACCCTTGGTTTAATAGGTTTTGGAAAAATAGGCTCGCATGTAGCAAAAGTTGCAAAAGCTTTAGGGATGAATGTTATAATCTACGATCCTTATGCAGATGAAAATCTAGTAGACCTACTTGATTGCAAAAAAGTAGATTTAGACTATTTATTAAAACATTCTGACATTATAAGCTTGCATGCACCCCTTAATGAGCAAACTAGACATATAATAAACAAAGAAACTATTGCTAAAATGAAAAACGGAGTAATTTTGATCAACACTGCCAGAGGTGGACTGGTCGATAGCAAGGCTTTATTAGATGGGCTTTTATCTAAAAAAATTGCAGGTGCTGGCTTGGATGTATTAGAAGAAGAAACTGCCATTAGAGAAGAAAAAGAGCTTTTAGCACCAGATTATGCAAAAAAGCATGATCTGCACACAGTTGTTATAACTCATATGCTACGAGAGCATCAAAATGTTATAATTACTCCCCACAATGCTTTTAATAGCAAAGAAGCTTTAGAAAGAATTGTTTACACCTCTGCAGAAAACATATCAAAATTTTTAGAAGGAAGACCACAGAATCTTGTTTATAAATAAGTATAATCTTCCTTAGCTTTATTTTGTTTTATTTTGTGATCTTTTATAAAACTAAATTTTTGTTACATTTGTAACATTTAGTTTTTTAATAAATTTAGCTAATCTTTTTATTATGGCACAGCTTAGAACAGTTGCTAAAATAGGTGGCTCAACGCTATTAAACAGCGAGAGCTTTTATAGAGCTAGTCAGCTTTGCAAAGACCACAGTGCTGATGTTGTTGCAATCTCAGCAGCAAATGGCATTACCAAAATGCTAGAAAAGGCAGCACAAGAGGCAGTTAATTCTAAATTTGAAACCTTCTACAAAATAAAGGAATATCACAACTCTATTTATAAAGACAATCAGACTTGCAAAATGCACAATCAGTTATACAAAAAACTTAAAGAGGTTTCAACTTTAAATTATCTAACTTCAGAAAATTTAGCAGAAATAAAATGTTTTGGAGAGCGCTTTTCAGCATATGTTTTTTCTCAAATCTCTGGCTTTAGATTGCTTCTGCCAGAAAAAATACAAATAACTGCTCAAGGAGATTATCTGACTGCTGTTGCAATTGAAAAAAATTTCAACTACTCTCTATTTAATAATGGTACGCCTTCAGTGGTGCCTGGCTATTATGGAGTGGATGGTGGAAAAATAAAATTATTTGGCAGAAGTGGAACTGATTATAGCGCAGCATTTTTAGCAAAAGTTCTTGGAGCAAGAGAAGTTTATTTTTTCAAAGAATTAGATGGCTATATGACAGCTAATCCAAAAATAGTAAAAAATGCAAAGCTAAGAGAGGAGATGGACTATCAAGAAGTAAAACTTTTAGGAAACTCTGGCAGCCAAATAATCCACCCAGGAGTAGCTCAACTTTTAGAAAGAACTCCAATTATTTGCTGGGTTAAAAACTTTTTTGATCCAACTAGGCCTGGAACAAAAATCTCAGCTAATAAATCAAAAAATTCGAATGGTTTTTCTATCGCAAATAAAGATACTGCCCTTTTAACTATTGAAGATGTTGCTATGGCTCAAGCTCCAAATTATGCAGCAGGGGTTTTTGGCCTTTTAGGAAGTCATAATATAAATATCGAAATTATAGGTACAGCCCAAACGGTTCTATCCTTTACTATCTCTAGAGAAGACAGCAGCACTTCTTACAACCTACTTTCTAAAGCAGGATATGGACAAATACTACTAAACGAGGATGTGACTTTGATTTCAATTGTTGGAGATGCATTCGAATATTTTCATCTTTTGCAGAAAACATTTCAGACAATGGTAGAAGGAAATTATAATCTTTATTTAATTTCTCAAAGTCAAAAAACAGCAGCTCTATCTATAGTAGTGGATAGTTCTAAAGCTATCGAGATAATAAATAATTTACATAATAGACTAATGGGAATAGATTAATAGGGTAAAAAAATGCTTCTAGCTCCACTCTCTTCTAATTCCAATAATTTAATTATAGGGAAAATTCCAATAAAACAAATTTATCTAAAGTTTGGTCCTGGCCCAATCTATATTTATGATGAGCAAAGAATAAGAGAGAATTTTAAAAGATTACAAAAAGCTTTTTTTAATTCAGAGTTTCAAACAAAAATTTATTTTGCAATTAAAGCAAATTCTAATCCAGCTATAATAAAAATCCTTAGCAGTCAATGGGCTGGAGCTGATTGTTCAAATTTAAACGAGATAGAAATTGCAAGGCTTTGTAATATAAAAAAAGAAAATATTTTATATTCTCCAAATTATTGTTACATTCCAGATCTAGTTTATGCTGCAAAAAACAAAATCCCATTAAATTTTGATTCATTAAGTTCTTTTCAAAATTTTCTTTCCCAAAAAAGTATCCAGGATTTAGAATTGAAAGATTTAATTATTAGTTTTAGATATAACCCAAAAAGAGGCATAGGGCAAAATAAAAAAATAATAACAGCTGGCAAAAATTCAAAATTTGGTTTAGAAAAAGATGAGCTTTTGTTGGCCTACCGTCTAGCAAAGAAAAAAGGTATCTGCCGTTTTGGTCTTCATATGATGAGTGGCTCAAATACACTAACTATTAGTCCATTTGTTTCTCAATTACAAGAGCAATTAGCTGTCGCAGGATTAGTAGTCAAAAAACTTAAAATTAATTTTGAATTTATTGATATTGGCGGTGGCTTTGGAGTTAGATATCATCCTAAGCAAAAAGAATTGGATATAGAAAAACTTGGACGTGTTTTATCTAAAACTTTTATAGAAGGCTGTATTAAAAACAAAATAAAAAGCAACAGGGAAGGTTTTAATTTTCCTACACTTATTTTAGAACCTGGAAGAATTTTGGTTGCAGATAGCGCAGTGTTAGTTTCTGAAATTACTGATATAAAACATAAAAACTCAAAGAAAATAATTGGGATTTATGCTTCTATGGCTAGTCTAATTAGACCTGCCTTTTATGGTTCTTATCACCACATTTATATCGATGGAAAATTAAATAGCAAAAAGAAAAAGGCAGATATTGTTGGGCAAGCTTGCGAGTCTTCAGATTATTTTGCTTTCAATAGGCCTATTGCAGAAAATGCTAAGGTGGGAGATCTTGTAGTTATTTGCACAGCAGGTGCTTATGGCTTTAGTATGAGTAGTAATTATTGCACCATGCCAAGAGCAGCAGAGGTTTTGGTAAATCAAAAAAAATTAACCCTTATTAGAAAAAGAGAAAATGTTCAAAATATTTTAGCCCTTTGCAATTTCAATCAAAAATAAAATGCACCCAATCTGCATTTTTAAGCTGCAAATTTAGCAATTTTGGCGGTTTTATTTTTGTAACTAGCTCCATCATCGCCAATGCAACCACACCATGGCAAAAAACAAAAACTCTCTTTTTTTTGTATTCTTTTTTTATTCTATTTAGAACTTTTTTTACTCTTTGTTTTAGTTGTTTGTAGCTTTCTCCTCCTTTTGCATAATATACAAAATTGCTAAGCTCACCATTTAAATGAGGAATAAAATACTTCGGATAGAGTTTTTTTATTTTTGTAGCACTTTTTCCTGTCCAAAGCCCAAAATCCTGCTCTTGTAATTCCTTCCAAACTATTATTTTTATTTTATATTTTTTTTCAAAATAAGAAGCAGTTTCTAATGCTCTTTTAAGCGGTGAGGATAAAATAACATCTGGTTTTTGTTTAAAAATTTTTAGAAGTTCTTTTGCCTGTCGCTTTCCTTCTGCTGTGAGAGCAGCATCTATTTTATTACCATTAAAAATATGTTCTTTATTGCCTTCGGCTTGAGCATGCCTAATTACTACTATTTCTGTTTTTGATTTTTTCATTTTTTTCACACTAACCTCTTTGCTTTAGCTATCTTTGCTAGTAAAATCTAAAATCCATAAAATATTTAAAGATATTTTTTCAAAAATAGTTTATTAACTCTTTAGGCTAAATTAGAAATTTTTAAAGAGGAATTTTATGGTAAGAAAGGAATATGTAGTCGAAGAAGTACAAAAAATGATGGGAAATCTAAAGAATGTAAGGAATATCGCCATCTGTGCTCATGTAGACCATGGAAAAACCACTCTAACTGATTCTTTAGTTGCCAGGGCAGGCTTAATTTCAAAGGAGACTGCTGGAGAGCAAAGAGTGATGGATTTTGATGAACAGGAGCAAGCCAGGGGGATTACTATAAAAGCAGCCAATATTTCTTTAGCATTTCAACTTAACAATCAGGATTATTTAATTAATCTAATTGATACTCCAGGGCATGTTGATTTTGGAGGACATGTAACAAGAGCAATGAGAGCAGTAGATGGAGTGGTGTTGGTAGTTGATGCTGTAGAGGGAGTAATGCCACAAACAGAAACAGTTTTGCGTCAGGCTTTAAAAGAAAAAGCAAAACCAACTGTATTTATAAACAAAATTGATAGGCTAATTAATGAGTTGAAATTGGATGACCAGCAAATGCAACAAAGATTAGTAAAAATAATTACGCATGTAAATAAGCTTATTGGCCAATATGCTCCTTCAGAATATAAAAATGATTGGCAGGTGGATGTTAAAAAAGGAAATATCGCATTTGGCTCAGCTTTTCAAAAATGGGCCTTGTCCTTTGTAGGTATGCAAAAATTTGGAATAAAATTTTCAGATGTTATAACCCTTTGTAAAGAAGGAAAAACAAAAGAGCTGGTAGAGCGCTCACCTTTGGATGAAGTTCTACTGGAAATGA
Source organism: Microcaldota archaeon (assembly GCA_026414325.1). Lineage (GTDB taxonomy): Archaea > Micrarchaeota > Micrarchaeia > Anstonellales > Anstonellaceae > JAOAJF01. The sequence goes on from JAOAJF010000029.1 coordinate 6,360, forward strand.
TTGTTGCGCATTTGCCTTCTCCAGACATAGCCCAAAAATATAGAATTCCAACTATTTGGAAAGGAGATATAGCTAGTGAGGATGGAAAGGCTCTATTAAATTGCGATCCAAACTATAAAACAATCGGGGTGTGTATTGGAGTAGTAAATGACCCTCATGCTGGAGAAGTTGCTATTCTAAGGCTCTTTAGTGGAAAAATCAAAAAAGGAGATATGCTTTATTTAGCTTCCAAATATCGAGAAGAAAAAGTGCAACAAGTTGCAATCTATATGGGTCCAGATAGAGTAATGGTTGACAATGTAATTGCTGGAAATATTGTTGGTGTTGTAGGTCTAAAAGATGTTTATGTTGGAGAAACAGTCTCAGAAGGGGTGGTAGAGCCATTTGAACAAATCAAGCATTATTCTGAGCCAGTGGTTACAAAATCCATTGAAGCAAAAGACTCTAAAGATTTAGCAAAATTAATCAATGTGCTTCGTGCTCTTTCAAAAGAAGATCCCACTCTAAAAGTTGAGCTAAATCAAGAAACTGGAGAGCATCTTATTTCCGGAATGGGTGAGCTACACTTAGAAATTATCGAATATAAAATAAGAAAAGAACGAGGTATTGAAATTGTTACTTCTCCACCGATAGTAGTGTACCATGAAATTATAACTGGAAAAATAACACAACCAATAGAAGGAAAATCTCCAAATAAGCACACAAAGCTTTATTTTATTGTCGAGCCACTTGAACCAGAAGTTTATCAGGCAATTTTAGCTGGCGAGATACCAGAAGGCAGACCAAAAGGCAAACAATTAGTAGAAAAACTAGTTGAATGCAAAATGCCAAGAGATCAGGCAAAATCAGTAGTAGATATTTATAACAAAAATGTTTTAATAAACGATACACGAGGAATTCAGTATTTAAACGAGATTATGGAAATGGTAATCCAAGGTTTTGAAGATGCGATGAACAAAGGCCCTCTTGCATGGGAAAAGGTGGTAGGTACAAAAGTTAGATTGGTTGATGCACTAATTCATGAAGACCCAGTTCACAGAGGTCCAGCACAAATAGTGCCTGCAACCAGAAGACCAATTTATGCTGGTCTGCTCACCGCAGGCATGACTTTGCAA
>JAOAJF010000002.1 GCA_026414325.1 Microcaldota archaeon
TTTGTCTTATTCATACAATAGCAATTACCTCCTTCATATACACACTCCATATTCTTATCTATCTCCTTACAATCATCCAAGCAATGTAATTGTGGATCTTTTCCACTCAATCTCCCAGAACAAGAATAATATGTTATTGTCTTATTTGTCTCATTCTTTGTCTTATTCATACAATAGCAATTACCTCCTTCATATACACACTCCATATTCTTATCTATCTCCTTACAATCATCCAAGCAATGTAATTGTGGATCTTTTCCACTCAATCTCCCAGAACAAGAATAATATGTTATTGTCTTATTTGTCTCATTCTTTGTCTTATTCATACAATAGCAATTACCTCCTTCATATACACACTCCATATTCTTATCTATCTCCTTACAATCATCTAAGCACTTATATTTTGGATTGTTAGATTTTTGTGTTCCTGAACAAGAGTAATATGTTTCTTCTTCTTTTGGAATACAAGTACAACTTACTATATCACAAACTAAATTTGGATCTTTACAATCTGGTATACATATTTTTTCCCTCGGCAAGCTAGGTTTGATTGGTGAAATTGGCACCAGTGGGTTAAAAAGATCTCCAATAATGGGAAGTGGAAGCAAAAGTTTACTAAATCTAGTTATAAATTCATCAATAGGGTCTTTGGGTTTTTCTGGGATAATTTGTTCATAACAATATTTTGCTTCACATTGACAGGTTTTTTCATTCCAATATTCTGGAGGGCAATCTTTTCTTTCTTCTGGTGGGCAAACACAATCACATTTTTCTTTATCAAAAACATATGGCCTTAAACAGATTCTATCTTCTTTACACTCACATTCACAAGTTTCTTCATTAAAAACAAAGTTTGGAGGACAATTTTTTATTTCTGGGCAGGCACATTTACAAGAGTAGACAGGATTTCCCCAGTAAGGAGAGGAGGTATCCTCCTCCGCAGAAGAAGTTGTGTAAGTGCGAGCAATACCCTCTATGGGAAGGCATATCTTTTTACCAGGACATCTGCCAAAACAACTTATTGGTTTACCTTCAGTATCTGTTCCAGAAATAAAAGTACAGTTTATATTTTTTGATACACATCTACATTTTGTTTTGGTCTCATTCTTTTCTACAATATTTTCTACAACACAAAAGCTTGGCTCACCAAGCACTTTTTCACAATCGTCAATACAAGCTAAAAACTCCTCTTCATAAACTGTAGGATTAAGAGAGCAACTAAAGACTCTTTTTTCTTTCTTTTTTTCTCCATCATCTGTTTGATTTGTATTATTTGTTTGGTTTTTATTAGTATCATTTAGATTTGTAGTCTCATTCTTTTTACAAACACAATCTTTAACATCACAGTAATAATCAGCTGGGCATTCATTTATACAATTAATTCTTTCATATTTTGTTTTATATGGCGATTGAGGATTGCCTATACCTATACCTGCTGCTTCTATTATTATTGTATATTCGGAGGAAGAATTTTTAGGTAGGCGACACTTACTTTCATAATAATAAGTACAACTACAATCCTCTTCGTTCCACCTTCCATTTGTCTTTATACAAAACTCTTTTTGTTGAGCTGGACAGACACACTGGCATTTTTCTAAATCAAGAACTTTATTAATTCTTGCACAGCTCTGTTCTGTAAGTCTACAGCTACATTCACATCTTGGATAAGGAGTTTGAGAAATTAATCTGCATTCAAAATTTTCTTTATTACAGCTTCCAACACAAGTTAAGAGTTTTGAGTCATAATAACAACCAGGGGCTTGAATTACTTCTTGAGCGCTAATACTGTAAATCCAGACAAAAAATAAGAAAACCAAAAAATAGTTTCTCAAAACATCACCTTCAATTTGTTTTATTAGCTCTAACAAAACAAAAATTTTTAAAGTTTTTCTTAGAAGTATTTAAAAACTTTTATATTCTCTATAAAGATTTAAGTTTTTCTATCCATAATAGTCTAAAATTTTTTTTGCTGTTTGATTTAAAAGAAGCTCTTGTTTTTTAAGTTCGCTTTTTTTATTTATAGTCCAATATATTGTAGCTAGACTTAATCCAGCAGCTGCAGCTGCAGTTATCACTGATAATTTAGAGGCACCAAAAATAGAGAGTGCAGCAGTAGAAATTACAGAAAGATAAAAAATTTTACTTAAAAGTTTTTCTATTTTTAATATTTGTTTTCTTTCTTTTTCTAAAGAAAAGTTTAAGTCTCCATTGTTTTTTAATTTCATAGAAAGTTTTTCTCCCATATCCTGAAGAAGAAGAGTTTTTCTAAAAGTAGAATGAGTAAATTTATATTCTCTAAGGTTAGAATTGAAGCTATTAAACTTTTTGTTTAGTGTATTTTCTAGCTTATGAAATTTTAACAATTCTTTTTTCAATCTTTCTTTTTCAGTAGAATTTTGCAATTTTTTATTACCAAGTATTTTATACATTTTTCTCACTCCTCTCATTCTTATGCGTCTGCCGGGATTTGAACCCGGGTCTTGAGCTTGGGAAGCTCACATCCTGCCGCTGGACTACAGACGCACAAAATTTTTCCTCCTTTAAACTAAAATATAATTTAATTCACTTTTTAAAAAAGTTTTTATTTTTCAAATATTCTTTAAATTTTTTGATTCCTTTAGAAGTTCCAATATCATGTATTTTTATATTCTGATATATTCCATATAATTTCTTTTTTTTTGCCAAAAAAGGAAATACTTCCTTTTCTAAACTTATTTTTTTATTTTTTTTACCTTTTTTATAATACAAATCCTTTTTTGAAATAAATCCAAAGCCAGAATATACAAACCCTTTTTTTATTTTTTTCTTTTCGTAAAACCCAACAATTTTTTCCCCATTCATTACTATAGCTCCTTTATTTTTTTGTTGATCTTCTGTTACTAACAACGTAGTTTTTTTTGTTTTTTCACATTTTTTTAGAAACTTCTCTAGTTTAATATTTTCAAGGTATGTGTCTGCATTTAAAATATAAAAAAAAGAAGGAAGTTTTCTAATTATCTGTATTATAGCACCAGCTGTGCCTAAAGCTCTTTTTTCTATAACTACCTCTATTTTTTTATTTTCATATTTTAAAAATTTTTTACCTCTATAGCCTGCTAAAAGAATTATTTTATCAAAAAAATTATAAAATTTTTCAAAAAGGTATCTAATAAATTCCTTATTATTAATTTTTATAAGTGGTTTTGGAACACTTTTAGTTAGAGCTCCTAATCTTTTTCCTCGCCCACCACACAATATAATTAATGTTCTCATCTAAAAATAAACTAAAAATAAATTTATTAATATTTATAAAATTTCTTTCAATAATTAGTTTATGGGTTTTTCTATAAAAACAAGGGCACCTCTAAGAATAAGTTTGGCAGGTGGCGGAACAGATGTTTCTCCTTTTTGTGATGAATATGGAGGTGCTGTAATTAACATTGCCATCTCTAGATATGCTTATGTCTATTTATCTAAAATAAAACAAGGAATTAAAATCAAAAGTAATCTAAATACAAAAGGGATTTTATATAGCGGAAAAAAAGAATTTTTAAACAACCACCAACAAGATATTCTAAGAGCTATTTTAAAACATTATTTAAAATCCAAAGGCGGATATGAAATATCCTTTTTTTTAGATACTTTACCTAGATCTGGTTTGGGTTCTTCTGCAGCAGCATTTGTTTCTTTAATAGCTGCATTTAATTTTGCAGAATCTTTAGGATTGTCTAAAAAATCAATAGCAGAGCAAGCTTGGTATTTAGAAAGAGAAGAATTAAAAAATATAGGAGGAAAGCAAGATCAATATGCAAGCGTATTTGGAGGAATAAATTTTATGAAATTTTCAGCTAACGATGTTGAGCTTTATCCTCTAAGGGTAGATCAAAAAACTATTTTAGAACTAGAAAGCAGGATTTTAATTTTTAATTATGCTCCTAGGGATCCTTCTGGTAAAATAATCGAGCAACAAATAAAAAATGTAAAGGAAAAGAAAAAACAAACCATAGATGCTCTTTTAAGAAATAAAGAAATAGCAAAAGAAATAACAAAGGAATTATTACAGACCAATATCGACAAGGTAGGGCTATTATTAGATGAAAGTTGGCAAGAAAAAAAGAAATATTCCTCATATATCTCTAATAGTGATTTAGATAAATTTTACAATAAACTAAAAAGCCTTGGTGTGATAGGTGGAAAAATTAGTGGGGCTGGGGGTGGAGGACACATGTTTTTACTCTGTCAAGAGAACAAAACCCTCGATGTTTATTACTATTTATTAAATTCAGGGTTTAATCCATTCTTTTTAAAAATTGATTGGGAAGGGGTAATTGAATGGTAAATATTAAAAATGCACGAGATGAGCTCATATCTTCTCTATCTAAAATAAATGAAGAAAGTATAATCCAAGCTGCATCTTTAATAGCAGATGCTTTCAAAAAAAACAAAAAATTATTAGTAGCAGGTAATGGTGGTAGTGCTGCTGATGCACAACATTTTGTTACAGAATTGGTCTGTACATTTGAAAAAAAAGAAAGAAAAGCCCTCCCAGCTATAGCTCTTACCACCAATAGCAGTATCTTAACTGCCTGGTCTAATGATTTTTCATTCGAAACAGTTTTTGAACGACAAATTCTTTCATTAGCTAATAAAGAAGATATCTTTTTTTCTATCAGTACATCTGGAAATTCTAAAAATATAATTAAATCTATGCAAACAGCTAAAAAAATAGGTCTAACTAATATTTTACTTACAGGTCAGGATGGAGGAAAAGCCAAACAATTTGCAGATTTGGTATTATTTGTTAATTCAAACAATGTTCAAAGAATTCAAGAGTGCCATATATTTATACTCCACCAACTTTGTTCTCTTATAGAACGGGAGTTCTATGAAAAATAAGGCCTTATTTTTAGATAGAGATGGAACCATAATAGAGCATGTGCCATATATAAATGATCCTTCAAAAGTTAAGCTTCGTAAAGATATTTTAGAAAAACTAAAAGAATTTCAAAAAGCCGGCTACCTTCTCATTATAATAACAAATCAATCTGGAATTGAAAGAGGTTTGATAACAATCGAACAATATCAAAATGTTACGAATAAAATGTTAAGTTTATTATCGTTGGAAGGAATAACTATTACCGATATATTTATGTGCCCCTCTCATCCTTCTAAAAATGATTATAGAAGAAAACCAAATCCAGGAATGATTTTAGAAGCAGCTAAAAAATATAATATAGATTTAAAAAATTCTATTTTGGTTGGCGATGATGCTAAGGATATTCAAGCAGGAAAAAATGCAGGGGTAGGTCATTGTTTATATTTAGAAGAATTTTTATCTTTCTCAGTTTAATTTTTTCTAATTTCTTTTTGCAACCTCTTTTAATTTTTCTTCGATCTTTTCTAAATATACTTCTAAACTAAAATTCTTTAAAACATGTTCTCTAGCTTTTTTACCCATATTTTCTGTTTCTTGAGGATTTTCTGCCAAATATAGCATTTTTTGAGCCATCTGCTCTGGACTATCTACTAAAAATCCAGTTTTTTTATCAATTATACTATATTTTGGTCCTCCCTCGTTAACAGAAATACAAGGTTTAGAGCTAGCCATATATTCTAATGGTACTAATCCAAAATCTTCTTCTATAGCATAAAATAATCCAGCATAGCAATTAGAATAAAGTTCTTTTAGTTCTTTAGTAGATAAATTTGTTTTAAATTCTATTTTGTAGCCTTGCGCTAAATTTTTTAGCTCTTCTAAATACTCGTTATATTCTGGTGCAACATTTCCAGCTAATACAAGACTAAAGTCTTTTCTTTTTTTACAAAAAATTTTAAATGCTTCAATAACTTTTTCAAACCTTTTATTAGAAATAAATCTTGAGACGTATAAAAAATATTTATCATAAGTTTTATTTTCAAATTCGTTTGGTTCTATTCCTGGCCATATTACCTCCGCATCTGTCCTTCCTATGTATTTAGCTAATCTCTCTTTTGTAATCTCTGAATTACAAGCTATCTTTTCTATTTTTTTTGTAATTCTTCTATCGATTGGAACATAAAAAGCCCTTGCAAAATGCATTAGAAGTTTTCCAATCATATTTTTCTTTCTATATCTTTCTTCAAATAAATCATAGACTAATCTATTTGGGCTATGGCAATAATAAAAAACTCTTTCATTTTTATTTGCAACAAAATGCGAAGGAGTGCCATGGGCATTTATCACATCATAATCTGAAAATTTCACATCTAAACAGCGGAAAATAGAAGCAATCTCTCCTTTGCGATGCAAAAGCTTTAAATCAAAAAATTTCGGCTCAAAAAAAACTTTGGGGAGAGGTCTTAAATCAAATTCCTTTAACTCTTCAAATGTTTTCTCTGGCTCATAAACCACATAATATACAGTTGGGTTGAATTTTTTTATAATCTCCAGCACACTTCTTTCTAATCCTCCTTTTTGATCAAAAAAAGGATGAACTAAAATTAAATCCATACAACCACAAAAATTTTCAGAAATTATTTTTCTTCATTTTGGCTAGCCAATCTGGCAGTCGAACTCTCATCAACAGTAAATAAATTTAAAATAAACAAATAAAAACATTGTGTATGAAATTTATTTATGATTTCTATCGAGCTTTTTTTGTTTAACTTATTCATATGCTTTTTGTTAGGCTATCTTGTTGGTCTAGAGCGAGAACATAAACAAAAACCAGCTGGTGTTGGCACTCACATTATTATCATCAGCTCTTCTATGACTTTCTCTTCAATATCCTTAGTTTTTTTAGGTGAGAGTGCAAGAGTTATTGCTGCAATAATAAGTGGGATTGGGTTTTTAGGAGCAGGAATAATTTTTAGAGAAAAAACTGATAAAATAACTAATCTTACTACAGCTGCAACTATTTGGCTTTCTGCTTCTATTGGAATACTAATTGGGCTGGGCTATTATCTTCATGCCTTTATTCTAACCCTTTTTGAATTAATAGCATTAAACGTCCCTCATCTATCCTTAAAAAAGAATAATTAGATTTATTTTCTGCCCACTATTAATTTAAATTTAATTAGCCTAAATATTTTGTGGTGTTAGTTATGTTTAATCTAATTAAGAAAATAAAAAAAATCCCAAAATTTTTAGAACTAGTTTTTAAATATGTTAAACTTGAGAGCATAGTCGATGTTTTTATCTCAAAAATTTTTTGGATCCCAAGGCAAATTAAATTTAAAGATGGTTCTGAAGCTTTTTTTTCAATTACCTATTCACATCTGCCTGCCCTTCCATCTAAAAAAAACTTAGTAGATGAAAAATACAAAATCTATTGCTGGGAAATAGCTGGTAGAAAATTTTACTCTACAATAGAACAGGTTAGCTCCATTACTCTTCTTGCAATAACTAAAGACATAGATGTTTATTATGCAGCAGATTATAAAAACAAAAAAGTATTAGATGTGGGTGGGCATATTGGAGATAGTGCAATGTACTTTTTAGACAAAGGTGCAGCATTTGTAGATATTTATGAGCCAGTAGAACAAAATATAATTTCTATGAAACTGAATTTGGCAAATTATCCAAAAGAAAAATATAAGATAAATCAATTAGCAGTTTGTAATAAAGAGGGAGAGCTTTCATTTACTACTTTAGATTTCCCAGGCAGCCCTTCTTTTGGCAGTTCCTTTTTTTTGAAACCTTTAGCAGAATTTTTTAAACCCAAAGTAGAGAAGTATTCCTTTAGTTGTGTCTCTTTTAAAAAGATCTTAACTGAAAATCACTATGATATTGCAAAGATAGACTGTGAAGGCTGTGAAAAATATTTGTTAGAATTAGATCAGAAAACTTTAACTAAAATTCCTATATGGCTGATAGAGGTGCATTCTAAAGAATTAGAAAAAAATATTTTAGAAAAATTTAAGCAAGCTGGGTTTAAATCAACAACAATGGAAAAATCTATTCCAGATCTTGGAACATATAAATTTGAATTGATTTAATTTTTTAAATTTCAAATTATTGAACTTAATCGAGAATTCTCCTTTTTATATTCTGTAGCACAAGCCCAAAGGCCCCTCCAATTATAGCTGTCTGCAGCTGTACTATTCCCATAATAGCTAAAAAAGCCTCAGGAACATAGCCAAAAAAATAAAGTAAAAAAGAAATTAAAAATAACCAAAATGCTTTTACCAAAGCGCTTAGCACAATTGCAAAAATTTTGTTTAACTTTTTATAAAAAACAAAATATTTTATTAAAAAAACAAAAATCGCATTTGCTATCCAAATAAAAGGAACAAAATAAACTAAAAACACAGTAAAATTTCCAAAAATTAGTCCTGCTGCAAGAGCTGCAATTGAAGGCAAAAGAATCGGCCCTAGCAAAATTTTTCCCTTCAAATTAAATGCACTTAAAACCAAAACACAATTTATTATACTACCAACTAAAAGCTGAGGGTGGCCTAATAAAAATGGTGCAAAAAAAGAAACTAAAATATAAACAACCACCTCTAAATTATATTCAAGCTCTTTTAGCTCATATTCTGAAAAATTTAACACTTCTTGAGCTGTTTTATAATAATTTTGATATAAATTCTTCATAAAACTACTAACAAAAATTAGATTATAAAGCTTTTGGCTTTAGCTAAACTTTTAAAACCTAATTAAATTTAACAAAATATGCCAAAGCGCTTAAGCGAGGAAGAATTTCTAAAAAGAATTGAAAAAATAAACCAAACTGACCCTTGTTTTATTTTCGATCCTTCCAAATGCTTAAGATGTGGTCGTTGCGCTATAAAATGCCAACTTATTCAAGGGCTTTGTCCAAAACAATTTGATGAAAATTCTAAAAAATGGCTTGCCTGCCCAACTATTAGCCATGATGAAAACCTCGCTTTTTGTTCTTATTGTGGCCAGTGTTTATTAGTCTGTCCAACTAATGCTATAGACGATAAAAAACAAATCGAACAAGTAAGTAGAGAACTGGAAGATAAAACAAAAATAGTTGTGGCTCAGACCGCTCCGGCAATCAGGGCAACTATAGGTGAGACTCAAAACATGCCCCCTGGAACTCTTAGCACTGGAAGATTAGTAGCTGCTCTTAGAAAATTAGGTTTTAATAAAGTTTTTGATACAAATTTTGGAGCTGATCTAACTACTATCGAGGAAGCAGAAGAATTGTTAAAACGTATAGAAAACAATGAGCAATTGCCTCTAATTAGCTCTTGTTGCCCAGCTTGGATAAGATATATGGAAAAATTCTTTTTTGATTTTAAAGATAATGTAAGTACTACTAAAAGTCCACATCAGATGGTTGGTTCTGTTATTAAGACCTATTATGCAAAAAAGAACAATTTAGATCCAAAAAATATTGTAGTGGTAAGTCTCATGCCTTGCACTGCAAAAAAATTTGAAGCAACCAGAGAAGAACAAAAAATAAATGGCCTAGCAGCAGTTGATTATGTTCTTACAACAAGAGAGCTTGGTCTAATGCTCAAGCAAGCAGGTATTGAGCTTAGAGCATTAGGAGATGAGTTTTATGATAGCTTAGTTGGCTGGTCTTCTGGAGCAGCTGCTTTGTATGGTGTGAGTGGAGGAGTGAGCGAATCTGTACTAAGATATATAAGCTACAAGCTTAGCAATGGACAGGAACAAAAACCAGAATTTATTCAAGTGCGAGGGGATCAACAAATAAGGCAAGTCTCTCTAACTATTTGTAATAGAGAGCTAAATATAGTGATTGTTCATGGTCTAAATAATGCAAAAAAAGTTTTAGAACAAGTAAGAGAAAAAAAACTTAATCCACATTTTATTGAGATTATGGCTTGCCCTTTTGGTTGCATTGGGGGAGGGGGTCAGCCAAAACCACCAGCCGAACAAGTAATTAAAAAAAGAGCCATGGCTTTGTACTATCAGGATAATTTGTTAGAGATTAGATACCCTCAACAAAACCAAGAAATACAAACTCTTTACAAGGAGTATTTAGGCCAGCCTGGTTCAGCAAAGGCTAAAGAAATACTTCATACTACTTATTTTAAAAGAGAAAATTAGAAAAGCTAAAATTCAATGCGTCCGCCGGGATTTGAACCCGGATTACTAGCTTGGAAGGCTAGAGTCCTAACCAGGTTGAACGACAGACGCACTTTTCTAAATAGAACTTTTTCACTATTTTTATATTCTTAGAAATATTTAAATCTTTTTAAAATTTTATATCTTTTTATTCGAACAAAATCTTTGCAATATAAAGTAATATTATTCCCCCTAGCATTAACAAAAATCCAATAAAAGAATATTTTTTATTTTGTTCTTTGTGTAACTCTGGAACTAAATCTGCAGAAGCAATATATATAAATCCTCCAGCAGCAATGCAAATTAAAACTAGTTTTAGGGGTTCAATATTTTCTGAAAGATAAAAACCAACTACAGAGCCAAGTACTGCAGAAAGAGAAACTAAAAAATTTAAAAAAAGTGCTTTTGATTTTTTCATTCCAAAATGCAGTAATATTCCCATATCTCCCAATTCTTGAGGGATTTCATGTAGGATTATTACTGCACTGGTAGCTATACCTATATTAATATCTATCGAAAAGGCAGTTCCTATTGCCAATCCATCTATAAAATTATGTAAAACATCCCCATATAAATTCATATAAGAAAGATGGTGCTTACATTGCGGCTCTTTGTCATGGCAATGATGCCAAAATAAAAATTTTTCTAAGATGAAAAAAAGCACAAAACCGCTTAATACAAAAATCGCAACTTGTTCAAAATTTTTGGCTATTTCTAAAGCCTCATCAATTAAATGAAAAAATGCTCCTCCTAACAAAGCCCCTGCAGCAAAAGCAACAAGCAAGTAAATATATTTTGAAATTTTTGGGGAGTAAATTATCAATCCAACCAAAGAAAAGAGACTAACTATTATAGCTGCTGCTAAAGCAAATATTAATTCCATAATTTTTTTTTGTTTTAAGAATTTAAAAATCTTTTTTAGTATTTGTTTTTATCCTAATAAAGATAACTTTTGCTTTATTCAAGTCTAAAAAAATACTTCCTCTTTTGAAAATCTTATTTTTGGTTTTGGTTTATCTGCAGCATAACCAATTGGTACTACTACTGTTGGTATTAGATTAGGTGGTAATTTTAAAATTTTAGAATATTTTTCTGGCTCAAAGCCTTCCATTGGGCAAGAATCAAATCCCAAATATTTTGCAGCTAAAAGTGTTGTTTGCATTGCAATATAGACTTGTTTTTGTGCCCAATTCTTTTTTTGCTCCTCACTCATTGAAGCAGAAAATTCTTTTAGCATTTGTACATAAGCTTTAGCTTTTTGTTCAGGAAGCTTTTTGCTAAGTTCTTTTTCCAGAAGAGAAATATTTTTTTCTATATCTAGTTCTGCACAAAATACTAGCAAATGTGAACAAGTTCTAATCTGCTCTTGATTGTAAGAAGCAGCAAAAAGCTCTTCTTTAATTTTTTTATCCTCTACAACCTTTATTTTCCAAGGTTGCAAATTATATGAAGAAGGACTGAGCAAAATCATTTTAAAAAGCTCATCTAATTTTTCTTTTGGAATTTTTCTTCCATCAAATAATTTTGTTGCATATCTTTTTTCTAAAATTTCTTTAAAATCCATACTCTCACCCCTGTTTTGTACTATTTTAATCAAAAATATCTTTTTAAATTAAATTGTTGTTTTTTAGGTTATGAGTAATTCTACTCAAACAAAGGAAAGCTTTCCTTTCAGAAGCGCACAACAAATAATAAACGATATAAAAGAGCTAAAAATACAAGGTGCAAGAAGAATAGCAAAAGCTGCTGTTGATGCAGTTATCTGGCAAATAAAAAACTCCAAAGCAAAAACTACAGATCAATTCCATGATGAAATTGTAGCTTTGGTTTTAGAATTAGAAAAAACTCGTCCAACCGAGCCAATGATGAGAAATTCTCTTCGAACAACCTTAAGATTTATTTTAAGCTGGTTAAGATTGAATAAAAAAGACGATCTGGTTGCTTTAAAATCAAATCTATTAAAATTTGAAAAAAATTTGCTTGATCTAATGGATGAAGAAGTAGAAAAATTAGCTCAAATTGGTTCTTCTCTAATTAAAGATGGCTCTAAAATTTTAGTTCATTGCCACTCAAACTCAGTAGTAAAAATTTTACAAAATTGTTTTGATCAAAATAAAAATATAGAAGTTAGCTGTTTAGAAACTAGACCTCTTTTTCAAGGAAGGCTAACTGCAAGAGAGCTCTCTAGTTATGGAATAAAAACCAATCTTTATGTTGATGGAGCAGTTGGAAGTATTATTCAAAAACACGATCTGGTTTTGGTTGGCGCAGATGCAATAACTGCAGAAGGGGATTTAATAAACAAAATAGGCACATTTACTATCGCCCAGGTCGCAAAAATAAATCAGGTTAAATTTTTTTCAGCTGCAGAAATTTTTAAATATGACCCTTTAACAAGGTTTGGGATAGAAGAGATTATCGAGCAAAGAGATTATTTAGAAGTTTGGGGAGATGGGCGATACCAAAAAGAGCCTCAAGACATTGAAATTTCTATAAACGATAACTTAAAAGTTTATAATCCAAGTTTTGATAGAACTCCAGCTGCATTTATAAGTGCTTATATATGTGAAGAAGGCCTAATTCCCCCTCCTCTTATGGGTTATGTTGCTGAAAAAAAATTAAAACTAAGTCTAGGTGATTTAAATGAAAGTCTCTGAATACAACAACATAAAAGAAAAAATTTTTAAGATCCAAAAAATGGAGCTAAAGGTAAGAAAAATAAAAATAATGGCAGCAGGAAACATAGTAGTTTTAAATTCTACCTTTGCTTTTCAAAATGGAATTTATGCAGATTATAGAATAAAACTCGAAAATACAAAAAAGAAAAAAGAATTAATTGCAATTGTTGATCTAACTAATGAGATGTTAAAGCCAGGGGAAATTGGCCTTTTTGAAAATGTTGCAAAGGCTTTAGATGTTGAAGATGGCCAAAAAATATATGCTCAACTTGTACTCAGGCCCCAAACTCTTTCTTTTATTAAAGAAAAAATAGAAGGAAAAACCTTAACTGCAGACAAAATCGATCAAATAATAAAAGATGCTATGCAAAACAAACTTTCAGATGCAGAGCTAGCCTCATTTATGACTGCTTGTTATATTAATGGTATGTCCGACGAGGAAATCATTGGTCTTACAAATACAATTGTGGAGAGTGGCCAGACCTTAAAACTAAACAAAAAACCAATTGTAGATAAGCATAGCATTGGAGGAGTTGCAGGAAATAGAACTACTATGATAATTGTTCCAATTGTTGCTGCAGCAGGTTGTTATATTCCAAAAACTTCTTCTAGAGCAATAACCTCTGCAGCAGGCACTGCTGATACAATGGAAGTTTTAGCAAATGTTTCGTTGGAAATTGAAGAGATAGAAAAACAAGTTAGATCAATTAATGGTTGTATTGTTTGGGGTGGGGCAATAAATTTAGCTGCTGCTGATGACAAACTAATAAAAATAAGAAATCCTCTTTCTTTAGATCCAAAAGGAGTTTTACTAGCCTCTATTTTAGCAAAGAAAAAAGCAGTAGGAGCAAGATATTGTATTATAGATATTCCAGTTGGCAGAGGAGTAAAAATAGAAGATGCTTCTGAGGCAAAACAACTGGCAGGGGATTTTATAAATCTTGGAAAAAAGCTTGGAATAGAAATTGAAGCTCTTATAACAAACGGAGAAGACCCAATAGGAAATGGAATTGGTCCTGCACTAGAATGCAAAGATGTTTTAGAAGTTTTAGAAGGAAAAGGACCTCATGATCTAAGAGAAAAAGCTCTGATTATGGCTGGAAAGCTTTTAGAATTAGCTCAAAAAGCAAAGAAAGGAGAGGGCTTTGCTTTAGCAGAAAGTATTTTAAATAGCAAAAAAGCCTTAAAAAAATTTCAACAAATCGTCCAATGGCAGGGGGGTAAAAAAAATATTTCTTCTAAAGATGTGCCTGTAGCAAAATATAAACATACTATTTATTCCACTAAAACCGGAAGAGTATCTCATTTAGACAATAAACTTTTGGCAAGAGTTGCAAGGGCTGCTGGAGCACCATCTGATAAAGAAGCAGGTATCTATCTCTATTGTGAAAAAGGCGATATGATCTCAAAAGGTCAGCCAATTATGGATATCTATTCAAACTCAGAAACAAAATTGTCAGTAGCAATAAAAGTATTAGAAGAATATGGTCCAGTAGAGTTAGAAAAAGTTTTACTTGATAGTATTCGCTAGAAGTGAAACACACCTATTTAAATCTTTTTGTCTATTAAATATTTATCTAGATTTACTTAGAGGAGGTTGTATTCTCATGGCTCTAAAGGAGGTAACAAAACAAAAAGGGTGTTTAGCCATCCTCTAATTTTATCACCAATACAAATTTTTCTTCTTCTTTGAACTTAAGAAAAAAACAACCTCTAAATTCTAATTTTAAAACTAAATTAAGTATCGAGCAAATACGCTATATTAAAAATTACTATTTATCCAATCCAATAAGTGTTAGAGAACTTGCCAAAATTTTTAATGTTTCTCCATCTTCTATTTGGAGAGCAATAACCAAGGAGGTGTAAATTATGAAAATTATAGGAAATTGTTTTCTTTTAAGACCCATAAACACAGAACAAAAGCCGCTCTTATTGAAAAAAGAAGAGAATTCAGCCCAAAATACAGCAGCTCAAAAAAACAATAAAGAAGAATTCAACAAATTTTTTAATAGGGATAGGAAAATGCCAGATGCCCCAGGAGGGATAGGATTTTAAAAGAAAACTAAACTAAAAAACTAAAATAAAAAACAATTTAAATTAATTTCTCCATTATAAAGTTCGGAGGGGTAGCAAAGCCTGGTCAAATGCGCAGGACTCAGAAGAGCGCAGCTGGGCAATCCTGTCCCTAAGTGGGTTCGTGGGTTCAAATCCCACCCCTTCCATTTTTTTGTTAGTTTAATGCTCGCAATTAAACTATTAAATATTAATTTCTAAACAAAAATTATGGACAGTTTAACATTTTTTAAAAAACTTGGAAAAATCAAAGTTTATAAAATCAATTCACAAGCTTATCCAGAAAACAGCTATGTAATTTGTCATCCATCTTTTGCAGAAGTTTTATACAAGCCATTTTGTGCAGGCATTTCTTTGCAAAATAAAATGCAGAGAGCTTCTTTGGAATTTGCAAAAGCACTCAAATTTCTTTGTCTAAAAAATCAAATAGAAAAGAAGACAGTCGTGGAATTAGTTCTTTTAAGTGGAGGGCTATTTTATAATCTAAACTTTGCTTTTAAAAAACTTTATAATTTTTCTTTACAGCAATGCTTTTTAGGTATCTCTCGTTACATGCTAAAAGAAAAATTTGGGGAATTTGATGCAAAGATAGACTACTCTAATTTTGAAGCATTGCCAGATAATGCAACTGTTTTAATAGGAGATACACTAGCAACTGGCGCAACCCTTTCTAAAGCAGTGGAGCATTTAAAACAAGTTTCAGAAGAACAAAATAAAAAAATTCGCTCAATATTTTTTGTTACTTTAGCAGGTTCAAAAAAAGGTGCTATTGCATTTAAAAACGCAACTAAAAAATTTGAAAATATTTCTAGTGCAATTATTTTTGCCCATCAAGTATTTCATTTAATGCCAGATGGAACTGATTTAAGATTTTTTGGGCCAGATGCTTTAGCTCCCTTAGAAAGTATTAATAAAACAAAAAAGCTCTACGGTGAAAAATTAGGCCATGAGTTTAAATGCGCAGTTTTTGATTGGGGGACTAGATGTAAAAACCCTTTAGCTCATTATGAAGAATTTGAAAACTATATTGAAAATTTTTCTAGAACTTTATCTGATAAAAATTCATTAAAGGTTTTAGATGGTTTATTAAAAGAAGTTAAAAAAGAAAAAAAAGCTTACAGTGGAACAATATAATTTAAACCTTTTTGTTTCTATTTTAATATGGTTGAATTGTTTAGGTCTAGAAAATTTATTGAAATTCCTAAATTTTTTAATATAAAAAATAATTCTTTTAAAAACAATTTTTTGAAATTTTTTTCTAAACAAAATGAACGAAAAGAATTTGAGTTAGTTCTAAAAAATTATTTTTCATCAAAAAAAATCTCCAAACCATTAATCTATAACTATTTAATGAAAACACCCTACTTTTATTTATTTGATAATTCAAAACTTCCATTATTAGAAAATTATACTGAAAAAGAGCTCAAAAGTTTTCTCAATTTAATCACCTCTATCCGACTAAAAAATTTTGTATTCGAGCTTATTTTTTTACCAGAGGTACCTAAAAATCCAAAAAATCCTTTAGAAAAATTTTTCTTTAAATTTAAATATGCTAAATATGTTGTTGATAAAGCAATTGCAGATTTTATTTATCCTGCTGTTTTTAGTTCTGAAGTTTGCAGAAAACTCTTTAAGTATACTCACTATGTTTCAAATTTAGCAGTGTTCTTAGGAACTTATTTTATTAGCAATGATCTTTCTTATTCTTTTTCTTCTTTAGCTTATTTCAATCTTCCATTCTTATTATTTTACTATGCTCTTCATGTAAGAAACAAAATTTTAGATAACTTTTCTTATGAGTTCAATTTTACTATTAAAAGGGCTTCAGCTGAAGCCTTTTCAATTCATATTATTTCTAATTCTAAAGATTTTATGGATCGCATCTATCTAAATTAATTTATTGTCGAAAGATGCTTTAAGCGTTGGCTAAAGATTTAAATATTTTAACTTTCTTTTTTGTTGTTTATGTCAACAAAGCTGGAAAATATAGTCGTAAAATTTGGAGGAGAAGCTGGCGAAGGCTTAATGACTGCTGGTTTTATAGCAGCAAAATATTTTCAAAGAACAGGTTTGTTTGTTTTTGCAGAAAACGACTATCCTTCTTTAATTAGGGGTGGGCACAATACCTTTACAGTTAGAGCAAATACAGAAAAAATTTATGCCTTGGATGGAAAAGTAGATATTTTAATAGCTTTAGACAAACGTTCAGTTCTAGAGCATATAAACGAATTGTCAGCAAATTCTGTAGTAATTTTTGACAAAAAATTAGAAGGAGAATTAAGCCAAATCTTTACTAATAAAAATATCTATCCTGTTCCAGTACCACTAACGCAACATTCAGCAGAATTAGGAGATCTAATTTATTCAAATCAGATTGCTATTGGCTCTCTGATTGGTTTAATCGGTGGAAAATTAGAAATACTTTCAACAATATTAAAAGAAAAGTTCTCTTCAAAAAAAGAAGAAATTTTAGAAAAAAATTTAGCAGCAGCAACCTTTGGCTATGATTTTGTAAAAATGCATTTTAAAGAGCCTTTTGAATTACCAATAAAAGAGCAGAAAAAAAATTATTATCTTTTAGATGGAAATGATGCAGTTTGTCTAGCCTCAATAAAAGCAGGTGTAAAATTAGTTGCAGAATATCCAATGAGCCCTTCTTCTTCAATCTTACATTGGATGGCAGCTCATTCTCAAGATTATGGAATTGTAGTAAAACAAACTGAAGATGAAATTGCTGCAATAAATTATGTTTTGGGTGCAGCTTATGCTGGAGTAAGAGCAATGACTGCTACTTCTGGAGGAGGATTTTCTCTAATGACTGAAGCATTGGGTAATGCTGGATTGGCAGAAATTCCTTGTGTTATTGTAGAAGTCCAAAGAGCTGGCCCTTCTACTGGTCTACCTACTTATACTGATCAGGCAGATTTGTTATTTGTAATCAATGCCTCTCAAGGAGAATTTCCAAGAATTGTTTGTATGCCTGGAGATCCAGCAGAAGCATTTTATGAAACATTTAATGTTTGGAATATGGCTGAGTTAGTCCAAACTCCGGCAATAATTTTACTTGATAAATATTTAGGAGAATCTTTTCAGACAGTAGAAATAAAAACAGATAATTTAGTAGTAAAACGAGGTTTACTTCAAACTGATCAAGAGATGGAAAATGCCAAACAATTTTTAAGGCATAAAATAACTCCTTCTGGAATCTCTCCTCGTTCTATTCCAGGACAGAAAAATGGCTTGTATGTTGCTTCCTCTTATGAGCATGATGAGAGTGGCTATAGTAGTGAAGATCCATTAAATAGAGTAATGCAAATAGATAAAAGAGCTAGAAAACTTTCAGCTATAAATCCACAGCTTTATCAGCCAGTTTTTTTTGGCCCAGCAACTGCCCCGTTATTAGTTGTGTCTTGGGGTTCTAGCAAAGGTGTGATTTTAGAAGCACTAAAGCATCTAAACAGGCAAAATATTCCTATAAGGTATATGCATATAAAATATGCTATTCCTTTTGCAACAGATACTGTAAAAGAAGCACTTGTTTCAGCTTCTAAATCAATTATCTTTGAGGGAAATTCCACTGCCCAGATGAGAAGTTATATTCGACAAAAAACAGGTATTTTAATAGAAAATGTCTGTCTTAAGTATGATGCTAGGCCATTTCAAGTAGAGCAAGTAGTTAATGAAATAAAAAAACTGTATCAAAGCCAGTAGGGTGAGAAAATGGTTGAGTTAAGTCAGTTGCATGAGCCAACCCATACTATTACTTGGTGTCCAGGTTGTGGAAACTTTTCTATTTTGGCTGCATTAAAAAAAGCAATTGTAGATTGTAATCTAGAGCCTCATAATACAGTAATAGTTTCAGGTATTGGTTGTGGAGGAAAAATACCGCACTTTATAAAAACTTATGGATTTGAATCTTTGCATGGAAGAGCATTAGCCGCAGCTTCAGGAATAAAGCTTGCAAATCATAAACTAGAAGTAATAGTTGTAGGCGGAGATGGAGATGGATATGGAATTGGTGCTAATCATTTTATTCATGCTTCTAGAAGAAATTATGATATGACTTACATAGTACAGAATAATCAAATTTATGGTCTAACCACTGGGCAGGCTTCTCCAACTTCTGAGAAATCTATGAAAACTAAAAGCACTCCTTTTGGAGTTATAGAGCAGCCAATAAATCCAATTGCTTTGGCTTTAGCAGCAGGAGCAACTTTTATTGCAAGAGGCTTTAGTGGAGATCTAACTCATCTTTCCAATTTAATTTCACAAGGAATAAAACACAAAGGTTTTGCTTTTATTGATGTTTTTCAGCCTTGTGTTATTTGGAATCATATTAACACTTTTGAATATTTTAGAAAAAAATGCTACAAGCTAGAACAAACAGATTACAAACCAAATGATAAATTTGAAGCATTTAGAAAAGCATTTGAAACAGATAAACTTCCAATAGGTGTTTTTTATCAAGAGCAAAGGCCAACTTATGAAGATGAGTTGCCACAGCTAAGTACTAGCCCCCTGGTTAAACAACCAATAGATAATATTGATATTCAAAAAACTTTAGAAAAATATTTGTAAGGTGAATTCGATGATAGTTAAGATAGGAAAAAATATTTTTTTTATTATAATTTTTTTATTTTTTGCTCTAGGTACGGTAATTGGAGATTGTTTTGAGCAGGTTTATCAATATTCTGAGCCAAATTTGGCTCTAAATTGTCAGGACTTAATTTTGGAAAATAATCAGGCACAAATAGTATATATCTCTTCTAATCCAACTTTATTGTTTATAAAAAATTCTTCTAAACCAATAGAAAACCAAGAGCAAATTAAAACTATTTTAGATAATTCTGTAATTTTCGAATCAAAATTTAATACTTTAGTGCAGGAGCTAAAGCAGAGAACAAATGAATTAAAAGTTTCTAAATCTGCTGCCGAGCAGAAGTGTTTGCAATATACTGGTATGGATCGCTATGAGTGCTATGATAAAGATTCTTGTCTATTAGCTGCATTTGCAGTTCCTCAAGCTTCTATTGCAGTTAATTCTCCAGGTTTTATTGATGCAATGCTTGATTTTGATAAAAAAAGAAAAAAATTAAATTCCTCGATAGAGAATTTATCTTCTTTGCTTTCTAATCCATCTCCCTCTTTAGAATATTCCAAACAGCTTAGAGCAGCAGTAGAAAATTTAGAGCAGGAAATTATAAACTACAATAGCTGTAATTTGATGTTAGATAAGACTGATCCAGGCTGTAATGTAAGTGGTGCAAAATGCTTTGAATACTGTCCAAAAATTTTACTTCCTTCTAAATGGATAGAAACTAAAAAAGAACTGAGCTCAACCTCTTCTACTTTAGAAAAACTAAATTCCAATTCTGATTTAGCAAAAACTTTGGCTAAAAACACTATTGACTGGCTGAAATTTTTAGAAAAAAGAACGGTTCTTTGGGATGAGCTAAAAAGGGAGTTAAACAGTTTATTTCAAAACATAAATAATTCTCTCTCCTCAAAAAAATTTTCTGATAAGGCTTTAGAAGAATCCTTAAACCAGTCTCTGAATGCTTATGAGCAGATAAACTCAAAAATAAAAAATGGTGAATTTTTTCTAGCTATTGAACAAGGGATGAGTCTAAAAATAAATTTAGAACAACTCTCAAAACAAGTTTCAGGCTATAGAGAAAAACTAAATCAAATTGATAGAAAGCTTAATACTATCCAGCTCTCTTTAAAAGAAATCAAACAATCTGAAAATTTTGATAAGTTCAACCAAAAATTTTTAGAATTAAAAAATAGAACTTCCTCTCCAGTCCAAGCAAACGAGTTGGATGAGCTGCTAGCTACTTCTTCTGAATTAGAAGAGCAAGTATTGCTAGAAGTTGCAAAAATTAAATTAAAAATAAAAGACCAACCATCCAGCCAGGAAAAAAACACCTCTAATCTTTCAGTAGAGAAAAAACCAGAAGGCCTTAGTTCTGGTTCATTACTGCCAACTTCGTTCTGTCCTTTAGCAAGTGGTTTTATTGGGTTGATCTTTATTTTTATTTTTTTCAGAAAAAGCCAAGAATAAAACTTTTCCTACCTTGCTTTCAGTTAAGAAAGCCTTATAAATCTTTTTTGATAAAAAAGTTTTATGAGTAAAACATTTTTGGTATTTAGCTCTATATTTATTTTGATTATTTTTTCCTTGATCTTTTTCTCCACATTACCTTTTTCCTTTACTAAAGCAGCTATTAAATTCCTTGGAATTATTGGGTTTTTTTTGCTTTCTCTTTCTTTAATTTTGGGCCCACTTGCTGTCCTCTGGCCGAATATGTTTTTGAAATATTTAGAATTTAGAAAAACAATTGGTGTTGCTGCATTTTTGTTTGTAGCTGGGCACTTATACTTAACTATGCAAAATTATTTTGGTTGGAATTTTTCTAAAGCAGTAGCTGCTCCTGGAGTACTTCCTGGTATACTTGGATTTTTTATTCTGACAATATTGGCTATAACATCTTTTGATAAAATTGCATCTTTTTTGGGTTCAAAAGTTTGGAAATTTATCCATTATTTTAATTATGTGGCTTTTATTTTATCTTTTATTCATTTTGTTTTAAAGAGCGCTGGACCAGCCCAAATTTTTGGCTTTAATTATTTAGAATTTATTGCAATTTTATTTGGAGTTCTAGCGATTTTTTTACAACTTGCTGGCTTTTTTATTAGAATAACAAAAAAATCATCTTGAGCCTACTTTAGGCATTAATTTATAAATTTTGGCCAACAAATTAAGTTAGCACTAGTTTTATCTTAGTAAAATTAGTGTTAAGTTAAAAGTAGAAAAGAGGAAAGATATAAATGGAAGATGATATGGAAAATACCGAAGGCTCTAGAGGGCAGACTAACAGAAAAATGTATGATGCAGTTTGCTCTAAATGCCACAAGCCCTGCCAGGTTCCCTTTCAACCCCAAGAAGGAAGGCCTGTTTATTGTAGGGATTGTTATAGACCAAGAAGAAGATATTAAAACTTCTTATAGTAGTTAACCAATTTTTTTATTTTTTATTCTTATTTATTTAGTTTTTTCTAGTTTGTAGTAGTGGAAAGTAGCCCTTTAGAAATGGTTTTAGGCTATATTTTATTCTTTTTATTTGGGATAGGTATGTTTGACTATTATTTATGGGTAAAAAAGCCAAAAAGAAAAAGACCAGACTTTCATCCAAGTTTGTTTAGCTTTTTAGCTAAAGAGAAAAAAACAGCTTCAGCTCAAAAGCTAACAAATTATTTTTAATTTTTATGCAGTTAGACTAATATGGAAAAAAAAGTTTTGGCTATTGTTGCACCAAAAGATTTTAGAGACGAAGAGCTTTTTGTACCAAAACAATATTTAGAACAAAACAATGTAGCTGTTTTAGTTGCTTCTACTACAAAAGGCATTGCAAAAGGAAAATTAGGAGGGCAAATAAAAATAGATCTTACACTTTCAGAAGTAAAAATCCAGGACTTTGACGGGGTGTTTTTTGTAGGTGGGCCAGGAACTATCATTGTAAGAGCAGAACCAAATGCCCTTAACATTGCTAAAGAAGCTTATAAAGCAGGCAAAATAATAGGAGCGATTTGCTGGGCTCCAACTATTTTAGCAAAAGCAGGTATTTTAAAAGACAAAAAGGCAACCTGCTGGCTAGGTCCAGATTCAGAATATGGAATGCAAACAGATACGGTTTTAGAAAAATTTGGCTCTAAATTTGTAAACCAGCCAGTAGTTATAGATGGAAAAATTATTACTGCAAATGGGCCTGCTGCTGCAGAAGAATTTGCTAAAAAGATGTTGGAGGCTTTATAGACATATTAATCCATTAATATAAACATTTATAAATTTGTATAAATCTCAATATATTATGAAAAATATGCTAACTCTTTCTCCATGTTCTAAGGAACTTACTAAACTTATCAAATCTACTAGTCAGTATTTTAAGTATCATAAAATGAGCGGGCTTTATTTAAATGTAGCAAATGCTACAAACACATTTTTTAGTTCTAATTTTAACAAAGAAGAAAAAATTTTAGCTAAACATCTTTTTAGTTGTTTTATTTATTCTACCTTAGTAAATAAATACAAAATTAGTAAAGAGATTTTGCAAAATACTAACTTATGGGTTAACTTTTCTAATGGTTCTATCTTTCTTTATGCTATTAAAAGTAAAGAGAATCATCCAAAATTAGGAGATTATTATTTTATAGTCCCAATAATCGATGAAAACCCAAAAGCTTATGGGCATTATTGTGTTTTTTCAGATGAAATTTTTGTAGTCTTAAATAGATTGCCTCAATATTTTAGTTCTGAAAAATACCAAAAATTTGCCAAAAAGTTTAGCTTTTCTGAAATATTGGATGGAGCTATTTTACATGAGCAAAACCATAGGGTTTTCTCTTATCAACTAGATCCTATTTTTAGATATCTCTATCTTCTTGTAGATGAGAAAACATTAAATAATTTTGACTTTCTTTGTAGGGAACTATATGAATTTTATGCCTATATTGCAAATGCAAAATACTCTGTAGAACAAACAGCACTAACTGCCCTATATTTATCAGAATATAAAAGCTCTGGAAACATTCATCGTTGCGCCTTGGAAAGACTTTTCAACTATCTATCTTGCTCCATTAATGGTTCTAGTAAAAAAACCGCTCAAAACCTTGAGTCTTGTTTATTAAAACTATCTGAAAAATTAAGTTTGAGTAAAAAAGAATTAAATCATTTAGAAGAAAGTTTTGGGCTATTGGCATTTAAAAAGGATTTTTTAAGGCTATTTGGTTTAAACTATTTTATTAATTTAGAAAAAGAATTGCAAATAGCTCTAAACAATCTTTCAGCCTTTATATCAAAACATTTTGATTATTTAGAAGACTTTAAAGACGAGTTAGGACAGAATCTTTCTAAAATTTTAAACTCTCTTAAAAAACTAAACAACTTATTTAACTTTTAGTCGAGCATTAACTTTTTATTTAACTTTATTTATACTATTAATGTCGATGATGAGACCGCTCCAGTATGATTTAATGATTAGCGGAGTAGCTTCTGAGCTTGTTGCTGTTTTAGAAAAAACAATAAAGCTATTCTTTCAATTCCTTTAATCTTTTTAAATTCCAAAAATTAAGTTCTTCTGAAAAAATTTTAACTGCACTTTTACCATTAAAACCAAAATTTAAAAGTATTATAAAAAACAGCTTTATGTATTGGGACAATCGCTATGATGTTTTTTTAAATCTTCCTTTTATAAGGAGAGATATTTTTCCAACTTATCCAGAGATATCTTATGGAGAAGATAAAATAGCAGCAAATAAACTCAAAGATTATTATAAACATGCAAAAAAATTTGTACTAGAAGAAGAGTTTTTAAGATTTCAAGAAGATTTTTCTATCCATTCGTTTATAAAAAGATATCTCTGGTATGGAAGAACTTTTTTACCATATTTAAAACTATGTGCAGATAAAAAAGAGTATATAAGAATCTTGTTATCTGTTTTCGGAGTATTTTTTCCAATCTTTCTTTTAATTCCATTTTTTGTTGGATTTTTTGATTCAATAAAATTTTTAAAAATTTATCCAGCAAATTTAGTCTTTTTCCCATTATTTGCAGTTTTTGCTAGTTGGTTGATGGGCGTAGGTTTTCTATTAGGATTTTTTTACAAAGATTTAGGCCATTAAAATAAAAAATTCCCCCATAAAGTTTAAATATACTCAAACTTAATATATTAAGTTATAATCTTAAAATTGGGAAATTTAATGTTGCAGCGTTTTAAGCCTAAAAAGCAAAATACTTTTTTTAAATTCTTTTCAATTAAATCAAGTTTTTTTAAAAAGCATAATTCTATTAAGCCTTTCAATAAAGAGAATGAAAATGAAAAAGTTCTTTATATCCTAAAAGCATTTAACAATTTTAATACTATGAACTCTAATTCTCTAGACTATTATTATAACAAAGCACTCAATTCAATTAAAAGCTTAGAGTATACCTCTATAGATGTGCAAAAATTTTGTTTTGAGCTTAAAAATTTTGAAAATCAAGCAGATGATTTTAAAGTCAAAGCTGGATTATTTCTTTCTGCTCTAATAAATCAGAGCAAGGAGCAAAAATTTTTATTAGACACAACTGCACTAAGTTCAAAAATTCATTATTTAGGCTATTCAAACACAAAAGAAATTGTAGTCAATGGAAATGTTGGAAATAATCTTGGTTCTAATATGGAAAAAGGCAAAATAACTGTTTATGGAAATGCAGGAACAAATGTAGGTTATTTAATGAAAGGAGGGGAAATCTATATCGAAGGCCAATATCAATCTATTTATCCATATTTATTAGGAAAAGTATATCATAAAAACCAGCTAATTTTTAAAGATGGAAAAAAATTAAACGATTTAGCAAACCAAAAGAAATAAAAATCTCTTTAAAATATTTAAATTGATGAAAAATAAAATTCAAGCTATAAAAATTCTAGTTTTTGGAAAAGTCCAAGGAGTATTTTTCAGAGCTTGGGCAAAGGAGCAGGCTTACTCTCTTTTTTTAGTCGGGTGGGTAAAAAATTTAGCAGATGGCTCAGTAGAAATTTTTGTACAAGGTTCAAAAGAAAGTTTAGAAAAATTTCTTTTTTCATGTTTGAGAGGTCCTACTGCAGCACAAGTTTCAAAACTTGTAGTTGAACCACTAGAGCCTTTAGGAGAACTAGAAAATTTTGAAATTCGCTACTAATTTTAGTTTTTGTGATAATGATAAGAAGAATCAATAGCAAGGTGTATAAAATAAGAACCAAAAAACACAATACTAAGTAAAATTGCTTGTTGCTGGCCTAATAAGAAAAACAAAAAAATGTAACAGCCAAGACTAACTAAAATTAATGCAAAATAACTATGCATAAAGTTTTCAGATGGGATAAACCCAACTATCATTCTTGCAATAATATAGAAAAATACTAACAAAATTCCTAAAAAAATTATATTACAATATACTGTAAGATTTGCTGCTATAGGCTCAGTTATAGAAACACAAACATTATTAGCTATATTTATCGAAGAAGGATAAAAAATAATTAGAGCTGAGCCCAAAATAAATAAAAATATTGCCAGCCAATGAATAAAGTTTTTCAAAAAATTTGTAATAAGGTCTAAATCAGGCAAAACCATTCCAACTAAAAATGCAAGAAATATAAAATCCAAAAGTTCTTTTTGAAAATAATTAGGCCCAACACTATAAGTAATCAAAAAGGCTAAAAAAATAGCAATCAATTTTTTACCAGTTGCTATTGCCCAACCAAACATAATTTTATCTCTATTTTACTTAATATAAAACTATCACTGGTTCGCTATAGTATCTAGCAGAGCCATATTTAACTCTTTTTTTTATCATTTCTTTTAGATGCATTTCTATACTTTCTTTTGATTCATTTAAATATCCGAGCCTAAAATTTAATCTTACTATTCTGCCAGGTATCTCATGTCTTGTACTTTTTGGAGGAAAAATTTTACCCTCCAAAATATGGTCAACTATTTCTTTTTTTGAAAAAATCTTTCTTGCAAAAACAACATCCCCTCGTTCTAAAAATATATCTTTTCTAATATCTTCTATAAATATTAGCTCTTCTCCATTACCATTATTAATTAAATCAAACCCAGCAAATTTTTCAAAAAATTCTTTTTGCTCTTTAATAACTCCATCAAAATTTTGTTGTTTGCTTTCTAATATCTTACACTTTATAGAATTATTTTCTTTTATCATCGCCATTAAAAACGCTTCATATTCACCTAATTTTTTTAAACCTTCTTCATATTCTATTTTTTCTCCCCTAATTTTTTCAAAATCTATTTTTTTTGTGGCAATGTACCATCCACCTATTTTTATTTTCGGATCATAATAATCAATTGGCTGGCAAACAGCATAAGAAACTTTCAATTCTTCTAAAACTTTTCTTCTATGATTTCCATCCAAAACAATTTTATGTTCTTTATCAATTATTAGTGGGTCTATTAGTTTTCCAATATTTAGCATAGTCTCTCTTAAAGCAAAAAGGTTTGGTTCTAATACCTGCTCATGTATTTTTAATTTTTCTAATTCAACTACTTCTAATTTTTCAATTATTTCTTCAGCTAACATTAGATCACTTTAATAGTTTATCAGTCTATTTTAAAATTTTAAAATCTATCTTTTTTCTTACTCAAACTTCTAACCTCTAATTTTAGAATATTTTTTTAAATGTTTTTAGTTTTATTATTCTTATGCCTGGTTCTAAAATACACAGCTCAATAATAGGTTTTGATGAGATAGTTGGAGGAGGAATAGCCCCAGGCAGTATGGTTTTACTCAAAGGTCCACCTTTTTGTGGAAAAAAACTTTTTATGATGCAATTTTTATTTGAACAGCTAAAATCCTCACAAAAAGTTTTATTTATTTTAACTGATTTCAGCTATGAAGATTTTAAAACAAAGATGTTAAATTTTAAATGGGATATTGAACCATTTGAAAAACAACAGGCTTGTTTTTTTATA
This sequence comes from Microcaldota archaeon, assembly GCA_026414325.1. Lineage (GTDB taxonomy): Archaea > Micrarchaeota > Micrarchaeia > Anstonellales > Anstonellaceae > JAOAJF01. The sequence goes on from JAOAJF010000002.1 coordinate 27,286, forward strand.
GATGCTTATTCCAAGCAGTATTTTCCACAATTGCTAGATAGCAATACTGTAAAATATATCTCTTCTCCAGGAGCTTTATCAGAACTCTCTCTTGCTGTTTCAAAAATACAAGAAGAGTTTTCATTAAAAAACTTTTTTATAGGCCTTCATTCTCTTTCAACAATTTTAAAAAGTAGCAACTCAAAATCTTTTTTTAATTTTTTAAATTTTGAAATAGGAAAATTAAAAAGATTAGGTTCTACCGCATTGTTTACATTAGAAAAAAATGCTCAGAGTATAAAAGAAGAGCTTGCAATAGAACATTTAATGGATGGGGTAGTAGAATTTGAAAATGCAAAAATCTTGGTAAAGGGCTTAGAAACATTTGAAAACCAATGGCATGATTATTCTATAACAGAACATGGAATTTCAATTTTGTAATTACCATTTTTCTGTTTTTATTTTTTCTTGTTTAATCTCATTTTTAATCAAAAGCTCTGAAAGCTGAGCTACAAATTCTTTTCCACCACACAAATAGTATTTTGAATCTTTCCAATTTTTGTTATACTTTTTTATCATTTCTATATTTATTCTACCGTTTTCAAAATTTTCTTTTTGTTCTTGGCTGAGAGTATAAATAATTTTAAGAAATTTATTTTTTTTCTCTATTAAATCCAACAAATTTTTATAAGCTATATCTTTTTCTGTTTTATTGGAATAAAATAAATAAACCATTTTTTGATAATTCTTTTGTTCTAGCTCTTTTAACATACAAACAAAAGGAGTGATCCCAATTCCTCCTGCCAAAAAAACCGAACAATCCTCTTTTTCATCAAATAAAAATTCTCCATAAGGACCAGCTATATTTATACTCTGGCCTATTTGCAAATCAATAAGTGCAGCAGAAAATTGTGCATGTTTTTTTATACCAAAACTTATTCTCTCTTTTTGATATGGTAATAAAGCCGAATAAGGTCTAAAATTTGGTTTTAATTGAGATTGGTCTATTTTAATCATAAAAAATTGCCCTGCCTTATAAAAAGGAACCTCAAAACCAGCAGTTTCAAACTCCAAAGTATAAACATCCTCAGTTTCTCTAATCTTATTTTTTAAGATATATTTTTTGTATTCTATCATAAAACCCAACTATTAAATATTTAGCAGCAAATTCTTTATATACAATTAGATTTAAAAATATTTAATCACCTAATAAATTTAGTTTATTTTTATTTTGGCTTAGTATACATTAACAAAAATTTTTTGGTGAATTAAATGCATAAAGCTGAAGATGAAGATAAAACTTCTCAGGCTTTTTTAGATGAATTAACAAAAATTTCTGAAGTAGAAAAAAAATCTGAATTATTGCTTGATGCTGCTGAAAAAAAAGCTCAAGAAATTATCCAACATGCAAATATCGAGTCTTCAAAAATAGTTTCAGAGGCTTTAGAAAAGTCTCTAAAAACTAAAAACGAGATTATTTTAGAAAAGAAAAAACAAGCAGATAAGGAAGCAAAAATGATTTTGGACAGTGCCTTAAAAAAAGCAGAAGAAATTAAAAAAATCTCTCTCTCAAATTCAGAGGTATCCTCGCTTTTAGATATTTTGCTAGAATAATAAGTTTTTACTTAGTTGGTTTTAGAGAGGTAGTAGATGTTTAAACCTGCAAAAATGAAGAAAGTAAAAATGATTGGTCTGCTGCAGGACTTAAATGCAGCTTTGATTCTTTGGCGTAGATTAGGTGTTATTCAGCTAGATTACTACTCCTATGAAAATCTAAATATTGAAAAAGGAAAAGCTTTGGATATATATGAGGTTTTATCAGAACAATTACTAAAACTTAGAACAGCAAAAAATTTTCTAATACCAAAGAAAGAGATAACTCCTATGGCTTTGGAAAAAAATCCTCTTGAAATGGCTAAAGAAATAAATATAAATGATAAGCTGCTAGAGATTGAAAATTCTTTAAAAGAACTTTCCAAAGAGCAAGAAAATTTAAAAAAACAAATAGCATTTCTAAATAGAATTGAGCCACTAAATATAAATTTTTCTCTCCTGCCAAAATCTTTGGATTATTATTTATTTTCTATAAATAAAAAGAAATTTGCACAACTAAAAGAAACATTAAACCAAATTACAACTACTTATGATCTTTTAGCGATCGATGATTTAGAAAACAAAGAAAATTATCTAGTTTTTTTAGCAATCGAAAAAGAAAAAGATGTTTCAAAAATTTCTTCTTTTGCAACATTTTTAGAAATTCCAAAAATAAATTCTTATCCAAAAAATCATAAGCTTGCCTTGCAGCTAAAACTTAATGAAATAGAAGACAAGTTAAACCATTTACTCTATCAAAAAGTTATTCTTTCTGAGCAATATTATGAGACAATAGTTAGATTGGAAGAGGCTTTAGCCTTAGAAGCAGATTTAGCTAGAGAAGCACTAAAGTTTGGTGTTTCAAAAAGTTGTTTTTTTGCAACTGGTTGGATCAAAGAATCAGATTTTGAGAGATTTAAAAATACTACTTTAAAATTCTTTGAAGGAAGAATACTTATTTCTGAAATTCCACCCTCGGTTCATCATTATAATAATTGTCCAACTTTATTGGAAAATCCAAAGGTAGTAAAACCATTTGAAAATATTTTAAACTTTTTATTTGTTCCAAAAGCAACAGAAATTGATCCCTCAGCTTTAATTTTTCTTTCTATCCCACTTGTTTATGCGATGATTGTTGGTGACGCTGGCTATGCTCTTTTATCTATGATTATTTCTTTATTTATAATATTTAGTGCACCTAAAGGAGGTCTTCTAGAAGCATTAGGAAAAATCTGGTTAATTAGCTCTGTTCCAACTCTATTTTTTGGTATTTTATTTGACGAATATTTTGGCTTTACTCACGAGCATTTATTAGGAACAAAACTTTATAAGCCACTTTTACATAGAGCTCATGAAGTACCTATTTTATTGGCTTATTCTATTTTAGTTGGTTGGCTATTGATCGCCTTTGGTTTTATTTTAGGTGCAATAAATTCAATTTCTCATTCACTAAAGCATGCTCTAGCAAAAGTCTCTTGGCTTATACTCCAAATTGGTCTAACCTTAGCAGTTGCTGGATTTTTATTTTCAGAATTTTCTTCTTTTTTGGTTTATGGTTTAGTTATATTTTTTGTAGGTGCAATCGGATTAATTGCTTTTGAAGGATTTTTAGCAGTTGTGGAGATTCCAGGACTTATCTCTAACATTATGTCTTTTTCCAGAGTTACTGCTGTAGGTGTAGCTGGTTTAATATTAGCTGAGGCAATAAACAAATTTTTATTTCCAAAAGCTGCTGGCCCATTCTCAATAGAAGGAGCTCTTTCATTTTTGTTTATTTTCTTTGTATATACCTTACTACATTTTGTTAATACTTTTATTGCAATGTTCGAAGGATTTTTACACTCAGCCAGATTGTCATTTTTAGAATTTTTTACAAAGTTTTTTGTAGGAGGGGGTAAACTTTTCTCCCCATTAAAACTAATAAGAAAATATACTTTAGATAAAGATGAAAAAACGCTAAAAGCTCAAAAGAGCTAAAAAGAGGTGAAAAATATATGGCAGCAGAACAACAAATTCTACAAAGCCTTCTTTTAGAGAAAGAAGGAGCTTTGGCTATAGGTGCAGGAATAGCTATGGCTGGTGCAGCTTTAGCTACTGCTTGGGCACAAGCCTCTATAGGTTCTTCCATTATGGGGGTATTGGCAGAAAAGCCAGAAGAAGCATTTAGATTGATAGTATACATGGCTCTACCAGAGATTATAGTTCTCTTAGGCTTTGTAGCAACCTTTCTAATGCTTGAGAAAATTTAAAGTGGGAGTTTAGATGGGGCTTAATTCTTTAATTAGCCAAATAGAAAAAGAAACAGAAAAAAAGATCCAAACAATTATAGAAAACGCTAAAGCCCAGCAAGAAGAAATTATCAAAGAAGCAAAAAAACAAGCAAAAAAAATTACTCAACAGGCAGTCCAACAAGCAGAAGAAATAGCTCAAAATTATAGAGAAGAGAAAATAGCAGCAGCAAAAACAGAGGAGCAAAGAATATTACTTCAAGCTCGAGAAGAAGCAACTGATAGAGCGCTTGCTCAACTATGGGAGGCTTTTGTAAAATTTAGCCAAAGTTCAAACTATCCAAAATATCTAAAAAAATTAGCAGCTCTAGCTTTAGAAGAGATCGATAACAAAGCAGCTGTAGCTTTATGCAATCAAAAAGACAAAAAATTAGTCCAGTCCTTTGGTCTAAAGGTAGAAAAAACAATTGATTGCACAGCTGGCCTTATAGTTCAGACTAAAGATGGAAAAATACTTGTAGATTACACTTTCGAAGCAATTTTCGAGCAGAAAAAACAGAAGCTAAAAACTCAAATAAATACCATTTTAGCAGAAAAAGAATCTAATCTAAAACAATTAACAAAAACAAAGAAAGTAGCAAAATCAAAATAAAGCTAATAAGGGAAAAAAATGTTTAACATTAAAATTGAGTCCAAACCATTAGTTTATGGTTATAGTAATGCTAGGGCTCATGCAATGTTTTCTAAGCTTTTAACTAGCCAGCAGCTTTTAGAACTAATCCAAATGCCTTCGACCAATACTATTGCCGAGGCTCTAAATAGAACAGAATACAAAGAAGAAATTTTACAGCTTTCACTCAATTATAAAGGAGAACAACTAATTGATTTTGCTTTAAGTGAAAATTTTGCTAAATTTTGCAAAAAGCTCTATAAAATTACTCCAAACAAGGACAAAAAAATAATTTTTGGACTTCTCTCTCGATGGGATTCTCATAATATAAAAACAGTGATATTAGCAAGAAAACAAAAAAAACCTTGGAACGAAATTAGACCCTTCTTAGTTTTAGCTGGAACACTTCAATTACAGCAATTAGAAAAACTCTACGCAGCAGCAGATAGTGCGGAGTTTTACTCTCTTTTTAGATTAACTGAATTTGGCTCTGGTTTTATTAACTCAAAAATCCCACTTTTAACTAAGCCAGTAAGAGATGCTTTTAAAACAATGGATTCAGATTCATTTATTTTTGATATGCTTTTGCTTAGCTTAGACTTCTATCAATATCAAATACTTTCAAAAATTGTTCAAGAACACAAAAATGATAAACAACTGGCACAATTTCTTTCCTCCTTTACAGATGAGAAAAATCTAGAAATAGTCTTAAGACTTTCAAAAGAAAATTTAAGTGATGAAAAACTTAGGTCTTATTTATTACCTGGAGGAAAAATTCAGCCATCTAGATGGCTAAAAGCTGCTGCAAAAAAAGAGCCTTTTGCTATTTTAACTTTCTTAGCTGATGCTTTACCTTTAAAAGGAGTAATCGAAGAATTCAAAAAAACAAAAAAGCTTTCTGAGATTGAAAAATTGGTTTCTATAGAATTTTCTAAAAAAAGACTAAAACTATTTAGAGGTGCAAATCTTTCAGTTGCAGTTCTTGTTGCAGCTTTATTTTTCAAAGAACAAGAAGTTGAAAATATAAGAAAAATTCTTAGAGGAAAACAATATGGCTTTAGTGAAGATGAACTTAAAAGATTAATTTTATTTTATTAGGAGATTAAAATGGTTGAAGGAAAAATTGTTGTTATTGGAGATGAACTTGCAATAACAGGCTTTAAATTAGCTGGAGTTCAAGAAGGCTATATTGTAGAAAAGAAAGAGGAGGTAGAACATTTATTAAATAATTTTTTAGTAGATTCTTCTATCGGTATAATAATAATTTTAGATAAACTTTTGGAACAAGTTGATTGGAAAATAAAAAGAAAAATTGAACTCACAGCAAAACCTATTGTGGTTGCAATTCCTTCCAAAGATGGTCCTATAGAAGAAGAAGTATCTTTAGCAAAATTAATTAAGAGAGCTTTAGGTTTTGATATTTTAAATTCTAATCATAATTCTAAAAAATGAGGTGTTGATATGGGAAAACTAATAAAAATATCTGGCCCAGTAGTAGTTGCAGAGGGAATGTTAGGCTCAGCAATGTATGATGTAGTTTTAGTCGGCGAAGAAAAATTAACTGGCGAAATTATTAAAATAGAAGGAGAGAGAGCAACAATTCAGGTTTATGAAGATACATCTGGTCTAAAGCCAGGGGAGATAGTAGAATCTACTAATCAGCCACTAGCAGTAGAATTAGGCCCAGGACTTTTAACCTCAATTTATGATGGAATTCAAAGACCACTAGAACAAATTGCAAAAAAATCTTCTTCGCATTTTATTTTTAGAGGAGTTAATGTTCCTGCTTTAGATAGAACAAAAAAATGGGACTTTAAACCAACAGTAAGCATTGGCACTAAAGTAAAAAAAGGAGATATTTTAGGTACTGTTCAAGAAACAGATCTAATCGAGCACAGAATTTTATCTCCGTATTCTGGAGAGGTGGCTTTAATTAAAAAAGGTAAATACACTATTACTGAAACAATTGCACAAATACAAACCCAGGAAAAAAAGTTTGATGTACAGATGTTAACAAAGCACAATGTTAGAAGCCCAAGGCCAGTGTTAGAAAAACTAGAACCATCCATTCCGCTCATAACTGGACAGCGAGTAGTTGATACATTTTTCCCATTAGCTAAAGGAGGTACTTGCGCAATTCCAGGACCATTTGGTTCAGGAAAAACTGTTGCTCAACACCAGTTTGCAAAATGGTCTGACACTCAAATAGTAGTCTATATTGGTTGTGGAGAGCGAGGAAATGAAATGACTGATGTTTTAACTGAGTTTCCTCATCTAATAGATCCAAAATCAGGCAAACCACTTATGCAACGAACGGTGTTAATTGCAAATACATCTAATATGCCGGTTGCAGCAAGAGAAGCTTCAATTTATACTGGAATCACTATTGCCGAATACTATCGAGATATGGGTTATGATGTTTCATTAATGGCAGATTCAACTTCTAGGTGGGCAGAGGCAATGAGAGAAATTGGAGGAAGATTAGAAGAGATGCCTGGAGAAGAGGGCTATCCAGCTTATTTAGCTAGAAGATTAGCAGAATTTTATGAAAGAGCTGGAAGAGTAAGGTGCTTAGGCTCCAGTGAGCGCTATGGTTCAGTTTCAATAATCGGTGCAGTTTCTCCTCCGGGTGGTGATATAAACGAGCCAGTCTCGCAAAACACTTTAAGAGTTACAAAAGTTTTTTTGGCTTTGGAAGCAGCCTTAGCTCAACGAAGACACTTTCCAGCATTTAATTGGTTGAGGTCTTACTCACTTTATAGCCCTATTTTAGACAAATGGTTTACTCAAAATATTTCAGCAGATTGGGCAGCAAATAGAACTGAGGCAATGGCGCTTTTACAAAAAGAAGCAGAATTACAAGAAGTGGTACAATTAGTTGGACCAGATGCTTTGCCAGAAAAAGAACAACTCGTTTTATTTGTTACAAAAATGATTAGAGAATATTTTTTAGCCCAAAACGCATATTCAGAAGTGGATACCTACTGTTCTTTAAAAAAGCAATATTTGATGCTAAAAAATATTTTGTATTTTTACAAAAGGGCCTTAGATGCACTAAAAGCCGGAGTACAATTTAAAAAAATTGTTTCTTTGCCAATAAAAGATAGTTTAGCAAGAATGAAAGAAGTTGAAGAGAAAAATCTTTCTCAATTAGAAACACTAATAAATAAAATAGATTCAGAATTTGATATGCTTGTAAAATAATTATGGTGGTGAGTAAATGAAAGAATATAAAACAATTTCTAAAATCGCTGGACCGTTAGTTTTTGTTTCAAATGTAAAAAATGTAATGTACAACGAGCTAGTTTTGATCTCTCTTCCAAATGGAGAAAAACGCTATGGCCAAGTTCTAGAAGCATCAAAAGACGCAGCAGTTATTCAAGTTTTTGGTCCAGTCGCAGGTATCAATCTAACAGATACAAAAGTAAGATTTTTAGGAGAAACTATGAAGTTGGGTGTATCTGTTGAAATGCTTGGAAGAATTTTTGATGGACTTGGAAGACCAAAAGACAATGGGCCAGAAATTGTACCTGAACAGCGTTTAGATATTAATGGCTATCCTCTCAATCCATATTCTAGAGATTTTCCAAGAGATTTTATTCAAACTGGTATTTCTACTATCGATGGGTTAAATACTTTAATTAGAGGACAAAAACTACCAATTTTTTCTGGTTCTGGTTTACCTCACAATCAGCTTGCAGTACAAATTGCAAGGCAGGCAACTGTGGTTTCAAAAGAAAAAGAACAATTTGCAGTTGTTTTTGCAGCCATTGGTATTACTCACGAAGAAGCAGCCTTTTTTATAAAAGACTTTCGCCAGACTGGAGCTATAAAAAGAGCAGTCTTGTTTTTGAATTTAGCTAACGATCCATCAGTTGAAAGACTTATCACTCCAAGGCTTGCTCTAACAGTTGCAGAATATTTAGCATACGAAAAAGATATGCATGTACTTGTAATTCTAACCGATATGACTAATTATTGTGAAGCTTTAAGAGAAATTGCAGCTGCAAGAGAGGAAGTTCCAGGTAGAAGAGGTTATCCAGGTTATATGTACACTGATCTTTCTACTATCTATGAAAGAGCAGGGAGAGTAAAAGGAAGAAAAGGAACTGTTACTCAGCTATCAATTTTGACTTTGCCTGGAGATGATATAACTCACCCAATTCCAGACTTAACTGGTTATATTACAGAAGGTCAGATTGTTCTTGGTAGAGACCTTCATAGAAGAGGAATTTATCCTCCTGTAAATGTTTTGCCCTGTTTATCTAGACTAATGGGCTCAAACATAGGGCCTGGAAAAACTAGAGAAGATCACAAAAGTGTTGCAGATCAGCTCTATGCTGCCTATGCTACAGGAAGGGATCTGCGCTCATTAGCAGCAGTGGTTGGCGCAGAGGCTCTAACAGAAGTAGATAAATTATATTTAGAATTTGCAGATGCTTTTGAAGAAAAATTTGTCAGACAAGGAGAAAAAGAAAACAGAACTTTGGACCAAACATTAGATCTTGGCTGGGAGCTTTTATCCATGTTGCCTGAAGGAGAATTAAACAGAGTCAAAAAAGAGCATTTAGAAAAATATGGTAGAAAATATTTTGAGCAAAGAAAAAAACAACTAGCCCAACAATCAGAAGTTGAAAAAAGAATTGACCAAAAAATAAGAGAGGAACAATAAGACAAAAAGGGAAAGTCTATGGCAGAAAATATAAGCCCAACAAGAATGGAGCTTCTTAATACAAGAAAAAAGATTAAGTTAGCTTATCAAGGGCACAAATTGCTAAAACAAAAGCGAGATGTTTTAATTTTGGAATTTTTCAAAATTTTATCAAAAGCAAAAGATTTACGAGCAGAATTAGCTGAACAAATAAAAACTGCTTATAGAGCAGTAGCTTTAGCACAGGCTTATCATGGAGTAGCTGATGTACAGAATATAGCAATTTCTTTAGCACCAATAAAACCAGTTAAGATCGATGTTAAAAATATAATGGGAATAAAAATTGCTTCAGTTCAATCTGAAGAGATAAGCACTAAACCTATTTTAGAGCGTGGTTATTCTTTAATCGGTTCTTCAGCAAAAATTGACGAGGCAGTAGAGGAATTTTCCAAAACCTTAAATTTAATAATAAAATTAGCAGAAATAGAAAACGCAACTAGAAGGTTAATAACAGAAATAGAAAAAACAAAAAGAAGAGTGAATGCTCTTGAGTTTGTTCTTATTCCTCGTCTTAGCCAGCAAGAAAAATTAATTCAATTTCAACTTGAAGAAATGGAAAGAGATTCATTTGTAATGCTAAAATCCATAAAAAGAAAATTATCTTCTTCTCAAGCTTAATAGTAGCCCCGGGCAGATTCGAACTGCCGTTTTCGGGTCCAAAGCCCGATGTCCTTGCCACTAGACGACGGGGCTAAAAAGCATTTTTCTTAAATTTATTAAATTTGTTTTTTAATTTTTAAGCTTTTCCAACTCTTTCTCTTGCTCTTTTCTTCCTATAAACATAAAGCCAAGTTCCTTCTATTTCAATAATTTCATTATTATCATTATCAGTAATTTTATTTGTATAAATATAGAAATACTCATGTTGATTGTTTTTCAAAAAGTCTTCCAACTTTTTCTTTCCTTCTTCTCCCATTTTTTTTAATTCTTCTGGTGATATAAATATTTCTCCTCTCTCATCAAGAGATTCAATCTGATTTTTTATTCTATCATAATTTTCTTGTTGTTCTTTTGTTAATTTTATTTTTGGTATTTGCTGAAGTTTATTCTCTTTGGTAGAAGGTGGGGGGTTTTCTTTTTTAGGTTTTTGTTCTTCTTTTTGCTTTGATTTTTGTTGAGTATCTGCTGGCCTTGTACGTTTTGGAATAATTCTGGATGGATTAGCTCTTTTCTTTTTTTCTTCTTCCAAATATTTTAGTCCTTCACTCATTTTATTCACCATTAATATTGTTTTGCAACATAAACAAACTCTTTAGCTTCTTTTTTGCAGACAATACATTTTCTTTCTATTGGCTTTTCAGCATCCAAATATTTAATTCCTCTAACATCTAAAGAATATTTATCTTTTAAAAATTTTGCACAAGTCTCTCCATTTGCTTCTATTGAGCAAAATGGAATTTTTATTAATCCAAAGTCCTTTGCTTTTTGTTCTAATTCTTCAATACTATAGGCACTTGTTTGTAATCCTTGAAAAGTGTCGATAGCTCTTTTTTCTAAACGCTTGTTAAATTCATTTGCTTCAAATCTTATTCTTTGGCTTAAATCTTCAACAGCAACTAAAAGCTTTTGTTCTTTTTCTTTTTTATCTCTCAGAGCGAGAGTAACTTTTCCTTCTTCTACTTCCTTTATCCCTATCTCAATTCTAATAGGAACTCCTCTCACCTCCCAATAATTATATTTATATCCAGGAGTATTTTCACTCTCGTCTAAAATCGTTCTATATCCAAAATTACTAATTATTTTATAAACTGAGTGGCAATACTGTGTTATTTTTTCTTGTGCTACTTCCTTTGTTAATATAGGTATAATAACAATATGCACCGGACAAAATTCAAAAGGAAGCATTATTCCTCTTTCATCACCATGAATACAAATCATTGCCCCATAAATTCTAGATATTGCTGGTCCATAGCAAGTTTGCCAGACATATTCTTTCTTTCCTTCACTATTCAAATAGCCTACATCAAAAGCTTTTGAAAAATTTTGCCCCAACAAATGTGTTGAAGGAAGTTGTAAAACTTTTTTATCTGGCATTAAAGTATCTGCAGCAAAAGTTTTTTGAGCTCCAGGAAATTTATCCCACTCTGGTCTTTGAAAAAAAATAAAAGGAATTTTAAATTTTTCAAAAACAACATGTTCTGTCATTTGCATATCTTGTTTTACTTGCTCTATTGCTTCCTTTTCAGTTGCAAAAGCAGTATGTGCTTCAATCCAGTAAAATTCTCGTGAGCGAAAAAACGGCTTTGTAGCTTTTGTTTCATATCTCCATACCTGGCAGGATTGATAAACTTTTAGTGGAAGGTCTACAATTCCCTGAATCCATAATGAAAACATCTGATACATTGCTGTTTCAGAAGTTGGTCTGAGGGCTAATTTTTCTTCTAGTTTTTCTTTACCAGCTTTTTCTACCCAAAAAACTTCTGGACTAAAACCCTTTACATGCTCTTTTTCAATATCAAAATTTTTTTTTGGAATTAAAGCAGGAAATATTACTGGCTTGTGTCCATTTCTTTCAAGCTCTTTTTCATATTCTTCATACATCAATTTTATTGTTTTTGCAGCCCAAGGTCTTATAACAATACAGCCTTTAACATTGTATCTAATATCTGATAATTCTGCCAAATCTAATACTGTGTTGTACCATTCTGAAAAATTTTTTTGCTTATCAATATTCATATATATTTTTAAATAAGTTAAAATTATAAACACTCGCTGTTTGAACATTTTATGTACGGCGGCTATGGAAATTATATAAAAACCTCTTTTGTTCCAGATAAGGACGATTACTTGATCGCAACATTTAAAATAACTCCAAATAAAAATTCGCTTTATTATTGTGCAGAGGCTGTTGCTGCTGAAAGCTCTATAGGTACTTGGACTAGTCTTTCTACAATGCAAAAAAGAGTTCTAAAAAATTTGCAACCAAAAGTTTTTTATATTGATAAAAAAAGTAGAATTATTAAAATCGCTTATCCAATTGAGTTATTCGAGCCTTCTAACCCAGCTCAACTACTTTCTGATATTGCAGGAAATATTTTTGGAATGAGAGAAGTAAAATGGCTAGCTCTTTTAGATTTTGAGGCTCCATTAAATTATTTTAATTCTTTTCCAGGACCAAAATTTGGAAAATTAGGTATTAGAAGACTAATCTCTACAGATAAAAATCCAAGGCCTCACATTGGCACCATTATAAAGCCAAAAGTGGGACTCAATCCAGTCGAGGCAGCAAAAGTAGCGTATGATTCTTGGGTCGGAGGGCTAGATTTAGTAAAAGACGATGAAAATTTAACCTCGCACACTTTTTCTAAGTTTGAAGATAGGCTTGCAAAAATCCTTGAGGCAAAAGACAAAGCAGAACAGCAAACTGGCAAGAAAAAAATTTACTGCCCAAATATTTCTGCTTCTGCTGAAATTATGCTTAAAAGAGCAGAGCTAGCTCAAGATATGGGTTCAAATTGTATTATGATAGATATTTTAACAGTTGGTTTTAGCGCAGTTCAATTTATTAGAAATCAAAATTTTAAGATGTTTATTCATGCTCATAGAGCAATGCATGCAGCTTTAACAAAAAATAAAAATCATGGAATTTCAATGCTTGTTTTAGCAAAATTAGCCAGAATGGCAGGAGCAGATCAGCTACATGTTGGAGCAATATTTGGCAAAATGGAAGGCTCTAAAAAAGAAGTACTACAAATTCACAAGTGGCTAAATTCTCCAGTGGGTAATTTAGCAGAGGTTTTTTCTGTTGCTTCTGGTGGTGTTAGCCCACTAACTTTACCAAAAATCGCAAAAGCTTTTGGTAAGGATGTTGTTATTCAAGCTGGAGGAGGGGTACATGGTCATCCTTCTGGAACTAGAGCAGGAGCAGCTGCACTTTATCAAGCACTACAAGCAACTTTGCAAAATATTCCTTTAGAAAAATATGCTCTTGAACATAAGGAACTAAAACAAGCACTACAAAAATGGCACTAAATACTAAATTAAGGAAAAATTTTTGTTCAAAGAAAAAATAATTTATACTATTAATTTTTTTGGATAACTCTATTGGATAATTCTATTTTAATTTCTTTCTTTATTTTCAATAAATTCAATAATCGTTTCTATTTGTTTGATCATTTCTTTATCTTCTTTTTCTCTAGCCTTGGCCAAAGAATTTTTAGCATAATCTAATGCGTTTTTTCCTTCTTCATCTTTCAATGTTACATCTGCCCCTGCTTTAAGAAGAATAAAAGCACTTTTTGTGTCTAGTTTTTCTAGAGCTATCATCAATGCAGTTTTTCCATTTCCATCTTGAATATTTAAATCTGTTTCTTTCAAAGATGCTAAAAATTCAACAAACCTATCTTTTTTTATTTCAGCAGCATGCATAAGAGGGGTTTTTCCTCCCATGGAAATAGAATTGATATCTATCCCATACTTAATTAGTTTTTCTGCTATTTCAATACTATCTGCCAAAACAGCAATGTCTAATGCATTCATTCTATAAAGATTTAGCATATTTACATCTGCTTTATTTTCTAATAGATAATCTATAATTTTATTTTTAGAAGGATCTGAAGGTAGTGCTATAGCTACCATTAATGCGCTATTACCTCTTCCATCAATATTTCTTTTGTCATTAATATCCGCTTTTAAATCTTCAACAAAAATTTTAAGAGCTTTTAAATTTTTATTTTTTATAGCTTTTATTAATGGTGTTTGGTATTCTACCATCTCTCTATCATATAGATTTATCTTATTATTTGCTAAGGCATTTTGCAAAATTTTTATCGGGTCTGGATTATTCGGGCTTAATTTTTTTGCTATGTATTCTACAGTTTCTTCTGAACTACCAGTAATAGCCCATAGAAGTAATTGCTCATCAACTGCTATACCTTCCTTTTCTAAAGTCTTTATGGTTTGTATATCCCCTCTTATTGCGGCTCTTATCATTTTTGACTTGTAATAAAATAGATGGGCTGCAGCAAATTTTTCATCTAAATTGCTAAATCTTACAAACTCTTCTTTTCTTGTTTGTTTATAACTTTCTCCATTTTTGTTGTTATCTTTTCTATTTTGTTTCCCGAAATATTTTTGCATATTCTCACCTTTTCCTTTCTAAAAAATCTATACTTATCTAAAACATTTATATAACGATATAACGTCTAAAATATTGTTGTAAGATTTATATATATGTTAGGTTACAATATTATGTACATCTAAACACAAAAAGGTGTGGGAGTTGAGCAAATATTTACTACTAGTTTTGGTCTTTATCTATTTATTTTCAATTTTTTTTGCTGCTGAAAGATGTACTGAAGGCGGTCTAATTCGCTGCTCAAGAAATATTTTACAAATCTGTGATGGTGCATTTTGGCAGGATTTTGAAAATTGCCAATACGGCTGTGATCCAAACCTTTTAGCTTGTTATCAATGTCAAAAAGGAACAAGCTTTTGTTCAGGAAATGTTTTAGTCTCCTGTCCAGATGGATATTATTCTAATTATAATTGTGAGAGAGAAGGAAAAGTTTGTGATTCAAACAAAAAACAATGTTTAACAAATATAGTTTGCTCTAATGGTGATAGGGTATGCAATGGTAATATTCTATTAGAGTGTAAAGCTAATAAATGGATTGAATTATTTGATTGTTCTCGCTCTCCATTTATAGAATGTTATCAACAAACTCCTTCTTTTGCTTTCTGTAAGGAATGTTCTGCGGTAGGAGAAAAAGCTTGCACCTCTCTAAAGTCCTATAGAAGATGTTTAGAGAATTTTTCCTGGTCTAAAGAAGAATTTTGCCCAACTAATTCTATTTGTTCTCTTTTTACTGGCAATTGCGTTTTTTCTACATCTACAAAACAAACAGTTTTAGAAACCTCAAGGCAAAATTGTGATGCTTTTCCGTCTTATTATTTTACAACCCTCGTTACAGATACATTAGATAGAACCTTAGAAAATAGAATGGCTTCAACTCAAAGCGATATTTATTCTTCTAAATTAGAGGATAATGATGTACCTACTATACTCTCTCCACTAAGGGGAACTAACTATCTTTATCCTTCGCTCCTTTATAGAATCTCTAATCAACAATTTCGAGGTTTTGAAAATAGAGTTATTTCAATATTTTCACAGCAGAATTATACTATAGAACAATCTTTTTGGATTGGCTCTAAAGAAGATGGTGTAAGTTTTGACCCTACTTCAAAGACCATCATAGCACAACCCAAAGTACTTGCTTACTCTATAAAATTTGATAGAGAAGGTTATGGTATTCCATTATGTAATATTGGAAACCCAAATGATTTTCAAGACTATGAAAATTTTGCTTGGTGTGATCCTTACTCAAAACATTCACTTAAAAATCATTTTGTTAGAATACCTTTTTTAGGTTCAGATTGGATTATTTCTGAGGTTTCTCCGCCTTCTTCTTCGTTGCCTAGTGCAATAGCATCTATTACTGGTGGTAAAGTTATACTCTCTAAACCCAGATACTATGGCTATTTAAATGTTGGTGAAATAGTACAAATAAACGATTTAAAACTAAAATTAATTGATTTGATCCAAACAAATAGATCATCATATAATCCTAAATTTTGTTTTTCAGTTGGCAGGAACTCACTTATTGTTGGTTATATCTGTATACCTGCTGGAGAAAATTATACTTTTTTTAGTCCAGGTGGGGAAGAACCTATCAATATAGTATTATCTCAAGTAGCTGTTTTGCCCTCTAGTCAAATTTCTGTTGTTTCAGATGGTTCTTCTTTAGAAAATTTTGAACTTAATTTTAATGAGGAAAAAAATATAAATGGATTTAGAGTTAAATTTTCCTCAGTTGTTTTTATTAATAATGAACCTTATGCAGTTTTTGATGTATTCGTGCCTGATAGTGATGTTGTTGGAGCTATAGTTATCTCAAAAGGGCAGGAGCAGTCATTTGTAGATATAAGAACAAAAAGAAAATTAACTTTGAGTTTAAATGATTTAGTCTTGCCTTCTGTAATAATCTCTTTAACTTCAAACTCATTTTCTTTAGACAATCTTGTTCTAACTTTAGGACAACAATATTCTGAAGCAGGAGTTTCTGTTTTATTCCAGGGGGTGTTTTCTAATCCTTATACTTTTACTAAGTACTCTTTTTTTAGTATTTTAGATAAAAATGATAAAGAACTTGCTCAGCTATATTTAAAAGAAGGAGATATCTATACTTTTATTTATTCTCTTGAGCCTAAAAATTCTTTTATTATTGCTCAGAGGAATATTGTTTTCAATCCTTCTTCAAAAGAAAATAGCTTCAGCGAGGTGTTTATCTATCCTGAACAACTACTTTTAGAGAATGGAAAAAATATTTTATATTTTTCAGATGGAAATTTAAAACAATTACCTTATAAAGCAAATCTTATTTGGAAGAACTTATATTATAGTGGACGAGCTAGCTCTACAGTACCTGACTCTTTAAGAGAAATTGTAATTTACAAAGAGATAGACAAGAAATATCTGCCAGCCAATGTGATAGATTTTAGCCCAATTGATAGAACAGTATTTAGAATAAATTATACTGGTCTAGATTTATCTTCTGAAGATTATATTCCTATTGCTATAGAATCTTTAGCTCTTTCTTCTTATCCAATATCTTTGGATGGAAAAGATTGCAAAGAGAGCTCTAATGTGGTTAATTACTCTGCACGATTAATTAGATTTTCTAGTCCTTCTCAAAACTTTGGCTATCTAACAGACAATTTTGAAAATAGTTTTAGTTCATTTCTCTTTGATCCTATTGGTTGTAAAGCTTTAGATAATTGCCCAGAGAATGTTGTCGAACGCTTTAATGGAACGCAGGACTGGAAAAATATGTTTACTAATCATTTTGCTAATTCCAGACCAGCAATATTATATAAGCCCTCTGGCTATGACTGCTATTTAGTTAAAGATATTCAAAAAGGTCAAAACATTTCTGCTCTCCTCGCTCCTGGGACCAATACTATAAACATTTTAGATCCAGCTAGTAGCTCATCTTTTGGTTTGCTATTTTTTAGTGTAAGCGCTGACAATGTTTTTAGTGGTTTAAACATGCCTTCTATTAACATCAATAATTATTTGGGTGGTATTGCTATAGCAGTGCAAGAAGACGCAGGAAATTTTGATACCTTTACAAGTTACCCAGTTACAACAGCTATTTTATTATTTGCAACCCCTATGGCAGATTCATTTAGTTTTGTGCAACAACCTCAAAAAGCTCAAATTTTTTATTCTTCAATCAAAAAGAAAGCAACCCTAGAATCTTTAGCTAGTCAGCTAAATCCATCTAATTCCTATGACTCATATTTCCCACCCTTTTATACAGAAAGAGGTTCTTATATTGATAAGATTAATTCCTCTGTTTATAATTTCTATATAGCAAAAAAAGTTGGAAGAGCGACATTTAACTTTTCTTTTTTTGATCCAGATTGTGCTGAGCAAGTTTTTCCCCCGAAAGAAAATGAAGAAGAGATAAATCAAAATGTTTCAGATAATATTCCATCAGAAGATTCTAATCTGCCAAAAAATAATGATTCTAATTCAACACTCTCTTGGGAAAGTTTTAGTAATAATTTCTTTAGTGGCGGTGGAGAACTTTCTTCTATTTGTAAAACTTATTCTAACTGGCTTTTAAATTCTACAGTAGAATATTTCGAAAATAACAAAAAATGTAGGAATTCAACTTATCTGTCTTTTTGTGTACTATCCAATGGCTCTATCGATTATTCTAAATGGAAAAAAAATATAACTTCAGAATGTTTTGAAAAAGAGCAAAAACAAGAGCAATGCAATTATATCTTTTTAAATTCTATTTCATATGTTGATAATTCTACTACCCTTTGCAGAAATTGTACAAAAAATATATTTGCACTTAAGTGTGATGGGGTTATAAAATACAATAGCACAAAAGAAGAGCTTATCTGTTCAGATTTTTATGTTTGCACTAAGGCTGTAGAAGAAAAAAAGACAGATCTACTAAACTATATCATTCTTGTCACTTTAGCTTTATCTCTTCTAACTCTAGCTTTCTTCTACTTTAACAATATTTACAAACATTCTAAATAATTTTAATTAGTTCTATACTTCTTTTCCATAAAATATCAAAGCAAATTTTAGAGATTTTTTTAGATACTTATCAGATATTCTACTTCTTTGTTCTGGTGGTTTTTTATCATCTTTTAAGGTTGTAAACTTAGTTTTATCTAATTTTTTAAATATTGAATTTACAAAAATACTACTATTTGCTTTATCTTTTTCTTCTAATTCTAAAAATATTTTTCTAAATTGTTCTAAAAATATCTCTTTTCTTTTTTTAGCATATTCTGCTGCCGCAGCATCAATCATAAACTCTTGTTTTTTATCTTTAGGTATTTTTTTCTCTATCAAGTAGTGCCTTGGTAATATAAAGAAAAACACCTTCTCTTTTTTCTAAAGTTAATTGATTAGTTTTTGTATACTTTTTAATCCAGCTAAATAAATCTAAAGAATTAGTAAAAATAGGTAGATTTAACTTAGATAAATATTTTTTATAATATTGGTAAAAAGAGTTTAAAAATGAGTTGGTAGTTAAATTTTTTGCAGCAAAAAATTTCTTAGACCAAGTTTTGTAGAATTAGAATTAGTGATTGAGTGATTAGCTATTAATTTTTAATTCTAATCTCATTTAATAGCAATAAATATATACTTTATAGAATAACAGTATAATATGGCAATTGAACAAGCAGTAGTTTTAGCAGCTGGGGCTGGAACTAGGCTAAAGCCAATTACAAATACTCGACCTAAATCTATGATAAAAATAGTTGGAAAGCCTCTTTTACACTATATGATAGAAAATCTTCAAAAAATAGGAGTAAAAAAAGCTTATATCATAGTAAAATACAAAAAAGAAGAGGTAATTAATTATTTTGAAAAAATAAGAAGCGACTTAAAAATAAAAATAGAATTTATTGAGCAAGGACAAAACTATGGGACTGCTGCTGCAGTTTTAGAAGCAAAAAATAAAATTGATGGGACTTTTTTCGTGGTAGCTGGAGATATAATTACTACTGCAAATACATTGAAAAAATTAAAAGATGAACATGAAGGAAAAATGAGTCTGATATTAAAAAAAGTTGAAAATCCAGAAAACTATGGTTTTGCAAAAATAAAGGATGGTTATGTTGAAAAATTTGAAGAAAAACCACTTCAACCACTAGAGAATTCCTATGTTAATTGTTCGTTATATTCCTTTGAGCCAGAAATACTAAAAGAAATTGAAAAAATAAAAAAATCCCCTCGAGGAGAGTATGAAATAACAGATCTTCTAAAAACTACAAAAGCAAAGGCAATTATTAGTTCAGATTATTGGATGGACATAGGTCTACCCTGGCAATTGTTTGATGCAACTAAATTTATTTTAGAGAATTCAGAATCAAGAATAGAAGGAAAAATAGAAAACACAACGGTTAATGGAAAAATAATTGTAGAAAAAGGGGCTAAGATAATTGACTCCTACTTAGAGGGAAATATTTATATTGGAAAGAATACAATAATTGGACCACACTCGTATATAAAAGGAGAAAGTTCTATTGGGGAGGAATGTTCTATTGGAGACTCGACAACAATAAAAAATTCGATAATATTAGATAGAGTAAATGCAAAACATCTAACCTATATCGGTGACTCTATAATTGGAGAAAATTGTAATTTTGGAGCTGGAACACAGATTGCTAATTTTAGATTTGATGCTAGTCCTATAAAAGCGAAGGTAAATGAAATAACAATAGACACAAAAAGAAAAAAGCTTGGAGCAATAATAGGAGATAATGTTAAAACCGGTGTTCTTAGCTCAATTATGCCTGGAAAAATGATAGGGAACAATTGCTGGATAGGAGCTGGAGTTGTTATAAAAGAAAACATTGAGCCAAATACTTATGTTGAGTTAGAACAAAAACTTATTTATAAAAAGATAGGTGAGATTAATTGAATTATTATATAGTAGGTGTCGATCCTGGTAATAACATAGGCCTTGCTTTTATTGATTTTGAAGGAAAAATAATACAGACAACCACCATAGTTGGATCAATTGAAGATAGTATAAAATATATTCATCAAATTGGAAAACCAGCTATAATAGCAACAGATGTAAAACCTGCACCTTCATTTGTATTAAGACTTGCGTCTTATTTTAATGCTAAATTATTTGTTCCAAAAAATATAATTAGAGAAAGTGAAAAATGGAGAATAATAAGAGAGCAAGAAAAAAAAGAGAAAAAAAGAATTTGTAAAAATTTACACGAAAGAGATGCTCTTTTTGCTGCGATTACAGCCTTTAGAGAAAATCAAAATTTGTTGAGAAATATTTTGAGTTTGGATATAGAAGAAAAAGAAGAAGTAGCTTATTTGGTTTTGCAAGGATATAGAACAGAACTAGCAATTCAATTGATTAAAAATAAAAAAAGTTCTAAAGAAGAAGAGCAAGAAAAAGAAAAAGAGCAAGAAAAGCATAAGAAAAAAATGGAAGATAACAAACATCAAGCTCTGCTAAATGAGAAGTTAATAAAACTAGAAAAAGAAAATGTAGAACTAAAAAAGCGAATAAACTTTTTGGAGCAGGAACTTCTTTTTGCAACTCAAGAAATTAAAAAATTAAGAAATGAGAACTATCAAAGAATTTTAAAAGAAAAGGAAATTACAAAATTAAAAGCAAAAATAAATATATTAAAAAGAGTTATTTTGTTTTTAAGAAATAAAAATGAACAAGAAAAATTACAAAAACAAGAAAACAAAAAAGAGAATTTAACTCAAGAGAAAAATGAAGAAAAAATAAAACAACAAGAAATGCTACAAAAAAGGCAAAAAGAAACAAAAGATAAGGATTTAAAAGAATTAGATACAGATATAATAATACAAATAATAGAAAATTACAGAAAAAAACGACAATAAATGCTAACATATACAAAGAGGTGAAAAAATGGGAGAAACAACCGAGACAAAAAAAAGTGCCGAGAAGGCAGATGAAAACACCATTTTCGTTGGGAAGAAAAGCACAATGGGTTATGTCCTAGCAGTAGTGACACAATTTAACAGTGGAGCAAAGGCAGTAAAAGTTAAAGCAAGAGGAAAACTGATCTCAAAAGCTGTAGATGTAGTTGAGATCACAAGAGGAAGATTTTTGCAAAATGCAAAAATCAAGAATATTGAGATTATGACCGAGGAGGTCCAAAACGAAGATGGCTCAAAATCCAAGGTATCATCCATTGAGATAACTATAGAAAAATAAATACAGATGGGACCTCTCGGTTTAGTGGTGAAAAAATGAGGACCCCCATCTGTAAGGAATGTGCATTTGCTGAAAAACTTTGTGCACAATGTAGCAAAAAACTTGCAGATGGGGAGATAACCTCTTTAGATGTGGAGATCTCAAAAATATTATATAAAATTAATGAGAATTACAATATTTCTTCTTCTGATTTTTTAAAAGCATATGAACTGGAAGGAATAGTGATAATTGAAAGTTCTACTCCTGGTTTTTTGATTGGAAAAAGGGGGAAGATAATATCTCTAATTTCAAGTGCTCTTCAAAAAAAGGTTAGAATAATTAGGCCAAGCCAGAATATCAAAGAAAAAATTTCAGATATTGTAGCACCAATAAAACTAATTGGAATAAATACATATTTTAAAGAAGGAAAAGAAATGGCAAAGGTTATTTTAGAAAAAAAACCTGGCCAGAATCTTTATGTTGAAGAACAAAAACTAAAAAAAATTTTAACAAAATGGTTAAAAAGAGACACTGAAATAATTTATCAATAAAAAGAAGAGAGAGGTAAAACATGAAACTAAAAAGAACAGATTATATAGTAGATATTGGAAAAAAAGAAAATAAAGAAGTTGTGATTGTAGGCTGGATAAACGAGCTACGAGATATAGGCAAAATAAGATTTGTTCAGATTAGGGATAAAACTGGAATTGCACAAGTAGTTGCAAAAAAAGAAACTAGCCCAAAAGAGGTTTTTGAAAAAATAGATAATCCTAAAGAAACAGTAGTTGCTATAAAAGGAATTGTTAGAAAATCAACAATTGCAAAATCTGGCTATGAAATAGAGCCATTAGAAATCGAGATATTAAATAGTTTGAGTGCAAAAGTTCCATTTGAATTAACTGGAAAAGTACCAGCAGAATTAGATACCAGATTAGATTATCGATATGTGGATATTCGAAGGCACAATGTTTATGCTATATTTAAGATAAAGTCTAGAATAATAAATGCTTTTAGACAATTCCTTTTAAATAAGGGCTTTGATGAAATTCAGCCACCAGTGCTTGTAGCTGCTGCTACAGAAGGAGGAGCAGAACTCTTTGAAGTAAAATATTTCGAAAAAGAAGCGTACTTGGCTCAATCTCCTCAATTGTACAAACAATTAGCAGTAATAGGAGGTATGGACAAAGTGTTTATCACCATGCCTGTTTTTAGAGCAGAAAAGCACAATACCTTAGAACATTTAAATGAGATAATTCAAATGGATTGTGAGATTGGGTTTTGCGATGAAAAAGAAGCAATAGAACTTCTAAAAGAGACATTTAAACACATAGTAAAAGAAGTAAAAAATAATTGTAAAAAAGAGCTTGATCTTTTAGGTACTGAACTTAAGACAGTGGAAGAAATACCTAGCTATAGCTATAGCCAATTAGTTGAAAAATTACAAGAACATGATGCAAAGATAGAATGGGGCCAAGATTTTGATAGAGAACATGAAAAAAAACTCAATCAAATACTTAAAAAAGAAGCTTATGTTATAACTAAATGGCCAACAAAAATAAGAGCATTTTATTCCATGCCTGAAGAAGAAAATCCAGAGATTTGTAAAGCCTATGACTTAGTATATAAAGGTTTAGAAATTTCTTCTGGTGCACAAAGAATTCATCAGCCAGAGTTACTTATAGGGCAGCTTAAAAAACGAGGACAAAATCCAGAGAATTTCAAATTTTATATCGATGCTTTTAGAGTTGGAGCACCGCCCCATGCTGGTTGGTCAATAGGCCTAGAAAGAATCACAATGAAAATCTGTGATTTAAAAAATATAAGAGAGGCTGCGCTCTTTCCTAGAGGTAGAAATAGACGAACTCCCTAATGAAAACTTTATTAAATTTTTGGATAATGAAGTTGAAAATCGATTAACTCGAAAAATAATAAAGAATTTTCTACTTTAGGTGTAATTCTAAAGCCTTGCCAGCCAAATTGCTCTTCTATTAATATAGCCTTTGGCTTGGGTTGATTATTTTTAAAGCTAACAACTGTTTTCTGGCCAGCAGTAGAGCTAAATACAACTTTTTTTGCTGAGGCTGAAGAAAAAAACAATAGAGCATAGTTTGAATCTAAATTGTATTCTTTTCCTTCTTTAAATTCTAAAACATGTTTTTTTATTAAGATTTGGCCTTTTTCTTTTGTTAAAAATACATTTTGTGTTTGCAGTTGATCTAAACTTTTTCTTCCACAAGCCAATTTGCTTTCTTTTAATTTTTTTATAGCAGAGCTAGAAAGAACAAAGTGCTTTATGTTTAACAAAAAATTTTTTCCTTCAGAGCTAGATAAAAATTCTGCTAAAAGTTTTGAAAAAGCACAATGTTTGTATTCAAAAGTAGATTTTTTTAAAGGCTCAAAAAAAGTGCTAAAATAATTTGAACTATCTAATTTTTGATAGAGATAAAATAACAAAAATTTCTTATCGATTGCTTGGGAAAAATCAAAATCATTATTTATATAACCTTCAACTATTGCTCGCTCGATATCAAATTTTAGATTATACAGATTTAAAAGCAAAATTTTTGAAAGAGATTGTGTTTTAGCTAAAGCCGGGGGTTGCTTTTTAAATGGATTTTCTTGTCGTTCTATTTTTTTTACTAAAACAAAAGACTGGTCAGTAGTTTTTTGAATTTCTCCAATTATTTTTGTTCGTATTGCCATATAGATATAGAATGGAAAAACTAGTTAATAAAATTAACTAAGGAAAATAAAATGAAAATAAAAAAATGAAAATAAAAATCGAGAGAAAAAAAGAAAAAATTAAGAACTTAGTTTTGCTTGAAAGAGAGGGCCAAATTTTCATCCATTTTGTTAAATGCTTCTTCGATAGTATAATCTGGATAAGTTTTGATTAGTTCATCATTTTCTCTTATTAGAATATCATCTGCCATATTTTTTAGAATGGGGAGAACTTTTTGTGCAAGTTCATAGCGATTTTGTTCTATTTTAAATGGGCAAGTTATAATCAAACCTACTGATTTTGCTTTGAGTTTTGCAATAGCGCTAACTATTAAAGCAAGTGTGGTTCCACAAACTCCTCCCAAGCCTGCAAAAATTAGAACATCTTGGTTTTCTAGCTCTCTGCTTAATTGCTCTAAAAGAGTTTTACTTTCTATTGGTAGATTTATTAAAATCTTATTTGAAGCTTTTATGTTGAATTGTTCTAGTCTTGCTATAGTATTTATTCCACAGCCTCCTAAGCCAATAAAAACTGGATCTAAATAGTTGTTTTTAAAGCCCAGGGGCTTTAGCTTTATTTGCTTTTCCATCTGATCACCCAGCCTATCCAAAGCTATCCAAAGAATAGCAAAATATAATGACAAAAAAGATTTATAAAAGTTAGTTAAAAAGGCTAAAAGCGCTCCCAGCGGGATTTGAACCCGCGTTTTAGCCTTGAGAGGGCTACGTCCTTGACCGCCCTAGACGATGGGAGCAAGATTAATAAAAATAAAAATGAATTTAAATATTTAAAAATCTAAATATTGCTATTATTTGGCTAGTAGGAGGGAGGAAAAAGTAGGGCCTGTGGTGGAAGGGCTAACACGTTCGCTTCACAGGCGAAAGACTCCCGGTTCAAATCCGGGCAGGCCCATTTAAAAAAATTAAAGCAAAAATATAATAGATGTGATAAAAATGACTACTAAACAAGAATTATTTGAATTATTTCAAAAAGATTATCAAAAACATTATGAATTAGAGATACTTAAAAATCGAGGATTTAAAAGACAAAAATGTAAAAAATGCGATAGATATTTTTGGGCAAAAAATGAATTAAATTATTGCCAGGATTCTTCTTGTGTCGGATACAAATTTATTGGAAATCCTCCAACAAATAAAAGCCTTAGCTATATTCAAACTTGGAAGGAAATAGAAAAATATTTTACTGAACATGGGCACAAAAAAGTTAAACCCTATCCTACAGTTGCTCGATGGAGGGATGACATATATTTTAATATTGCATCTATAGGAGGATTTCAGCCGTATGTTGTAAGTGGAGAAATAGAAGCCCCAGCTAATCCATTAATTATCCCTCAGCCATGCATTAGATTTGGAGATTTGACTAACGTAGGAGTTACTGGCAGGCATTACACTAACTTTGTTATGATAGGGCAACATGCTTTTAATACTCAAAAAACTGGACTTTTTTATTGGAAAGAAGAGGCGATAGAGCATGATATAAACTATTTGGCCAAATTAGGATTAAGTGAAGAAAAAATAACATTCAAAGAAGATGTTTGGCTAGGGGGAGGAAATTTTGGCCCATCTATGGAATACTTTTGCGATGGTTTAGAACTAGGCAATTGTGTTTTTATGCAATATGAGCTTATGCCAGATGGCAGCTATAGAGAGCTAAAAACAAAAGTAATAGATATGGGTGCTGGTCTTTCTAGGCTTTGTTGGATTACAAATAATAGCCCAACTTCATACGAATTAGTATTTGGCCAAGTTATAGAAAAAATGAAAGAAAAGGTTGGCTTAAAAATAGATAAAAAAATATTTTTAGAATATGCTAAACTTTCTGGTAGCATAGATATTGAAGAGGGAAGAACACTACAAGATTATAGAAAATATATAGCAAATGTTTTAGGAGTTGATGAAAAAGAATTATTTGACCAACTTGCAGAATTGTTTGCTCTTTATGCAACTGCAGATCATTTGAGCACCCTACTTCATACAATAACTGATGGACAACTTCCGTCAAATGCTGGTGGAGGATACAATCTTCGCCTTATATTAAGAAGAGCTTTTGGCTTTAATGAAGAATATGGCTGGAATTTGGATTTTGGACAAATTGTTGAGGGCCAAGCAAAAAATTTAGAAGAGCTTTTCCCCCACTTAAAAGAAGGAGTAAAAACAACAATAGATGTAATAGCTGAAGAATTAGATAAATACAAAAAAAGCAAAAAAAACGCTTTAGAAAAAGTTAGTCGCTTAATTAGCTCTGCTTCAAAAACCAATAAACAAATAACAGTAGAGGAGCTAACAACTTTGTACGTATCAGATGGAATACCACCTGAAACAGTAGAAGCAGTAGCAAAGGAACAAGGTATAGAAGTAAAAATCCCACCAGACTTTTATTCTAAAATAAGAAAGACTGACGAAGAAGAAACAAAAATCCACACTATAGACATAATGGGGATAGAAAAAACAGAGATGCTTTGCTATAACAATCAAATTGAATTTGAAGCTAAAATAATTGCAATAAAGGATGGCTGGGTTATATTAGACAAAACTGCATTTTATGCAGAGGCTGGAGGACAGGTTTCTGACGATGGAACAATAGAAGAAAAAAAAGTTTTACAAGTAAGAAAAGAAGCCGGAGTAATACTTCATAAATTAGAAAATTTAGAAGGGCTAGAAGTTGGAAAAATAGTAAAAGGTAAAATAAATGCTACTAGAAGGAGACAGATAATGGCTCATCATACAGGAGCACATGTGCTAAATATTGCTGCAAGAGAAATATTAGGGGCCCATGTTTGGCAGTGTGGAGCATACAAAGATGAATTTAAAGCTCATTTAGACCTAACACATTATAAAAAAATAACAGCTGAAGAATTAGAAAAAATAGAGCAAAGAGCAAACGAGATAATAGCAGCAAATTTAATAGTTGAAAAAAAGATTTATCCTAGAGACGAAGCAGAGGCAAAATTTG
This sequence comes from Microcaldota archaeon, assembly GCA_026414325.1. Classification (GTDB taxonomy): domain Archaea; phylum Micrarchaeota; class Micrarchaeia; order Anstonellales; family Anstonellaceae; genus JAOAJF01. The sequence goes on from JAOAJF010000002.1 coordinate 54,398, forward strand.
GTTTTAGAATTTATCAGGGAGGTGCGGTTCCTGGAAAAGAACTAAGAATAGTTTCAATATTAGACCCACAGAATAGACTAAGAAAGATCGCACCGCCTGTCTTTGAGTATGGAGTGGATCATCAGGCCTGTGGTGGAACACATTTGGATTATACTGGAGAAATCGGTCTGTTTAAGATTGTAAAAAAAGAATCTATTCAAGACGGAGTAGAGAGAGTAACATTTAAATGTTATTTGGCAGCTCTAGAGCATATTCAAAAACAACAAAGAATATTAAGAGAAGTACAAGAAAAGCTCTATAGCCAGGAAGAAAGTATAGTAAAAAATTTAGACAAAATAATTTTAGAATGGAAAAAACGCTCTAAAGAATTAGAAGATGTTCAAGAAAAGTACTTAGAGCTAATTATTGAAAGGGAGATAGAAAAGGCTCTAAAGGAAAATTCTAAAAAAATAGAGCTAAAATTGGATGGAGAGCAAAAACTGGTAGATAAAGCTGCAAAAAAAATTGCTGCCAAGGGATTTGATGCTATAGTAGAAAATGAAGAAGGATTTGTTGTTATTGCTATTGCAGAAAATAGTCTAGCTGATGCTTTAGCTATTCTTCAGCAGCTTGGGCTAAAAGGAGGAGGGGACAAAAAATTAGCTAGAGGAAAAAAGATTAAAAAGGCTCAAAATTCTAAAGAGAATTCTAAAGAATAAAGACTAAAAAATAAAAAATAAAATTTCTACAGATCAAAATTTATTATTTTTATTTTTCCAGCTGAAGAACAATAGAGCTAAAAAGCCAGCTGATGGTAAACAGCAGCAAGAAAGATTAGAAAGTGGGGAGTTTCCTTTTTCTTTTGTTGAATTGGAAGTTGTGGAAGGAGAATTAAACAAATTTGATTGAGGTTTTATACAAATACCTGTTTTTTTATCACATACCTCACCTGCAGGACAGGGGGGATTGAGATATTGACAACCTTTTTTTGGAACACAAATTCCTTTTGGATCAGTAGAAGTATCACACTCTTCTAAAGAAGTACAACTTATTCTTTTTTCTGGCGGGATTATGGAAGAACAACCAGATTGAGCTACACATTTTCCATCATCTGCTGGATTTGATTCAACATATTCACAGTTATAGCCTGCCTGGCAGATTAATGTGCCCCACCTGCAGCCTACTTTTGATTGACAGGATTTTTTATCTGGAGAAATTTCCTTACCTTGAGGGCAACCACAAGAAAGTGGATCATCTACAATGCTTCCCAAAACACATCTTTTTGGTTTTTCTTCTAGACAAGCACCATTTAAAATTTCTTTACCTTGATAATCACAATTTATTTTTACACATTCGCCATCTTTTTCAGTATAACCCGGAAAATTTTCACAAGCACAAAGATGAGCCCCTGTTTTATAATCTTTAACTAATTTTGTTTGAAGATCGTTTTGTAATTTTAATTCTGAACCACCTTTAGAATAATCTGGCAGACAAGCATAGCCTGGTTTTGTTTTAGAGCATTGCCAATACTTTGTGCCATCTGGGCAGGTTTTTGTATAAAGATCAGAAAGGTCTGCACAAAAAACGCTTTGAACTAAAAATAGAGCAAATAACAAAAAAAATATTTTTTTCATCTGGTCACCTTTTCTAATTAATAAAATTTGCTAATTAATAAACTAAGAAATAAAATATAAATTTTTTGGTTTAACTAGATTTTATTAGTTAATTGATTTTGGTTTATAATAATTTAAAGAAAATGTATTTAGTACAACGCTCACTGAGCTAAAAGCCATGGCCAAACCTGCAAACATAGGATTTAAAAGCAAACCAAAAGAAGGATAAAATATACCTGCTGCTAAAAATAGTCCAAAGATGTTATAGATAAAAGCCCAAAAAAAGTTTTGCTTAATTTTTTTAAAGATTATCTGATTTAGCTCAAGTGCAGCTAAAACATGGATTGGGTCGTTTTTCAGTAAAATAATTTGGCCTGTTTCCAAGGCAATATCTGAACCACTAGCCATAACAATAGACACATTTGCTTGAGCCAAAGCAGGAGAGTCATTTATTCCATCTCCGACCATAGCAACTATTTTACCTTCTTTTTGAAGTTTTATTATTTCTTGAGCTTTTGTTGTTGGTAAAACTTCAGATATTATTTTATCTATTTTAAGATGTCTACCAATTGCCTGAGCTACTCTAAAATTGTCTCCTGTTAGAAGGATTGTCTGTTTTCCCATTTTCTTTAGTTTATCAATAACTAGCAATGAATTTGGCTTTAAATTATCTACTACAGTGATTAAACCTATAATTTTTTTATTTAAAGCTAATAGTATTGCAGTCTTACCTTCATTTTCTAAATTGTTTATTTGAGTTTCAAATTTAGAAACATTTATTTTGTAAAGAGAGTAGAGTTTTTTGTTTCCAAAAAATATTTTATTCTTTTTGTAATTTGCGACTATTCCTTTTCCAACAATTATTTTAGATTTATCTGGATAGGGAATAATTAGATTAAATTTTTTAGCTTCTTCTAAAATAGCTTTTGAAATTGGATGCTCTGAGCCTTTTTCAGCCACAGCAGCATAAAAAAGAATTTCGTTTTTAGAATATTTAGATAAAGAAATAATATCAACTACTGAGGGTTTTCCTTCTGTTAGTGTGCCGGTTTTATCAAAAATTACAGTGTTTATTTTTCCAACAGATTCCAATGCTGCTGGGTCTTTAATTAATATTCCTTCCTTTGCTGCCTTAGAAGTACCTACTAATATTGCTATAGGGGTTGCTAAACCCAATGCACAAGGACAAGCGATAATAAGAATTGAAACAAAGATATCTAAAATAAAGGGTATATCCTTGCCAGCAAAAAACCAAAATGCAGAACTAATAATTGCAAATATTAAAACTGCTGGTACAAAAATGCTGCTTATTTTATCTGCTAACTTTTGAATAGGTGGCTTTCTTTGTTGAGCATCAATAACCAATTTTACAATTTGGCTAAGAAGCATATCTTCTCCTATCTTGGTTGCTTTTATATGAAGATAGCCACTTTGGTTTAAAGTTCCTCCAAAAACTTTGTCGCCTTTTGTTTTTTCTACTGCTAAACTTTCACCACTAATCATAGACTCGTCGACAGCAGAATAACCCTTTAAAACAATTCCATCTACTGGAATTTTTTGGCCTGGTTTAACTAGGACAATGTCACCAACTTTTATTTGATTTATTGGGACCTGAATTTCTTTTCCATTTTTTAATAAGGTTGTTGTTGACGGTTGCAATAGAAGTAATTTTTGAATAGCATTAGATGCTTTAGCATTTGAAAGAGCAACAAGAAAATTTCCAAGTAAAACAAAAGTGATTAAAACTGCAGAAGTTTCAAAATATAACATTTCTTTCTCGTTTAAAAAAAATACTAAATAGAGACTATAAAAATAAGCAGCAGAGGTTCCTAAAACAATCAAAGTATCCATTGTAGCGGTTTTATTTTTCAATGCCCCAAAAGCATTTTTATAAAATCTAAAACCAACAAAAAACTGAACTATACTAGAGCAGAGTATTACAATTTCTAAATCGAATGGAAAACTTATGTTAAACCATTTAAAAGGCATTGAAATAAGAAAAACTGGAGTAGTAAAAAAAAGTGAAATTAAAAGTAGAAGCTTTAGCTCTGAGATCTCTTTTTTTTGTTCTTCTTGTTGTTTATGAAAATAATCTTTTTCTTGGAAAAATTCAATTCCATAACCAAGCTCCTTTACAATTGAAACTATTTTGTTCTCATTTATTATACTCTCATCAAAAGAAACAGTACCAGAAGAGGTAGCAAAATCTACTGAAACAAATTTTATTCCTTTTGTTTTTTCTAAAGTACTGGCTATTGTTTGAGCACAAGAAGCACAATGCATTCTACTTACTAGAAATTTTTTTACTTTCATTTTAATCCCTTTAACTAAAGAGCCTAATTCCTTGTTCTAAATCTGACTTTTTTATTAGTAAAGAGTTATTAAAAACAAATGAAGGTAAGTAAACTGGCCAGCATCCCCCTCCTGCTTTATTTTCCTTTCCCAACATATCGATCAAAAATTTATTTCCGCAAGCATTGCACACCATATAGTTATCTTCTTGCCTATAACCCTTTTTATAGGGATAGCAAACATCGCAAGCATCGAAAGCTGTTTTGATTGAGCCATCTGAAGCTTTTAGAACAAAAAATCTTATATTTGTTCCATTTAAGTTATAAGTATAAAACTTTGCCTTATTTGAGATCTCAGCTAAATCTATTAATAAATATTCGTTTAAATCAAAGCTTGAAGAATTTTTTTGCTCAAAAGAATTATTATTGGATAAAAAATTGGGCTGGTTTTTGTTTACTACAAAAAATAAGATAATAAGGCAAATAAGGACTGAAAAAATAAATAAATTCGTTCCAGAAAAAATTTTTAACAATTCAACTACCTCGTCTTTTTAATTTATTTTCTATATCCGCAGCCACAGCTACATCCTCCCAAACTAAGAGAGCAGCCTTTAGCCTGAGCATTAGAATTATTTGTAAAAGATTGAAAATTTGAATTTTGTAATTGACTATTTTGTTGAGAAAAATTACTGTCTAAGTTTTGGACTAAAGATGCTTTATAGGTTTTAAAAACATCTAAAGAAAGTATTTGCTGTTGAGTTACTTTTGAGGGATCAAAAGAAATTGTAAAATAGTTTGGAAAGTCATATTTTACTGCTTTTACTCCGTTAAGTTTTTTCAATTCACTAGAAATTAAAGGAGAGTGCCCTGAACAAGGAATATCAACACTTAATTTTATTAACTGAAAATTATTTTGTGAGTTGTTAGAGCTAGAAATATTAGTAGAAATATTAGAATTGGAAAAAGACAAGAGAGCTGAATCTGAGGTAGAGGCTGTAGCAAAATTAGTTACTATTGGAAATATAAATAGAAATAATATTAGATTAATAGTTAGAGTTGAGCCATATAAGGTAAAAAGATATTTCCATTTCTTTTTTATTCCTTCTATAGATAGTAGACCAACTGATTTAAGATATATAAGTGCTGAAAAGGTTGCTATAGCAATAGATAAAACTATTAGTATGTAGAAAAAATAGGGGCTTAATAAAAATGGTTTGAAAAATTCTACTGCAAGACTTACTCCTAAAATAGAAGCTAAAATAAAAGCTATACAAAAAGTATGAGGAATTAAACCATAGATTAAACCACTAAGTAAAGAATTTTGATTAAATGAAGAAGAAGCATTAGACAAATTATTATTACAAATACAAGGATTTGAGTTACAGACGCAATAACCTAAAGAAATTATTTTTGATTTGATTTTGTCTAAACTTATCTTTTTTTTATCATAAATTATTGTTGCTAATTCTTTTTGTAAATTAATTTCTACTGATTTTATTCCCTCTATAGCTAAAGCTGATTTAATTTTGTTTACACAGCTTATGCAACTCATTTTTTTTATGTTAAATTCTGCTTTTGATGTTGAATCTTGCATAAAAACACCAAATAAAAAGAAAATGAAACAGCTTAAAAAGAATAGTAAAAAACTAGTTTCAAACTAATTTCTAAAAAACCTAGTGCTTTAAAACCACTATGTTGGACATACCTCTTCTCTTTCTTTCAATAAGCCCCCTTCCTTCTAGTTTATCTAAGATTCTACTTACTTTTACTTTTGAAAAACCTTTAGACTCATCTATAAGTTCAGATTGCAAAATTGCACCTGCAGAATCTATAATTTTTTGAAAAATAATTTTTTCTTCATTAGATAAAAGCTTAAGAATTTCATTATAATTTTTAGGTTTAGGCTCTTGTTTTGCGCTTTCTTTTTGTTTAGAGCTTTTAAAAACTATTTTCTTTTCTTCTTTTGCAAAAAACATAAAATAAATACTTAAAACAAAAATTATTCCTAATAGTATTAAACTTATATTTGTGTGAAAATCTATACTTCCCCACATAGGGCAGGATGGACCATGAGAACAAGAAGTGTTTACTATTTCAACTAAAGCCCTATTAAACAAAAATATTATTAAACCAACTATTAAAGAGATTATGAATAATAAAAAACCAACAGTTTTATTGTTCATAAAAAAATTAATCTTAAGAGTTTTATAAATCTAACTTGTTTATTCTCAATTAATTTTTCTTAAAAAATAGTCTGCAGCAATGGCCAAAAATGTTTTATTTTTTAATAGCTCTTCTGGTTTGAAGATAGATGCTTTTGCTATAGCTTTATGCAACTCTTTTGGAATTCCAAACTTTGCTGGATTTTTTAAAATAAAGCTCACCAGTTCTTCTGGTCTAAAAAACTTTCTTTTTTCAATTGCTATAATTTGATGGTGTTCAACATGAATATTAAGAGCTTTTTTATGTTTTTTTATAAATTCTTGCACATTTTTTTCATCAAAAATTTCTGGACCTTGAATATGTTTGATTAGAGGGAGAGAAAAATCCAGGCTTTCTAAAAGTATAAAACAATTTGTCTCATCTGCATAAAAATAGTAATCAATAATTCTAAATTCTTCTTTTTCTAGATTAAATACTAAGGAATTTGTCATTTTTCTTAACTGGGGCCAGAGAATATCTTCTACTAAATCTGGGTTTTTAAAACTAATAACTAAGATATTTGATTTTCTTTTTTGAATTATTTTTTTTAAAGTAACTGAATTTGGCTGTGGTTTTTTTGGAAAAAAATATAGTAGAGAAGGCTTAGCTAAAAATTTTCTTGCTGCTAGAACAAATCTTGAAAAAGAGGTTCTTGAAACGACTGCTGCAACATTTCTTTTTTTATCTACCGGGTCTACAACTATAAAATTTGCTGTTTTAAAAAAGTTTAGTGCCTCTTCTTTTGAATAATAACCTTTCACATCAATTACTGTGTATTTTTCCCATTTAGCTGCAGCTTCTAATAATTTTAAAAATGAGCCATAATAAAGTATCAAGAGCTCGCAAAGATAGCCAGAAAAACCTTCTACCCTTAAAGAAGCTCCATAAATTCCTAAGTTATCTAAAAATTTTTTTAGTAATCTAACTTCATCTTTTTGTTCTTCTTTTAGATGGGAATTTATAAATTGAGTATGAAGCTGAGAGCGATCAACTGCTGTTTTTAATTTAGCAATATTTGCTGTTTTAGAAGATGGAACTATATCTATTTTAAAGTTGTCATAAAAAACTTTTAAATAAGGATGTTGTGCATATCTAACTTCTGTTCTAAAGCCTTGGAAAGCTTTTTTAGAATAGAGTAGACCCAACTTTTTTATTTGTTCTGTGCTATAATTTGGGCCAAATAATAAAAAAAAATCTATATCAATATTTGTATTTAGATAAGTACCTTTAGCAACTGAGCCGCAAAGAAGAATTTCTACATCTTTTGGTAAAGTTTTTTGAAGATTATTTTTTACTAAGTGTATTAAATTAGAAATTTTTTCTTCTAATTTTTTAGAAGGTCTTAATTTCTTTTTTACTTTTTCGATTAGTTTTTGCATAAAAACAACTAGCCAAATAAAACTTAAAAACTATACTATTTTAAAATTTTTTATTACTTCATAAACATAGCCTTGAGAAGTAGGATTACTTCTAAAAATTGATATGTGGTCAACAGCGCAGTTCTTCTCATTCCATACAATAGTACTATATCGTTTTACTAAATCAGAAGCATTTAGCTTCTTGCTTGAGCGGGCAATAGTTATATGTGGCTTAAATGGCTTATTATCTTTAAAAGAAAGAGAGGCTAATTCCTCTCTTATTTTTTCTGCTAATAAATTTAAATTTTCAGATTGCAAGCCGCAGAATAAAACAGTAGCAAATTTATCCTTAGGAAAAGCTCCAAAACCAACACATTTTGCTTCAAAAGTTTTATAACTCGAACATATCTGAGAAAGTTTTTCTGAAATTAAATTGATATCTTCTAAAGTTACATTATTTCCTAAAAATAAAAATGTTAGATGCAGTTTTTCTTCTGGAACAAATCTCCAGAAAGAATTTTCTTTTTTTAATTTTTTCTGAAAATTTACTAAGGCTATTAGGGAATTTTGATCTGGTCTAAAGCCAATAAAACAGCGCATAAAACTATTTCAATAAAAAGATTTATAATTATAAAATTCTAAATTTGGAATATGAAAAACTCTATTATTTTACTCTTAATTTTGCTTTTGAATTTGAATTATCTATATTCACAATCTTTAGAGCTTCTTCTACCAAATAAAACGATTGGACAATATCAAAGCATATATTATGGAGAGGTTGGACCTGGACAGACCTTTATTATAAAAATTAATCCAATAGTAAGAGATAAAAATGGTGAGTTTTTAGGCCAGTGGGATTTGGCTCAGGTAAGTAAAATGCCAGAAGGCTGGAAGGCAGTACCATCAAAAATCTATGCAAATCCTTTGGTTGTAGAAATAACTTCACCCAAATATGCCGAGGATGGAGAGTATAGCATAGAAATAGAAGTAATTGATGAAAAAAATCAAGAAAATATAGGAGGAAAATTCGTATTTGAAATAATAGTTAAAATAAACAAAAAGGTTGTTAGTAGTACAATAATACAAAAACCAAAAGTGGTGGGAGCAGGCCAACCTGCAAGATTTGTAGTAGAAATAGAAAATCTTGGAAATGCAAAAGATGTTTTTGTTGTTTCTCTAAAGGGAGTAAAACAATTAGAATTTGAAAAATATGTCTACATTCCCCCTAAAGAAAATAGAACTGTGGTTTTTGAATTTACTGAACCTACTGCTGGTAAATATTCTCTACTACTTGAGGTAAAATCCCTCTCTTCCCCAAAGATAGCTACAGAAAACAAAATAGACTTTATTATAAAAACTGATTTGGCTACTGAGTATAGAGCCTGTCTCTTATACACATCT
>JAOAJF010000030.1 GCA_026414325.1 Microcaldota archaeon
GTGGGAGGAAACAAATGCAGCAAGAAAAGATCTACAAAGATGATGACACAATGTAGAACGACTTGCAAAATTATAAAAAGGCTGGAGAAGTAGTAGCAAAAGTAAGAAAACACCTAAAAAATTTAGTAAACCCAGGAGAAACACTTTTAGATATTGCCGAAACTATAGAAAAAATGATTAAAGATGAAAAAGCAGAACCTGCTTTTCCAGTAAATTTATCTATAAATCAAATAGCAGCACATTACACCCCAACAGTAGAAGAACAAACAACTATTAAAGAAGAGGATATTGTAAAGATCGATTTTGGAGTTCATATAGATGGTTGTATAATAGATAATGCTATAACTATTGATTTGTCTGGAAAAAACGAAAAGCTTTTGTTAGCTGCAAAAGATGCTCTGGATGTAGCAGTTCAGACAATAAAGGCTGGGGTGGGGGATGGAACTGTTGGTAAAAAAATCGAAGAGAAAATAAAAGAATATGGTTTTAGACCAATAAAAAATTTAACTGGCCATCTAATAGAAAAATATAATTTACATACTGGAATAGATATTCCAAATTATGCAAAAGAAGATAGTTATTATTTTAAAGAAGGAGATATAGTGGCTATAGAACCATTTGCAACGGATGGAGAAGGTAGGGTTATCGAAACTCCAAATGTTGAGATATATTCTATAGTAGGTGGGGGAAAACTTAGAATGCGCTCAAGTAGAGAGCTCTTTGGAAAATTACTTTTAAAATATAAAGGCTTGCCATTTGCTAGAAGGTGGTTAGGAGGTATGCTAAAAACAAATTTACTTATTAGTGCTTCTTTGAGAGAACTCGTTCAAGAAGGCTGTCTTCATCCATATTATGTGCTAAAGGAAGCAGGAAATGGTTTAGTCTCACAATTTGAACACACCCTTTTAGTAAAAGAAGACGGAGTGGAAATTTTAGATGGAGAATTTACTTTCTGATAAAAAAAAGTTGACCAAAATAATAATAAAAAGTTTAAAAAAAATATATAAAAATTCTAAAACTAAATTAAAATACAGAGGAACTTTTCAATTGCTAATTGCAGTTATACTTTCTGCACAAACCACAGATGAACAAGTAAATAAAGTAACCAAAATACTTTTTAGAAAATATCCAACTGCTTTTAAATTAGCACATGCATCAAAAAAAGATATTGAAAAAATTATTAAGCCAACTGGATATTACAAACAAAAAGCCAGATACATAATAAATACTGCAAAAAAAATTTCTAAAATCGGGAGAGTTCCTTCAACAATAGAAGAACTTTTGAAATTAGATGGTGTTGGAAGAAAAACAGCAAATATAGTGCTTTATTTTGGATATAAAAAAATAGAAGGAATTGCTGTTGACACTCATTGTGCAAGAGTATCATATAGAATAGGACTAAGTGAAGAAAGAAAAAATCCTCTGAAAATTGAAAAAGAATTAAAAAATATAATTCCAAAAGCTGAATGGGGGGAGTATACTAATTTAATGATAGCTCATGGGAGAAAATATTGTAAAGCACAAAAGCCTCTTTGCAAAATTTGTCCTATTGAAAAAAATTGTAAAAAAAGAATTTAACTAAAAAGATTTTTTTAGTTTTTTTCGTAACATGTAAATTGTAGAAATAGGAAGATTTACTAATGAGGAAATTTCTTTTGCCTTTAGACCCTGTTTTAGTAGAACTATAGCTTCTTGTTTTTTAGATGAAGGAAAAACTTCTGCCCTTCCTCTCCTAGTTTTAAAGACAATTAAATCTATTGAAGCATTTTTTAATCCTGCTATTAAACGCTTTGAAATAGTTTTAAAAATGCCTTCAGATACATAAATTCTTTTTATATTCGGTAAATAAGTTAAAAGATAAAAAAATAATTTTTTAGAAGGCTTTGATAAAATTTTGACTTCCTCTTCTGAAACTGTAGAATCTTTGATTTTATTTAAAATCTCTTCTCTCTTTCCCTTCAAGATCAGCATCAGAACCACTTTTTAAGCCTTCTAAAAATAAGGAAAGTTTTGAATCCTCTCTCTGAGTCAAATGTTGCAAAATTTCAACAGCTTCTTTAATCTCCTCTTCTTTTATTTTATAACGTTTGCTCAATTCTTCTAAAGCCAGGCCTGTTTTTAAATATAAAAAAGCTACCCCTACTATTTTTGGATTTAGAGGTATATTTTTTTGCTCTAAAATAAATTTTTCTTCTAAAAAAGCTGATGGTTTGAACTTTTGTTCTTGGTATAAAAGATCAAAAACCTCTAAATGCTCCTTTGCAGGGGTAGGAGTAATAGAATAAAAAAGCTGACCGCCTTCTCTAGAAGAAGAATTTGTTGTTAGATAATAATCAAAAAGTAGATCAAAAAGAATTTGGCAAGCATAAAAAACTGCTTTGTTTTTCTTTTCCATTCTTCTTTTATTTAATCTAGCTTCTAACTCTGGCTCTAGATAGAATTTTTCCTTTGAGTGATATAGTAAATTAGTTTGCTTTAATTTTTCTAACAAGAAAGGAAAATTCTCAAAATTTGAAGGCAAAATATCAGCAATAAAACCACAGCTTTTTAATATTGAATTATAAAGATTTATTTTTTCTGTTGCTGTTTCATCAACTTCTTTTTGAGCTTTTTTTGATGCAAATAAAGCTATAGCACTAAAAAGAGCAACTTTTGAGGAATGAGATTTAAATATTACTTTTTTCTTTGTAACTATTTTATAATTTTTCTGAAAATTTATATTTTTTGAATATTGTTCTATTTGCATAGGTTTAAAAATTTCTTGCAAATGTAAGTAAGCCTCCAGGGCATAGATATCTGAAAGTTTTTGTCTATACTCTCCACCTAAGGGTAAAAATTCCACTAGATAATTATAGCCAAATCGTTCTAAAGAATTTTTAAATTTATGAGCAGCATAGGCTACAGCAACTCTGTTTAAGGTAAATTTTTTTAATGAAGCTAAATAAATTATATAATTTTTTTGCTTTTTTTGATCTAAAGAATTCAAAACAGAATTTTCTTCAACTTCCGAATAGGTCTTCTGCAAAACAGCTCTAAAAGGAGCATTAAAATCAAGCATAAGCATTTGGTTTTTAAATTCTTCTATTTTTTTTAAAATTTCTTCATCTGAAGTTGGGCTAGCTGCTAAATCATCTAAAAAATCATTTGCTCTTTTTATTAATACAACAGATGGCAAAAACTCGCTCTTAGTACTATTATTCATAATATAAATACTCAAAATATAAATAAAAGTCTAACCTTTAGGGTAAGAACTTTTTTTGTTCTATTTTTTCTTTTAGATATTTGCCGACAAAAGATAAACTAGGTCCTTGCAGGGCATCTTGTTCTAATTTCTTCTTTGTTTTTAGAACTATTTTTAGTTCCTCTACCCATTGCACATAGCGCTTTATCCAATCATAGCTAAGCATCTCTTCTGCTCTTTTCAGATCAACCTCTTTAGCATTTATTGTCAGGTTTTTTAAAAAATCATAATCTTTAATATCTCGCATCGTTACTCCAACAAATTTAGCTTGAGGGGTTGCAATGCTATTTGCAATATAGGCTAAATTCATCGAGCCAGTTTTTATAGTCCAATAAATATACCAACCCCATGCATCACAATCTGTAAAAATATAGACTGGAAGATTTAGCTCAGAAAGTTTTTTTATTAATCTTCTGCAACCTCTTGAGGCCTGGCCTTTTGGTGTTATTAGAATACAATTTTCTTTTTTCCAAAATTTATCCTCATTTAGTCTTTGCCACATAGCATCTTTCTCTACTACTAGTACATAATCTGCCTCTAAACTTACTATTTCCATTCCATTGTCGACATCAGAAGGAATCATCCAACCTGATCTTCCTTGCTTTGAGCAATCAATAATTGTTTCCTCACCACCGAAAGTATCTTTTAAAACCATGTTTCCTGCAACCACTCCCTTTCGATCAGTATTTAAATTCAGATCTTCTCTTTTTACATTTAAAGATACTTCCAAATCTTCGATTAATGGATTTGATTCGGATTGCTCTGAAAACAGCTCTTCATCTAAATCATCACCTAAAGAAAATTTTAGTTGGTAAAACAAACCTCTGATTGAGGTGTGAGAATTCTCTTTTAAAAATTTTTTGCATTTGTTAGCAATGGCAATAGTCTGCATGAATTTTTTTGCCTGAGCTGCACTCAAAAAAGTTCTTTTTTCTTTTTTGTCTCCTAAAACCAGGTAATTTAATTTCTCATCAAAAAAAACGTTCGATTTAGTTCTAAGTGGAATTTCAAAAGTTGGTGGTTGAGAATTTTGAATTTCTTTTACTAATGCTGTGCCAAAATCTTCTAGCTTTTTTATAACAATAGAACTATCCTCTTTTTTGATCTCTTTTTTTTGTTTTAAAACCATTTATTCACCCTCTTCATTATTTTCCAAATTATCTTGGGTTTTTTCTTTTTCTTCTTCTTGATTTTTTTCTTATTCGGCTAATAATTTTGTTAAATATTTTGACTCAACATGCTCTTTAAGTTTTTTTTCTATTTCTTCTGCTTTTGCAATATCAGAAAGCTCTGCTAGATCATGAGAAACTTGAGAAACATAGCGTAAAATAACATTTTTTCTACTTTGAATTTCTTTTTCTCTGTTTACTCCTGAAATATAGCTTTGTAATTTTCTTGCACAGTCCATCAAAGCATATTTTATCTCCTGATAAATTTCTTCTTCTGGAGAAATAGCCTGTTTTCCAGTAGAAATATAAGGAACATGTACAGAAACAAAATTAACAAAAATTGTTAGAGGAGAATGTTCTATATCTTTTATTTGGTATCTTTTCCAATCAATTTCTTTTACTGCCTGGCTAATAGCACATGCATAAGAATCAAATAACAAAGGAGCTGAATTTGCATATCTAATAACATCGTAAGTAACTTCTGAGTTTTGCAATAGTCTGCCTGCCTTTCCACCCCAAGCTAAAGCAGCTTCTACCAAGAAAGGTATCCCTCCTTTATAAATTTTACTAGGTCGCTCACTTACTACAATAAAATCTGGAGATAAAATATTTGCTAAAGAAGACTGAATTCTTTGGGCACCTATTGGTCTTAAACAATCAGAGGAAGGAGCGATCCATTTTATATTTGAAAAAGCTTTGATCAAAGCCTCTGCTTCTTCCCAAGTTAATTGAGCTGGGTCTTTTAGCAAGTCTACAAATCTTATCCCGCTTACAGTACCGTTAGTAAGCTTTTGAATTTCTTCAACTTTTTGTGCAGAAATTCTTTGAAAAGAATTTAACAAGAATGCTTTTAGAGTGCTGTGTTCTTTTTGATTGTGAGCCATTTCAAATAAATCTGCAATAGTTAAACCAAGAGGATGAGGTAAAACCTCCTGAGGCTTTGGTGGAATTCTATCAGTTGATCTAGAAAAAGTAGTCCTCTGCCCACTAGGCTCTAAAATTGAAATTGTAAGATGAGGATTAGATAGTGCTGTTCTTTTGATATATTCATAAGGGCTTTGAGAAGATTTATCATATTTTACATCTCCGAAAATTCCTTCTATATATAAACCATGTGAACCATCCTTGTTTTCTTCTATAATTTCATTACTAATTATAGGCCTATTTGTTCTTACATCAATTGAAATATTGCACTTTATTGTTTGATTTTCATAATTTGAAATAACAAAGATTGGTTTTCCTGTAGTTAGTTGAGCAAATAAAGTGCAACCTGCAGCACCAATTCCTTGTTGACCTCTCTGTTGAATATAGCGATGAAATTTTGTACCTGCTAGCATTTGGCCCAAAGCTTTTCCAAGATGTTTTCTTGGAATACCTGGCCCATTATCCTTTACAATTACTTTGTAAAATTCTCCTTCTTCTAAGATTTGTACATCAATTTCAGGTAAAATTTGAGCTTCTTCACAGGCATCCAAAGAATTAGTAACATATTCATGAACTATGGTTGTTAGTGATCTAATTTTGCCAGAAAAACCAAGCATCTGTTTATTTTTTCTAAAAAATTCTGCAATAGAGTGCTCTTTAAAATTCTTAAAAATATCTAAAGCCATTTAAATCCCTAGGTCGCTTAAAAATATAAAATGATAAAACAATTTAAAAACTTACCTTCTAACAAACCTTAATAAAAAGTGCTTGATAGGTTTAAACCATTTTTATATTATCAAATTTTTCTTTTTCTTTTCTCCATTTTTTGTTTTTTTCTAAATATAAATAAACTCCAGAGTGAGGAACTCCCTCTATTAATTTAAAAATTGCTCTGGTAGCTACATCCAATGTTTCTAAACTTGCAATTATCCCGACTGTTGAGCCAAATACTGCGATATCGCACTCTCCTTCTTGTTCTAATATTTTTTTTGCTTTTCCTTTTTTACCTATGATTCTTCCTTTTAGTCTAACAAGTTGTTCTTTTGTTTTTGCATAATCTTTTAGCTCTATTAAATTAAAACCATAATTTTCGTTTTTTAGTTTTAAAGCTATAGATGGCTCAAAACCCCTCCCAATAGCTTTTATTACAGGAATAGAAAAAAATACATCTACTGACGAGCCTTTTATTTGTACTTGGCCATCTACATTTACATAAAGTTTTACATTTAGATTTTTTTCTAAAAGATCTAGGGTAGAGTTTGCCTTGCCCTCTAAAATTGCAATTCTTTTTTGAGGTATTTTAACATATTGAACATCAATATCTTCTTCTACCATAGCGATCAATCTAAATTTTCAGAGTCAAGTCAATATCTTCATCTGGAAAACCATCTGCAGTCGTATTCTCATCAATTAAATAAAATAGAAAAGAAAAAAATAAAAAAATAGTGCTTTTTAGTGTAAGCTTATTTTTACATGCAAACTATCTGGAACTTTTACTCGCATAATCTGTCGAAGAGTTCTTTCATCTCCTTCTATATCTATTACTCGTTTATGAAGTCTCATTTCCCAATGCTCGTAGGTGTCTGAACCATCCCCACATGGAGTTTTTCTTGTTGTTATAACCAATCGTCTTATTGGAAGATAGATTGGTCCAGAAATCTCCACGCCTGTTGCTTGAGCTATTTGTTTTATTTGCTGGCAGACTTCATCTACTTCTTTAGCAGATTTTCCTATTAGTTTGATGCGTGCTTTTCCCAAGTCTAATCACCAAAATTTTACAACTTCTTTGGAACTACGTCTAAAACTACTCCTGCAGCAACAGTTTGACCCATATCTCTAATTGCAAATCTTCCCAGGGCAGGAAAATCAGAGAACTTTTCCACTACTACTGGTCTAGATGGTTTTATTCTCACTACTGCAATATCACCTGTTTTTATAAAGTCTGGATTTTGTTGAATTGTCTGCCCAGTTTTTGGGTCTTTCTTTTCTAAAAGTTCTATAAAGGTACAAGCAACTTGAGCAGTATGCATGTGAAAGACTGGAGTATAACCCTTTGCTATTGCTGTAGGATGATCAAGCACAACAATTTGGGCTTTAAATTCTTCTGCAACAGTTGGAGGA
>JAOAJF010000031.1 GCA_026414325.1 Microcaldota archaeon
ACAGGTATGGGAGTAACTGTGGATAATTTAGACCCAAGGGAAGTAATAAAAAAGATTAAAAAAGGTGAGTACGATTCAATTATTGGTGCTCAATAATGAAAAAGGGTTTAGAATTTTTTTTTATTTTTTTTATTTTTTTGTATTTAGTATATGGCGGCTATAATTGGCAAGAGCCACAATCTGCTCCAGCAAAAATAGAATACTGGCTTTTGAGTAATTCAAAAAATGTATATTTTCTAACCCAGATGGGTAGTATTTATGAGCTTTCTACTTTGTCTGGAGATATTATGCCAGTTTATAATAGTTATAAAAAAGTAGCTAGCCCTGCAATTTTAGTAAAACAAATAATAATATTTGGAACAGAAGATAATGAAGTAATTGCTTATTCTTTATCGCAAAGAAAAATTCTTTGGACTTATTTATTGAGCAAAAAAGAAGCAAATCTTTCTGCAAAAATAAAATTTTTAAATGGGAATGAAAAATTAGTGCTTGTAGTATATGATAAAAAAATGGTTGGACTAAATCCTGAAACTGGTGCAGAGATTTTTTCTAAATATTTGAAAGATGGAAAAACTGCTGCAGTTTTTGAAGATAAAGTTTTAGTCTTAGATGGAGAAGAGCTTTATTGTTATACCAATGTAGGAAGATTGCTTTGGTTTGCAAAAGTAGGAGAGAGTTACAAGACTTTGCCAGTATATGAAAAAGAAAACAACATGGTATTTTTTGCATCTGCCTCCTCTTCTAATTTATTTGCATTTGATGGCTATAGTGGCACATTGCTTTGGTACTATCCAGTCGATGGATTTTTATTTTCAGAGCCAATAGTAAAAAAAGATAAAGTTGTTTTTGGAACTGCTTCTGGAGAGCTTGTTGCTCTTAGTATTAAAGAGGGAAAAGAGATATATAAAAAACAGCTTGCCAGCCCAATTATTGGAAGAGGAGAGCTATTAGCTGGAAAATATGCTTTTTTTCCAACAACAACAAACAAAGTAATTGGTTTTGATATAGATAGTGGAGAGATTGTATTTAGCCACTCTCTTGCTTCTTTGCCAGCTTATTTGCTTCTTTTTAATCAAAATACGTTGCTAGTAAGCACTAAAAATAATAGAATTTATAGTCTGGCAATAAATCCAGCCTGTTCAATTTTATCTCCAAAAAATGGAGAGGAAGTAGGAAAACTATTAACAATAGAGGGAGTTGCTTTTTCTTTAAGCGGAATAAAAAATGTGCAGATTTCAATAGATGGGGAGTTTTTACCTGCACTCACTACTGATAATGGTAAATTTGTAAAAGAAATAAATTTAGAGGGAAAGGCAAATGGGCCGATAAAAATTGAGTGTTTAGCTGTTGATGGAATTGGGCAGATGGAAAAAAATGCAAAAAAATATAAAACAGAAGTGATTTATAGCTCTTTAAAAGAGCAGGCTAAACTTTATGCATATATAAAAGAGGGCCAGAGCCTTAACCCTGGGCAAGAATTTAATTTGTACATTCAAGATAAATATTCTAATGATTTAAAAGAAGTTATGGTAGAATACTTGAATAAAAGAGGAGAGTATAGCTCTCCTCTAAAGCTTAAAGCTCCAGCTGATCCTGGAGTGTATAGTATTGTTGTTAGAAAGATTGGCTATGAGGAAAGAAAAATAAATTTTGAAGTGAAGGATAATTTGTTTTTAATAAAAATAATTTTGTTTGCTATTTTATTTATAGTTGGTTATGGACTGATTTTAAAATATCTTAAAGGCGAGCTTTTTAGTAAAAAAACAAAATAAGAAGATAAAAAGAAAATAAAAGGAAGATTTTAGTTTTAGTCTAAAGAGAAACGGTCTAGCTCTTGTAATTTTTTATCAAGCTCATTGAATAGAACATATTTGTTGGAAACAGATGCGATTATAGTTGAGAAATATGCTACTCGTTCTACTGAATAATCCTGGCCAAGGTAGTCAAAGAAATCTGAGCTTTTAGAATAGTGCTCTATTTTTCCAACCAAATTTATTTTTTTGTTAGATAGGTTTAGAGCATAAACTCCATAAAAGTAGTTTAATTTGTCATAGAATAAAGATTTAGATTTTTTAACTACTGTTATAGGAAGATAGAGTAGCTTTCTATTTTGGTCATAAACAAAGGCTTTATGATTATAAAGAACTGGAGAGGTTGTACCACTATCTCCTTCTAAAAATTCATCTAAAAGCTTTGGTTTTTCTGGCTCAGAAATATCTATTAGTCCAACTTTTAGCCCATCTATTCGTTCTATATCATACTCTGTAAAAGAGGTTAGCTGGCCTATTGCAATCAAAGTGTTGTCATCATAGGGATGAAGATAGGTATAATAGCCAGGTATTTTTAAATAGCCCAAAACTTTTGGTACTTTTGGATTGGATAGATCGATAACAAATAATGGGTCGATTTTCTTGTAAGTGATTAAAAATACTTTTGGACCCATAAATCTAACTCCATAAATTTTTTCATCTGGAGCTAGCTTGTCTAATAAAGAGACTAATTTTAGCTCTTTGTCTAAAACATAAACAGAATTATAAACAACGTTCTTTTTTGCCCAAACATCTATAGTTGTTGCAACACGCAAATTTTCTTGATATTCGTCTAATGCCCATTGGTTTATAAGATAGCCATTTACAAAAGCAGATGCTTTAAGCTTTAGCTTGTCCCCTTCGAAGGAGAATTTATAAATAATAGTTTTTTGGTGTTTAATTTTTATATTTGCATCATATTCTGCAACTGCTTCTTGGATTTTTTCAATTGTTGATTGAAATTCTTCAAATTGGGATTTTGAAACCTTAGAGCTATCTTCAAATTGTCTAATATAATTTAGAAGTATTGGCTCTATCTCTATCCATTTTTCTGAATCAGAAATGTTTTTAGCTAATATTGGAGCTATTTGCTGGCGTATTTTTAGAGGAAGATGAGGCAGAATTGCTTTTTCAAATCTTTCTGTTTTGTTTATTTGGTAAGAGAGAGTAGGACACCACCACCATCTACAAAATATTGGTGGGAACTGAGAGGCTGCAATATAGATATTGTTTTCAGACATGTAAACTGTATCTTGATCTCCATTGAGCAAAAATGCTTTTGAATCCAAAACTTTTCCATCTAAAGAGAAGATACTAATTTGATTTAGTTTATAATAACTTGTTGAAGGAGGAGAATCTATATAATATACTGGGCTGTAAATTAATTCTTTATCAAAATACCAGGGAGTTGGATAGGGTTTAGACCTAGCCTCTTGAGAGGAGATAAGATAAACTTTTTTGTCTTTAAGCCTTGCATCTGTAAAACTACCAAAGAATTTAAGCTCTTGGAGCAATTTTGGATTTGATTTATCTTCTATATTATAGATTTGAACTAAAGTATAAGGCTCATAATATTCCATAGGCTGGAAGTCAAATTCATCTATTTTGTAAGTTTTTTTATATTTTTTTATAAAAACAACTAAATAATTATCTTCTACAAAAATTGATGATAAAAAATCGTCATTATCTTCGATTAATTTTTTTTCAAAAAGTTTTTTTGGTTTTGGAGTAATTTCAAAAATAAAGAGTTTATTGTTTTTTATAATAAAGAGGTGATTTTGCGTTGTTTTAATAATATCTGGCTCATCAATGCCTTCAACTTGTATATTTGTTTTTGAGTAATCTACTCCAGCTGTTTTAGATAGAGTAGGGGCAGAACCTAATAGTGGTATGGCTTCTCTTGAAGGAGCAGTTGAGCTCTCTATGCTAGAAGCCCTATCTAGCCAGGCTTTCATTTCCTGATAGTTAGAAAATTTCTTAAGTTTAGGTATTTCTTCACTATCAGATTGGTTAGAAAAAGAAAAGTTCTTAAAATCAGTTGTGTTTTTATCTATAGAAAAAGGAGAAGAAGAAGGGGAAGGCAATTTAAAACTCTCTTTATTTTCTAAAAAAGTACAGCCAACTAAAAATAAAAGGAAAATTGCTATTAGAGCTAAAAAAATTTTGTTGCTTGCCATGAGTGAATTTTTTCTTGAAAGTTAATAAAGCTTACTTTGTTTTTTTAATAATTGAATCTTTCGAGATAAAAATTAATTCAAAATCACTACTAAAAGGGCTTTTGTTTACTTTTACAATATAGCCCATTTCAGAGATTTTGTCTAAAATCTCTTTCTTTTTTGAAGGGTGAAATAAAAAATAAGTAGAGATATCTAAAAGTTTTTTAAAGGGTATTTTTCCTTTTATTGTTATTTTTTGAGGAGAAAGCGCTAAGCTAGTAAGCTCAAGATCATTTTCTTTTAGTGTAGAATAAACATTAAAGATAAGCTGATTTAGCTCTTGATTTGGATTGGAAGGAAAAATTTTTTTCTCAAAATCATAGAAAAGTTCTTTTTCATTTTGTTTTAGAAAACGAGCTATGTTGTCTGAAGAGTTTAGAAGAAAGTTTATAAGTTCCTCACTGCTGAGTTGGTTTTTTGTAGCTAATTGCATTAAACTACCTTTAATTATTGTAATCAAAATAAATCCTAATAATTATTTTATAACTATCTGTGTTTAATTTTTCTATTGAAAATTCTATCTCTTTAGTTTGGTTAGTCTCTTTAGTTTGGTTAGGCTGCTTAAAATCTTCTAATATAGGAAACTTTATAGTAGAAGGAATAGAAGGGAAAGTAATAAGATAGGTTTTTTGAGTATTTAGCTCGGTTAGTGTTAGACTTTTTGTTGTACTATCAAAAGAGAGGGACCAGCTATCTGGTAGACCAATACCTAAAAAGTCTTGAAAGTAATAAATTTGGTTATATTTATAAAGGATTGTGTGCTTAACACTAAACTCTGTAAGCTTAACATCAAGATTTTCCTCTTGTATAGAGCCACTTATTTTTGCCTTTAGTCTAACAACTTTGTTTTCGCTACCAAATGTGGTATCAAAAAGCCTATAATTAGCTGTATCTGCAAATTGTCTTTTGTTTGGATGGCCTAAGCTTTTTATTTCCTCTTTTTTAGACTCAGCAAAGTGGGCAGTAAATAGAGCAGCTGCACTTGCTAGAACAATTAATTTTTTTGCTTTTTGTACTATTTTCAGAAAAACCACCTAAATTTAATTATTAACACATATATTAGGATTATCTGAGTTTAAATACCTTTTTGTGCATAAATTTTTAAAATTTAGTTTGTAAAGTTTTTTATGCTTATAAAGAGGGGGCAAATTTCTATTGAGCAGATAATTATTTTAGGTTTTGTTCTTTTGCTTGGTGTTCTTGTTTTAAATTTTTTTGGATTTTTTTCTGATCCTACAGCTACAAAAGTAAAACAATCAAAAATTTATTGGTCAGCAATTGCTTATCCTATTAAAATAACAGAATTTGGAATTTCAAAATACGAAGCTGAGGATGGAGTTCTTTTTGCAGCTACAATAAATCTTAACAACCCAACAGCAGAAAAAATAACTATTAGAAAATTAATATTTGAAAAAGGAAAATTTGAAGATGTTTATGAAGGAGAAAGATATTTGGGAAAAGCAAATAATTTGTATATTTTACTTCTGCCTTCTTCCTCTAAAACAATAACACTTTATTCTTTTGAGCAAAAAAATTCTCCAAACTTGTACAATCCAGCAAGAGTTTTTGAGTCGCAACTAACAATATATTTTGATTCTTCTTTACCAAATCAGATTCAAAAAAGCACTAGTCCAATAGTGGATTATATTGGACAGTATAGTGGAGCTTATTCGCAATCTCAGAATTTGTTTAATAATCAAACTTTCTGTCCTACTGGATATGTTCCCTGCCCAGATTCTAATAATTGTGTTCCTTCTGGCTATTGCTTGCCTTCTGGTGCAGCATGCCTACCACCAAACACAGTTTGTAATAATAATTGTTGTTCACAGCAGCAGATTTGCTATAATGGAGAGTGTAGAATGATGGGGGATATAAGCTGTGAGCCTCCAAATATTTTCTGTGGACCAGATGAAAAAAATTCTTATTATTGTTGTGATGCAACTAATTCTATATGCGATCAAAACTTAAAGAAATGTGTTGTTTGCTCTTCACCTAATTCTGTTGCTTGTAATAGAGTTTGCTGTCCAGATGGGCAGTATTGTGATAGGCAAAATAGTCGCTGTCTTTCTTCTTGCTCTTCTCCAAATTTTGTTTGCCCTGCAAATTCTTCTAATTGCTGTGATGGAAATATTTATTCTTATTGTGATCCAGCTACTGGTTCTTGTTTAAGGGCTGGAGAGTGCACTCCTCCAAAAATAAGCTGTGGGCCAGATGAAAACGGAATAACTTATTGCTGTGATGGAAGAACAAGTATTTGTAATAGCACTAGTAGAAAATGCCAAAATTGTCCAAGTGGGATTGCTTGTGCTGGGCAGTGTTGTAAACAAAATTATCTTTGTTTAGGAGGAAGTTGCTACTGCCCTCTTTCTCAGCGCTATTATATAGCTGGAGAGGAATTTTGCTGCCCAGAAAATCATATTTATAATTATAGCATTGCTAGGTGTGAGCCTTGTGCTCAAGAGCAGATAGCTTGTAAAGATAAATGCTGCTTAAATAATACTATTTGTAATATAGCAAATAATCCAACCCAATGTGTAGATTGCTGCCCAGATAATACATTTAATTGTGAGGATAAATATTGTTGCAACTATAGCAGTGCTTGTATTTCTGGACAGTGTGTAGAATACTGCCCTGCTAATCAGGTTGCTTGCCTACAGCCAAATGGCTCTATAAGCTGCTGTCCAGAAGGATTTTTGTGCTCTCAGCCTTCTGGAGCTTGTGTTCCAATCCAGGGCTGTGACTCTTCTTTACAATGTGGCAAATTCTGCTGCCAGGAAAACCAATACTGCTATGATGGTAGATGTGTAGATAGCTATCCTCAGCCTCCTAAATGCCCCTCAGAGCTACGCTTTAGCTGTCCACAACAAAGACTTTGTGGAATAGCTGCAATAGATCAGTTTGGCAATCCTTATTGGGACTTAAATAATTCTGTGTGCTGCTCT
>JAOAJF010000032.1 GCA_026414325.1 Microcaldota archaeon
ATACTGCTGCAGGCCCTGCTATTAGAAGTTATTTACTAGATAAAAAAACTAAGGCTGGAGATTTAGTATTACAAAAAGCTCAATGGAAAGGCTATCAGACCCAAGAAGGGATATATCTAATAGCATTTTATACTAAATACCCAGAATGGTTAGATGAAAATGGTAAATTTGTAGATGGCTGGTCTGATAGAACAACTAAATATTATGATTCTAATTTATATTCTGCCTTCTTTTTTGATTCTTTAGAAGGATTTGATTTAGTATACAATAGCCCATATATAAGAATATTTAAACTTAAAGAATAGAATATGGAAAACAAAAAAGAAAAAGAGGATATAAAAAATAGTAGAGAGTATAAGGCTGCAATATTTTATTTAGCTGGTTTTTTAAAATATAGTAAAATAAAAAGAGATGTTGGAATAATTGATAATAAAAATGGAAAAAAAATTGAAATGTTTATAAAACATGTTCTTGAAAACAAAATTTTTCCACCTCAAAAAATAATAGTAAGAGAAAATAAGGCCTATGTTAAAAATATAAAATTTAAAACAATGCTAAAGGAGCTAACAGAGCAGGAAGTTGATAGATTAAAATACCATAATGAATATTCTGCTTCTTTTTTTGCTGGACTTTATGACTATATCGGTCAAGAAAAAGAAAAATATATTTTGTTTAAAAACATTGACAAAAAAGATAGGGCTGTTTTATTAAACCTTAGATTTTTTGTAAGGGTGGTGGGTGGAGATACTTTAGTTGGGCCAAAGGATATGTTTATTAAATTTATAAAAAATTATTCTCAAAAACTTAAAGCTGGATTAACAACAAAAAAAGAAGAACAATAATTTTAGGGTTTATTCTTCTTTTGCACTTCTGGAAATAAGAATGGAGCCATTGTTAGACAAAAATAAGCAAAGCTCTCCTTTTTCACTTTCTTTTGTTGCTGAGGGATTTTTAATCAAATAATCTACATAACAATTTTTTATTGTTATATAATCCCCTGCAACAATGCCAAAAGATTTTTGTTCATCTAAGTAGAGGGGAAGGCTGGTTTTTCCATCTGATAGTAAAATTCTATTAACTTTTATTTGTTTTTTTCCTTTTGTTATCTGGCTAGGGCTAACTTCAACTACTTTCATAGGCAAAGTAGAAAGTTTTTTCATTCCTGCCTTTAGAGAGGAAAAGCTATCTATCCCTCCTTCTTCTTTTGCTTTTTTTATAGCTAATTTAAAAGCCAAATTTATATTGTGTTTAGTTAAAGATAGAAGCCTTTTCTTTTCTTTGTTTAAATCAGAAGCTTTTGTAGCTGGATTAGAAGCCAAAACAAAGGCAAATTTATAAATATCAATAAATGAGAGTGGAAGTTTTTCCTCTTCGGGGCTTTCTAAAGTAGAATCATCCTCCTCTAATTTTGGAATTGACAAAACAGATGAGGAAAGCTTTTCTTTAATATTTTCTGGAAGAGGAAAGTCTAAGTCTTGCTCTTTTGAACTTAAGCTTGTGGGTTTTTCTTTTATAGTATCTTCAGTTATAGAACTTTTTTTAGATTCTACAGATTCAATATTTTGGACTGTGCTTTCTTGGCCAGCTAATTCAAATAGTGTTGGTTGATTTGCTTGCTGGCTTTGGCTATGTTTTTGGTGCTTAGCTCTTTTTGAGAATAATTTTTCAATAGAAGGAAGAAGTTTTTCTTTAGCTACTTGGGAAGAAAATAATTTTTCTACTTGAGGAAACATTAAACTTTTTTGGGCTTCCCATTCTTTTTGTTCATCTTCACTTTGATGAATTTTTTCAAAGAATTTTTCTAATGAGCTAAAGGCTTCTTTATCTGGGGATTGATAATTTTCTAATACCTTTTTTGCTGTTTGTTTTACAGATTCGTGCTTATCTGCAGAAAGGTCAATCAAAGCTAAGATTGCTCTTGGGTCTGAAAGATGGTTTGCTAGTTTTTTAGCCACCTCTTCTCTTACTTTTGGATTTTCATCAAAAGTTAAAGAAACTAACTTATCAATTTCATCTCCGCTGTCCTCATCTACAGGTTTTTGAAAACTAAACTTTTTTTGAACTTTATCTGTAGCTTTTTTTTGTTCTTTCATGCATTATAACATATTTTGAAAAGATATATAAATTTTCTTTTTTTGATAGACATAAATTTAAATCTTTCACAACATAATAGAAATATTTGCTATGGATAAATTTTTAAATGGAAAAAGGATATTAAGTTTGTTTTAAATTTAGAAGGAACGAAAAAAATAACTTATAAAATAGTGATGAGCTCTTTTTTAGGCTTAATTCAAGTTATTATATTGAACTTATAAAAATAAATTCTGTAAATAACTTAGAAAAGCTTCTGTGTTAACATAGATGTGCATTTTAGAAAAGTAGAAAGTTTTAAATATTAAAAAAAATGAATAAATAAAATGAGGGCTTGTAGCGCAGAGGTAGCGCGCCTGCTTTGCAAGCAGGAGGTCGAGGGTTCGAATCCCTCCAAGTCCAATATTAAACAAAATTGATAAAGATGAAAGAATTTGAAGCATTTAAAAAACGAGCAGAAGAATGTAAAAATGCTATTTTAAAAATGACTAACCCCATAGTTGTAACTCATTATGATTGTGATGGGCTTTGTGCTGGGGCAATAGTCTGTAAATTTTTAGAGGATAATTCTATAGATTATAAAATAAAAATAGTAAGAAGGCTAGATGATGAGCTAATTGAAACACTTAAAAAAGAAGAAGAGATAATCTTTTCTGATTTAGGTGGAGGAAGTAAAAAAGTAAATGAACTAAAAGCAAATGTAGTTATATTTGATCACCATCAAACAGAAGGGGTGGAAAAACTACAGCTTAATCCCCATCTTTTTGGAATGGATGGTGGTTTTGAACTAAGTGGTGCTACGTGTACTTATTTTGCTTTAGAAAAATTACCGGAAGTAGCGATAGTTGGTGCAATTGGAGATATGCAATATCCTTTTAGAGGATTAAATAAAAAACTTTTAGAAAAATTTCAAAAAGAAAAGATAGTGCAAGAGAAAATCGACCTAAAAATTTATGGGAGAATGAGCAGGCCTTTACCCCAGCTTTTGGCCTATAGTGATGAGCCCTATTTTCCTGGGCTAGCAAACAATGAAGAAAGATGTATTCAGTTTCTTGAATCTAACAATATTAAGAGGTTTGATAATCGCTGGCCAACTTATTATGAACTGGATGAAGACTCAAAAAAAAGGCTGATAGGAGCATTAGCTTCCTATCTAACCGAGTATTATAAAAAAAAGATCGAGCCTAGTTATTTGGTTGGACCAGTCTATGATCTAATAAGATTTAAAGATATACCAGAATTATTTGATGCAGGAGAATTTTCTACAATGCTAAATGCTTGTGGAAGACACAAAAAAGAAATGGTTGGGCTAAAAATATGCATGAATAAATTAGAATATTTAGAAGAAGGAAAAAGAATACTAAATGCTCATAGAAGAGCTCTAAGAGAGGGAATTGATTATGCTTATAAAAATGTAAATGATCTGGGCTCTTTTTTGTTTTTAGATGCTAGAGGGATAATTGAGGATGGAATAATTGGTGTTGTTGCTGGAATGCTTTTAGGTGCAGCGTATAATAAACCAATAATTGCTATGGCTTTAGATGAAAAAAATAATGTAAAAATTTCTGCTAGGGCACCTGCTGTGCTTGTAAAAAAAGGGCTGAATTTAGGACTTATTTTAAAAACTGTTTCTGAAGAGGTAGGCGGGGTGGGTGGAGGACACAAAATTGCTGCCGGTGCTACCATTCCAACAAATAAGATAAATGAAATTTTAGAATTATTTGAAAAAGAGTTAAAAAAATTGAAAATAAATTAGTCTTTTTTGAAGGGCAGGTCAACAAAAATTTTTAGCCCAAGTAAAATTAAAACAAAGATTGCAATATAACCGAAAATTGAAAATGGTTTTTGCTCATGGAAGAATACAAAAAAGGCTGGTCTGTGCACATCTGATATTTTAGATTCTAAAATATAGCCCTGCTGAACTGGATTAGGAAGGGGCACGTTTTTATCACTTGTGGAAATATTAATAGAAGAATTTGTTGAAAATAATCCTATTGCTGCTCTAAAAAACAAAGTATTGTCAAATTTATAGGACTGAGAAAAATCATCTATAATTATAAAGGTAAAAACTCTCTGACCAATACTATAAGGAAGTTTTACCTGAGTATAAAACTGATGAGCAAAATTGTAAGTTTTGTTTAGAAAATAGGAGGAATTTAAAAACAAAAAGCTAGATTTGGATGTAATATCTCCTCCAAAAGCTAGTGGCTTGTGAAAATTTATTCGTTCAATATTTTGAAAGCCAAAATCATCACTCTTTACTTTGTATTGAGCAAAAACATTGTAAGCTGAAAAATTTTGAGAATTTAGAAATATTTTGTTTGCATAAAAATTTGTAAGAAAAACTGCTTTAGCCTCTGGGTCTATAGTTAGTTGCTCTTTATCTAATGGTTGAACTAAATAAAATGAGGCTGGAGAGTGTTCTACATCATATTCTTTATGATCAGCTACTGGATAGGAATAAATCTTTACAAAACTCCTACTTCTAGCCTCGCATTTAGTTTCTCCTTTTGGGCCCCTAACTAAAAAATATTCCATAACAAAAACATAGTATTTAACAAAAATATTTCCTCTAAAATCTAAAATGAGTTTTGGAAGAATTGGGTTTTTATAAGAGTCGCTTTTAGTTGCTAGGCCTTCTAACTCTTGTTTAGAAAAATCGATTTTAAATGGGTTTTCTAAATTATCTTTAGAGCCGTTTTTTTCTAAATAAACAGAATAAGACTTTGTTCTATTTTCTATACTAACAGTTAGGGTTCCTTCTAACCAAGGATCAGAAATTGCAGTATAAGAATAGTATGGCTGGCCACATTCATCTGGTGTTAAAAAAACCCTGTATTTTTCAGGATGTTCCTCTCCCCAAATCCAAAAAACTTGCCCCAAAAGGTTTAGAGGTACTCTGCTAGAAACAGAAGGATAGGTAGAGGTAAATTTAAAAAAACCATAAGAAAAAGGCTGCTCTAAAGCTGGCTGTTGTGGTTTTAACCAAGAGGGAATTATTTTAGTATAAGAGCCGCTAGCTGCAACAGCTAGATTATTTTGATAAACTAAATTGTGTGGTGGTTCATAAAGCTCCTGTTGAGAAAAAAGAATTGCTACAAAGTATAAAAATAAAAAAATTTTTTTATACATTTAGATCATTTTTTTAAACAGTAAGAGATTATTGCCATTCTAATTGGAACTGCATTTTTAGCTTGTTTAAAATAATAAGCATGCTTTGTGCTATCAACTTCTTTTGGAATTTCTTCTAATCTTGGAAGAGGATGGAGGATTATCAGATTATCTTTGGCTTTTGAAAGGATAGAAGGATTTAATCTGTAGAGTTTTTCTAAGCCTTTTGGTTTTTTTCCTTTAAAACGCTCGTATTGGATTCTGGTCATATATAAAACATCAATATCAGTTAGTTCGAGTTTTGAAACATAAGAGATTCTTTTTAGAAAATCTTGATCTAAAGCTGAGAAAAAATTTTTACCTAGTTTTAGCTCCTGCGGGCAGAATAATTTTATAGAAACATCAAAATTATTTAATGCAAATAAAAGCGAGTGGACTGTTCTGCCATTTTTTAAATCCCCAACTATTAAAAAATTTAGACCATCTATTTTTGAAAATGCTTTTTGTATAGTATATAAGTCTAAAACTGCTTGTGTTGGATGCTCATCAGTTCCATTTCCTGCATTGATTAAAGGAATAGATGTGTCTAGTTTTGAAAAAATATCCTCTTCATAGTGCCTAATAACTAAAATATCAGAATAGCCCTCTAAAATTTTTATAGTATCCTCTATACTTTCACCTTTTTTTAGAGAGGAAAACTCTGGTAGATAGTCCAAGGTTTTCATTCCAAGCCTTTGGGCTGCTGCAAAAAAAGATAATTTTGTTCTTGTAGATGGCTCAAAAAAAGCAGCAGTTAGAATTTTTGAGCTAAATAAAGTGTTTGAGTTATAAAGATTTTGCTCCATTTGCTTTGCCTCAGAGAGTATTTTAAGAAGTTCGTTTTTTTCAAAATTTTTCAAAGATAAAAAGTTTGCCATAAAAAGAGAAAACAGCTAAAATAAAAAAAGCTTTTGATTAAAAATGAAAATAGAAATAGGTTGAATGTATTATATGTTAAGAATGATGATATCTTTGATAGAATTAATTAATCTTTTTGGGAGTTTTTCCACTAAAAGGTTATAAGTAGAAGCATACTTGAAAAAATAGATAGGACATTACGAGGACCAGGAGGTATACCTTAGTTCCATCCATCTCTGTATGATTTTAAACGGTATCACAGAATCATCACTGATTGAACTAGTGTGCAGTTCACATCCATCTCTGTATGATTTTAAACCCTGTAATACTGTCCACCTATCCGGTTTCTCTTCTATCTGTTCACATCC